>NZ_CP033922.1:2790000-2895000 GCF_003815715.1 Chryseobacterium sp. G0162 | reverse complement strand
TTACGTGTGTGGCCCAAGGCGTAAGGGCCGTGATGATTTGACGTCATCCCCACCTTCCTCTCTACTTGCGTAGGCAGTCTCACTAGAGTCCCCAACTTAATGATGGCAACTAGTGACAGGGGTTGCGCTCGTTGCAGGACTTAACCTAACACCTCACGGCACGAGCTGACGACAACCATGCAGCACCTTGAAAAATGTCCGAAGAAAAGTCTATTTCTAAACCTGTCATTTCCCATTTAAGCCTTGGTAAGGTTCCTCGCGTATCATCGAATTAAACCACATAATCCACCGCTTGTGCGGGCCCCCGTCAATTCCTTTGAGTTTCATTCTTGCGAACGTACTCCCCAGGTGGCTAACTTATCACTTTCGCTTAGTCTCTGATTCCGAAAAACCAAAAACGAGTTAGCATCGTTTACGGCGTGGACTACCAGGGTATCTAATCCTGTTCGCTCCCCACGCTTTCGTCCATCAGCGTCAGTTGTTGCTTAGTAACCTGCCTTCGCAATTGGTGTTCTAAGTAATATCTATGCATTTCACCGCTACACTACTTATTCCAGCTACTTCAATAACACTCAAGACCTGCAGTATCAATGGCAGTTTCACAGTTAAGCTGTGAGATTTCACCACTGACTTACAGATCCGCCTACGGACCCTTTAAACCCAATAAATCCGGATAACGCTTGCACCCTCCGTATTACCGCGGCTGCTGGCACGGAGTTAGCCGGTGCTTATTCGTATAGTACCTTCAGCTACCCTCACGAGAGTAGGTTTATCCCTATACAAAAGAAGTTTACAACCCATAGGGCCGTCGTCCTTCACGCGGGATGGCTGGATCAGGCGCTAACCCATTGTCCAATATTCCTCACTGCTGCCTCCCGTAGGAGTCTGGTCCGTGTCTCAGTACCAGTGTGGGGGATCACCCTCTCAGGCCCCCTAAAGATCGCAGACTTGGTGAGCCGTTACCTCACCAACTATCTAATCTTGCGCGTGCCCATCTCTATCCACCGGAGTTTTCAATAAAAAACGATGCCGTTTCTTATATTATGGGGTATTAATCTTCCTTTCGAAAGGCTATCCCCCTGATAAAGGCAGGTTGCACACGTGTTCCGCACCCGTACGCCGCTCTCAAGATCCCGAAAGATCTCTACCGCTCAGCTTGCATGTGTTAGGCCTCCCGCTAGCGTTCATCCTGAGCCAGGATCAAACTCTCCATTGTATGTTTGTCTGACTCACTCAAAGTTTTTTAACGCTTTAGTTTTTCCTTACTTGGTTGTTATATTGTATGTCAATGATCTTTATATCTTTCGCTTTTCAACGAAGCAATCTTTCTGTCAGTGTCGCTCCGTATTTGCGAGTGCAAAAGTAAAACTTTATTTTGATTCGACCAAATGTTTTGAAAGAAAATTTTAAAGTTTTTTAAGTAACCTTAATCTCTTTCCTAACCCTCAATCCCTCTACTCCTGCGCTCCCTTAATTGGGACTGCAAAGATACAAACTTTATTTTAACTCGCAACTTTTAAATCCTAAAAATTAAAAGTTTTTTTTTCGTCTGTCTCTTTCGTAAAGTATAATGTTTATGCTTATTTAAAAGCTCTTCTGCGCTTACCGAATTCCTTTCGTTTTTCAGTGGGGCAAAGATAGAAACTTCATCCATTTCACGCAAGTTTATTTAACATAAAATTCATACTCAGGTAATGTTTTACCCTTAAAGTACTGGTACTATGGGAGAAAAATTTTAACCAAAATTTGGTCAATTAGGATTCTTGTATAAGTAAAAGACAAATTAAGGCTTTTGGCAATGTTTTTATGGCATCATTTCTGTGTAAATAGCGCTCAAAAATTCCGCATATGATTTTTCCAAGCCAATTACATCTCCTGATTTAAGGTTTAACCCTCCAACTCCTGAAGTGTCCGGCTTAATTTTTAATGATGATACCTGAAAGTATAAGTTTTCATCATTTGTCTTCGGCTGGACTTGTACTGTTGAACCTAAAAGTTTCTTAGTTGAAATGGTATACACTTCTCCCGGAACAATTTTTAATTTAAAAAATGACCTCGGCTTTATTGTATAATCTTTTCTATTAATATTAATCTTCTGATCTTTCTCTGAAGAGGCAAATATATACATTGATCCTTCCTGAACTTTGAGTTTTTCTTTTGGAGTGTAATATAACGCGATCTTATAATTAGAAGCATTAAAGGCTTGAGGTGATCCGTCAATATTTTCAAAAGGTTTTATTACAAAAGTATTCGCACCAATCTCTTTTGCTTTTTTGTATACTAATGAAAATACCATTGCATCATCTTTTGAGAATCCCTGGACTTCAGCTTCTCCTAAATAGATGGATTCTGTTTCTGCTTCATTTTTTTTATACAGAAACTTATCTGAATGGTCAACGGTTTTCTCCACCTTGCTCAGATAAACATTTTGTGCACTCCAAAACTGAGTACATACTAAGGAAAAGATGATGGCTATATTTTTCATATTATTATTGTTGAGTAAGGATGTCAACACATTCTTCAAGACTGTGTTCCCAGTGTTTAGGTTCAATTTTATAGATCTCTTCTATTTTATCCAGAGACATGGTACTTCTAACAGGTCTTTTGGCAGGAGTTGGATACTGCTCGGTTGTTAATGCATTTAATTGTATTGAGGATTTTGAGAATTCAGCAATTTTCTTCGCAAAATCAAACCATGTGGTTTCCGGGTAATTTGAAAAGTGGAAAATCCCAAAGGTTTTATTTGGATTTTCGATGATTTCCATGATAGCATCTGCAAGATCATTAGCATTTGTAGGCTGACCAAACTGGTCTGCTACAATTCCTAACTCGGTTTTCTGAGAAAACAGGTTCAACATTGTTTTCACAAAGTTTTTGTTAAACTCAGAATATAGCCAAGAAGTTCTTAGAATAATAGTATTAGGATTAATTTCCAATGCTAATTCTTCTCCTTTTCTTTTTGATGCTCCGTATACTCCTATTGGATTGGTAAAATCATCTTCTGAATAAGGTAGGTTTGTATCTCCATCAAAAACGTAGTCTGTAGAAACATGAATCAGGATAGTTTTATAATCAGCACAAGCCTGAGCAAGGTGAGCAACTCCATCAGCATTTACTGCAAAAGCTTTTTCTTCTTCTTTCTCTGCCAAGTCTACCGCTGTATATGCAGAAGCATTGATACAAAAATCTGGTTTATTATCGTAAAAGAAGTCATTTACCTGTTCCGCATTAGTAACATCTAAGATTGTGGAATCTGTAAAAAGAAACTCATATTGATTTTCAAAATCGGGAGCAATCTTTCTAATACAGTTTCCTAACTGGCCGTTGCTACCTATTACTGCTATTTTTTTCATATATAATTAATTTTAAATGATCAAAAAATTCTCAATAGAAATATCAATTAAGAGTTTTTGGCATTTTGGGATCTTAAAAACTTAACTCTCGATTGGAAATCTTTTTGTATCAGATCTACATAAAACTTATTAAAAGTTTCTTTTATATCTTCAGGATGTACTTCCGATTTTCTTGTTTTCATATTGAAATAAATAACGGTTACCCAAAGTACTGCATGAATTGTTTTCTCATCTAAGCTTTTCATCAGGATTTCAACTTTGGCTGTTCTGTCCTGTACATCGATAGTTTTACTGCTGATGACTACCTGAGTATTGTATCTTACTTCTTTAAGATAGGCAATTTCATTTTGAATGGCAATCCATGTGCAGCCTGTTTGTTTGGTATATTCTTCATAAGTAAATCCGTAAAAAGTCTCTACGTGATCTTCTCTGGCATTGAACATATAATCGAGATATTTTACATTATTCAAATGACCGATGGGATCGCAATCGCTAAACCTAACTTTTACTATAGTTGATACTTCTTTTTCCATTCCGCAAAAATAAACAAACCGCCTCTTTTGGAGGCGGTTTGTGTTATAAATCTTTGTTAATTTGCCGAAATTATTGAATTCCTAATTCTTTCTTTACAGCTGCAGTAGCATCAGCACCTGCTTTGTAAAGGAATGCAGGTGAATTTGCATCCATTACATACTCATATCCGTTAGCTTTAGCAACTTTGTCTACAGCATCGTTCAATTTTTTCTCAATTGGTCCGAAAGCTACTTCTTGCTTAGCTTGAAGATCTTTTTGAGCTTTATCCTGCATTTGAGCTATTTCTTCCTGAATTTTTTGTAATTCAGCTTCTCTAGCTTTGTTTTCGTCTGCAGACTTCTTAGGAGCTTCTTCGCTATATTGCTTTAGTTTAGCTTGCCCAGCATCATATTTTTTCTTGATCTCAGCTTGTTTAGTATCGTAGAATGTTTTAAGGTCAGCATCTGCTTTTTTCTTTTCAGGCATTGCATTAAGAACTCCCAATACATCTAAAGTAGCCATTTTTTGAGCTTTTGCCATACCTACAGAAACAACCATCATTACTGCTGCAAATAATACACTTAATTTTTTCATAATTGGTAAATAAATAATTTAATTTTTTTTTAGATTTCAAATTTACGTAAAAGTTAACTTACAATTTTACTTTTTACTTTTACTTGTAGTTTTCTCTTTTTTATCTGTTCCCTTCAGTAAAATAGTTAATACTTTTTCTGTATAATCATATTTTCCCTGAAGAAAAATAACACTAATGTTATTGCTTTTATCAAGAACTATGCCCAACCCATTTTTTTCGGACATTGTTTTGATGGCTTCCCAGATCTGGTCCTGAAATGGTAAAACGAGATTTGTTCTCAATTTTGCTATTTCACCATTAGCTCCGAAACGTAAGCTGGTAGTAGTTTTGACATTTTTATCAAGATCTACCACTTCTTTTTCTCGAAGTTTCAGCTGGTCACCTATCAATAACACTTTTTCACTTTCAAAAGCCGCTTTTTTTCTTTCATATTCTGACTGCATGTTTTGAAGTTCAGACTGCCAGGTATCGATCTGAGAGTTGAGTCTCGCTTCGGCTTCTTTATACTGAGGTAATTTATTTAAAATTTCATTAGTATCTACCACTCCGATTTTCTGAGCATTTCCCAACCCAAAAATTAAGAGTAATACAAAAGTGATGGTTATTTTAAAGTTCTTCATATTTATAATTATAATGATTGGTTCATCAAGAAGTGGTTTCGCCATCCTGATGGGTTTCCTGACATTGTCTTATCAAATCCATAAGCAAAGTCGAACCCGATCAATCCGAATGCCCCCATATACACTCTAACTCCTACACCCACTGATCTTTTCAATTGGAATGGATTATAATTACTCCATGAGTTCCAAACGTTACCTCCTTCAGCAAATGTTAATGCATAAATTTTAGCGGTTTGGTTCATTGAAATCGGGTATCTTAACTCTAAAGTAAATCTGTTATAGATTGTTCCTCCACCTCTTTGGGTAATATCTTCAGCTTCCCCTCCATAAGTACTTGCATTTTCATACCCTCTTAAAGGAATCAATTCTCTACCGTCATATCTACCTCCAAATAATCCCGTACCTCCTACATAGAATCTTTCAAATGGCGGTGCTCCAAGATTTTTGTTATATCCATCCATGAATCCCATTTCAGCAGAAGATCTCAACACCAATTTACCGGCAATTTCGTTATAGATATCTGTCTTAAATTTAATCTTATAGAATTCCATCCAATTGTATTTATCAATCGGTTTCATTGTATCGTAGTTTTTATTACTGAACAATGAATATGGCGGTGTTAATTTAGCAGAAAGTTCAATATTCGAACCCATTGTCGGGAAGATAGGATCTATCCCGGCGGAGTTTCTGCTTAACCCTAAATTGATACTGAAGTTATTAGCTGATCCATTATATTCTGTAGTCTCTCCAAACTGGAATGGATAATTATTAAAGTCATACTTCTGGAACTGAATTCCCGTATATAGAGAGAAATAGTCATCCGGCCAGTTCAATAGTCTGTTCAAACCTACTGTTGCCGAGAATATATTTAATTTCTGAGAACCTCCAAGTCCATCACTATATCTTACTCTTGAGTTATTTAAACTCACAGAAAGTGCTGTTGGTCTTGTACCAAATAACCAAGGTTCTACGAATGACACTCCATAGTTCTGGAAGTACTGACCTGCCTGCACCTGAATAGAGAAAGTTTGTCCATCTCCCTGTGGTACCGGTTTGAAATCCTTAAACTTAAGGAAGTTTCTCAATGAGAAGTTATTAAATGTCAATCCTAAAGTACCAATAAAGCTGTTACCTCCGTAACCTGCCTGTAACTGAACCTGAGAAGATCCTTTTTCTACAAGTTTCCAGTTAACATCTACAGTATTATCTACCTGATTAGGCTGAATATCCTGTCCGATCTGTTGTGGATCAAAGAATGACATCCCTGCTAAATCAAAATAGGTTCTCTTTATTTCAGTTTTTTTGAATAATTCTCCAGGTTTTGTTCTTAATGCTCTAAGGATTACGTGGTCATGGGTTGTTGTATTCCCCTGCCACGTTACTTTGTTCCAGGTAGCCTGTTCACCTTCGTTAATTCTAACTTCTAAGTTTACAGCATCACCGTTCACAGATTTTTCAACCGGTGTAACATTGGAGAAAAGGTATCCGTTGTTCATGTAAACGGATTTGATATCAGAATCATCTTCTTTACCTCCATCTTCACCAACTTTTTTGTTGAATCCTACTGCATCATAGATGTCTCCTTTCTTGTATCCTAATAATCTCTGTAAGTATTCTGTAGCATAAACCGTATTACCAGTGAATGTAATATCACCGATATAATACTTTTTACCCTCGTTAAGCTTTACATTGATTTCGTAGTTGTTTTTCTTATTTCTCCATACAGAATCCGAAACGACTTTCGCGTCTCTATATCCTAAAGAGTTATAATAATTGATCAGGTTTTGTTTGTCTTCCTGATATTTATCTTCAATGAATTTAGAGGGTTTCAAAATACCACCGATGCTGAAACGTTTTTGTTTTGTTTCTTTAAAAGCTTTATTTCTAAGCTTTCTATCGGTTACACTCTGATTTCCTTCAAATTCAATATGGTCGATTTTAATTTTTCTACCCTTATCTACATTAATCGTCCAGTCTACCAAAGCAGGATCTCCGGCATTTACTTTATCCTCGATTGTGATTTTTGCATCAGCAAAACCTTTTTTGATATAGTCTTTCGGGATGTTTGTTTTAAGACTTGACACCAAGTTCTGGGTAATCTTTGTACCAGGCTTCAGATTGTTGTCTTTTGCCAGTTTCTCACTTTTTGATTTCCCAATTCCTTTCCCCTTAAATTTCACTTCCCCAAGTTCTTTCAGATCCTGAAGATAGAATTTAAGAACTACAGTCTGTCCTTCAATACTTTGAACGTATACTTCCACTTCAGAGAAGGATTGGGTATCCCAAAGCTTTTTAACAGCATTACTGATTTTCTGCCCTGGAATGTCTACGCTTTCTCCTTTGGATAAGCCAGTAAATCTAAGGATCTGAGCTGGTGTATATTTTTTTACCCCATCTACAACAATGTCTTTAAGCGTGTAAGTACCTACCTCATTGTCTGCATGTACAGCATTGTTTACTTTCGTGCTGTCTTGTGGAGTTACTTGTCCATAAAAATGTGCAGAAGCAGCAAACATAATGATGGGTAATAGTCTAAACTTCATTTTATCGAGTCTTTCTTTTCTTTAAAATTTATTGGCCTTGTATCTGCTCTCCGGTTAATCCGTATCTTCTTTCTTTGTTTTGATAATCAACAATACATTGGAAGAAAATATCTTTGGTAAAATCCGGCCATAGAACATTTAAAAACTGTAATTCAGCATAAGCAATCTGCCAAAGAAGGAAATTACTTATTCTTATTTCGCCGCTAGTTCTTATCAATAGATCTACAGGAGGAAAATCTTTGGTATAGAGATAGTTTTCGAATAGTTTTTCATCTATATTCTCTACTTCTACTTTCCCTTCTTTTACATCTGAGCTGATATTTTTAACGGCTTCCAGTATTTCATTTTGTGAGCCATAGCTTATCGCCAGTACAAGGTTTCCTTTTGTGTTTTCTTTTGTAAGTTCTACCACACGTTGCAGCTGCTCTCTTACTAAAGCGGGCAGCTTTTCAAGATTCCCTATCACATGCATCCTCAACCCTTTGCTAAAGATTTCCTCTGCTTCTAACAGCAAAGTTTCCACAAGCAAATTCATGAGGGTATTCACTTCTTCAGAAGGACGGCTCCAATTTTCTGAAGAAAATGTGTACAGTGTTAAATAAGGGATATTGATCTCATTACATGCATTAATAGCATTTCTTACAGCATTAATGGCATTTTTGTGACCGAAGCTTCTTTCTTCGCCACGAGATTTAGCCCATCTCCCATTACCATCCATAATGATGGCTACGTGTTTTGGTAAATTCTCAGAATTTATTTTATCTTTAATCAACGACATATTAATTAATCACAATAACATGGAGGTCTTCCGAACGAAAACGTTAATCCTAAACTGAATGTATTCAACCAGTCTTTGGATCTTTCATCTCCAATATTTCTCTTTTTAATAAACTCTTCTTCTCTTTCCTTAGCAACTGCATAATAGTTACCAGACTGTAGTAAAGAACCTCCTGAAGCCGGATCCAAGATGTCGGCATTAAAGGAGCTTTTCACATCCTCAGGTAGAATTTTACTATGATCAAGCTGATCAGTCAAAGTGTATCTAAATGTTGCTTCTGCAAATATAGCCCAAGTATGGTTAAATTTGTACTTTAACCCTACACCAAAAGGGATATGCATGGTAACTTTTTTGCCTAATGAATATTCGGTAGTTGTTTTAAAGTCCATTTCATTAATTGGAGCCAAGGCTACACCGTCCGGATCTCTTCTGAAATCATGGGCGAGATTAGCTTTAGGTGCATCAAACATCAAAGCTCCGATACCTCCAAAAATATAGGGGCTTACCATACCTATTTGTTCATTATTAACTGGGAAAAAATTATATTCAAACATTAAACTTGCCTCATATACGTTATTTTTCCCGTATGCATTTCTATTTCTTCTATATTCTTCTTTTGCAGCTTTATCGCTAAATTGAACCTGATTATATCCTAAATCCAATCTAACAGTTTGGTGAGGGTTAAAATTAAATCTATATAAAATACCACCATAAAACGGGATCCCCCAATCCGACATTCTATTTAAATCCAACGGCTTTTGTAAAATATAACTTGTGCTCCCTACATCACCCACTAGGTTACTCATACCTAGACGAACCCCCAATTCGTTTCTTTGTGCTTTAACACTCACCACTCCAAGGAAGGCAAGGAAGCTAAACAATAATTTTTTATTCATAAAAGAATATGGATTTATGGTTATTTTAAAATTTAATTTTTGCAAATATAAAACATTTTTATATTAATGATAATCTTAATGTTTAGTTAAAAATAAACAAAAAAACATAATTTGTTATAAAGTAAACGACAAAGTGGCAAAAATATTCTTTTTTCCATAGAATGAAAATATATAAAGTATGAAAAAACCCCCATCGAATGAGGGTTTAAGGCTCTATTTTTTATTAAACATTCTCTGCATCTTATTCCGTATTCTAATTAATAACGGTTCTTTATAATTTTTATCCTCATCAAAATACCCATAACCATAGCCATAGCCGTAGCCATATCCATAGCCGTAGCCCTGCTTCGTATTATAGTCATTATAAATAAGTCCTAAATGTTCAATTTCACTATTCTGATACTTCTCCGTGATGAGCTTCATCATATATTTCTCAGTATATTCGTGGCGAACTACATAGATATTGGCATCAGAATATTTCATAAGTTCGTAAGAATCTGCTACCAACCCTACTGGCGGTGAATCTATAATAATGAAATCATATTTTTCCTTCAGTTCCTGTAAAAACTTAACATTTCTCTGACTCATCAGCAATTCTGAAGGATTCGGAGGAATGGGTCCAGATGTAGCAACATCCAGATTAGGAATTTTGGTATGATTAATAATCTGGTCAATATTCACTTCTCCTGTAAGATAGTTTGAAATACCATATTTATTATCAATTTTAAAGTCACCAAAAATCTTTGGCTTTCTAAGGTCCATCCCTAAAAGAATTGTTTTTTTATCACTTAATCCTAATACGGAAGCCAAGTTAATGGAAATATAAGTTTTCCCTTCTCCTCCTACTGAAGAAGTGATCAAGATCACTTTCCCTTTTTCATCCTCATTATTCATCAGGAATCTCATATTAGCTCGAATTCCTCTAAACGCTTCTGAAACAGACGACTTCGGTTGTTCCAAAACCGTAAGCATATTTTCACTACTGTTATTTCCAATGACACCAAGAAGTGGAATTTTCGTTACACTCAATAATTCTTTAATATTCCTAATCTTATTATCAAGCACTTCACCAATCAGAATAAACAGTATGGGTAAGAACAACATTCCTCCTATTATTGCTGCTTTTGCCATTTTAATATTAGGGCTTACAGGTGGCTGGCCAATGTTCTTAGCAGGGTCAATCACACTAATATCAGATTGATTGGTTGCCACATTCATCTGAGCTTCATTTTGTCTGTTTAAAAGACTATTATATGTAGCTTCAATCATATTATACCCTCTTTCAGCATCCAGATATTTTCTTTCTTTTTCCGGATAAGAAGTTAAATCCGAATTCGCATCTGAAACCTGACGATCAATTTTGTTGATCTCATCATAATACTTGGTGTAGTAATTTTTTAAACTATTAAAAGATCCTGTTTTAGCTTCATTAATTAACCTGTTTACTTCCTTCATGGGCTCGGAAGCAGGTTTGTAAATTTGGGCTAATTCTGATCTTTTGGTATACAAAGCCTTAAGTTCGCTCACAGAAGCGGAGAAAAACCCATCTTCAAAACCGGCAGCATTGGTAGCAATCATTTTATCAAAATTCTGTGACTGAAGAGTACTTTTAATAGTATTCAGAGAGGTAATTTTGCTTACAATATCAGCTTTTTTTGCTTCAAGATCTTTTATTTTTTCAAGAGATTTTTCGTCTCTGTCTTTAATATTGTAAAGTTTTTCTGAGGTTTTCAAATAATTCAGAACAAGGGCAGCAGAATCTAATTTTTTACGGATTCCATTTAAGCTTCCTTGTAGATAAGCCGTTGTATTTTTATTAACCGTATTTTTATCTTCAAGTCTTTTTTTCTGAAGTTCAGCAACTGATTTATTCAAGAAATTTACTGTACTGTTAAGATTATAGCCTTTTTTATTGATAATCATGATGGTATTGATCTCCTTATCAAAGTTCACTGCTATAGTAGACACAATATCATTAACACTCTGGTTGACTGTCGCCAAATTGACAATAATATTATCTAATTTGATACTAGGGGTAACCGGGTTTTGAATTAACCTAAATCTCAGATTCGGGGAATTATACCATTCATTAACTTTAATAATCTTATTTGCCGGCCTGTTGTAGGTATTTATATTATGAAAACTTTCTGTTGCATAGCTATACAACCCTGTAGACTGTCCTTCTTCCGGCAGCACCACCTCGTATGTTCCGTTTCCTTTTGGTCTTAATGTAATTGGATAATTTACCTGTTGAAGATGCTTCTTATCAACTTCGAGAAAAACCGGAGAATCATCTTTATCCAGATAAGTAGATTTGATAAGCCCTTTGGTAGAATAATTTACAAAAAGGTTTAGTTCTTTAACCAAATATTCATTGTGAGATCTGGAAAAGAGCATTTTCTTTAAGTAAACACCATCCTGATTCCCTCCTTGTCCCCAAATGAAATTAATAGACTGATTAGGACTAAAATAACTTGAAGTATTATTAGAAATACTTAAGGATAAATCTGAAGCATATACATTCTGAGCATAGTATTTACTGTATACCCAAGAAATGGCATAGCCAATAAGGAACATAAAGGCAAACCAATACCAGTTTTTGAGTAATCTTCTTAAAAAATGTTCAATATCAAACAGCGCAAAGGTTCCGTACTTTTCTTTGGGAGCTTCGCTTTTTCCTACGTTAGTATCTTTTCCTGGAATCATGGGATTAAAGTCTTTGTAGGATTGTGTATAGAGTTAATGCCGTTGTAATAGCCGTTACACCAGTAAGCAGCGTCTGGATAGGATCTTTACCGAATCCGTTCAAGCTTTTTCTTCTGGTATTAAGATAAATTTCGTCACCATTCTGTACATAATAGTAAGGAGAGTTCATCAGATCTTCACGGGTAAGGTCTATTTTAGCAATTTTGATTCCTTCCGGAAGTTTTCTGTGGATAACAATTTCTTTTTTATCAATTGTTCTGTTTAGTCCACCATTGATTGCTAATGCCTCAGTAATTGTAAGCGTAGTTTTATGCGCTACTTTTTCTCCGGAAAGGCCTGTAGTTTCCACATCGCCAAGTATGTAATAGGTAATTCCGTCTGTATTTAATCTTACTTCGGATTTTCCTTCCTGAAAGTTCTCATTTACTTTAGTCTGTATTTCCTTTGCAACATCATCAAGGGTTCTTCCTTCTGCTTTAATGTAGCCTATCCCAAAGACGTTAATATCTCCGTTGATATCCACTTTTAATCCATTAAAATAGAAATTAACATTTCCTCCGATAGTTGCACCTGCACCACCAGCTCTTCCACCTGCTGTAGCTGCACTGTTGACTGCACCTCCGCCTCCAATTCCGCCTGAAGTATTGTAAGCTGAGTAAAATTGCGCTGCATCCCCTTTAGGAGTGGTCACAATATTAAGGTTAAGCATATCATTTTTGGTAATCCTATAGACAGGAATATTGTAGGGAACAAGACCTTCTTCATTGATTACAAGACTTTCACTGGGCTGTAAATATCTTACATCCTTTGTAGTGATACACGAGGTAAGTAAAAAAGGTAATAATATTAAAAATAAATACTTAAAATTCTTCATCATATTTGAATATTGTTTACAAAAGTAATATTTAATTGTTAATTTTTGTTATTTCTCAATCGATATATCAAATCTGGTAAATATGCTCCCATAAAACCTAATGAAACAATTACCAACAACAACAGATTCACATTGATATGTCTCAGATAATATGCTATTGCCACAATCATTAAATAATATACAATAATATAGAATGTAGATCTTCTGTGGGTAAGATTTAATTTTAGAAGTTTGTGATGAATGTGGTTCTTATCAGCATCGAAAGGTGATTTTTTATTGTAAAGCCTTACGAAGATTACGTTCAGCGTATCCACAATAGGTAAGATCAAGATAGCTACTGCGACTACCGGAGCAGACTGCAGGTGATATCTGGGTACATCGGCAAGCTTTTTATCTATAAAAATATCTATAAAACAAATAGAAGTAAAAGCCAACAGAAAGCCTAAAAGCATGGATCCTGTATCGCCCATAAACACTTTATTGGTTCTGTAATTTGACAGATTGTAATATAAAAATGCCAAAACCGTTCCTATAATTACTACCGATAAGACAACCAAAGGATAGTTATACTCACCTAATCTATAATAACTTATCCCAAACAGCGCACTACAGATCACGGAATATCCACCTGCCAACCCATCAATCCCATCAATAAGGTTGAAAGCGTTGATCAGAATAATAAAAGTAACAATACTGAATAGCACGCTTACGAAATATCCCAATTCAAACACTCCGAATATTCCGAATAAGCTTCTGATTCTGATATCTGAACCAATGACAATTAATGAGGATACAAGGATTTGTGCCACAAGCTTTTTGTACGCTCTCATCACCACAATATCATCCATCACTCCAATATAAAGAAGGATAATCAGTGAAGCAAAAAGGAATTTATAGAGGTCAAACAGCTCGTATGCAAAAATAGAGGCACAGATTCCGATGGAATAAAAGATGGCAATTCCCCCAAGATTTGGGATTTTTCTAAGGTGCGAGCTTCTGATACCTGGTTCATCCATAAGGTTCTTCCTTCTGGAAATCTTTACAATAGTAGGTATAGAGAAAAAAGTAATTAAAAAGGAAAACACGAAACCTAATCCTATTTTTACATAGAAAATAGGTATCCCTGATCCGCTTAAGAACAATTCAAAATTTTTCATTCTTTTCTTATCCAGTAACATTATCTCTCCAATTAAACCGATGATGCATGTATGCTTTCATCATGTTCTACTGTCCGAAACAATAGTACTTACATTTGTGTTTATATCAATTTTCTTATCAACTTTTTCTGTCCGGCAAAAAATAACAGATAAAAAATCTTTTTTTTCACCGGCAAAGATAAAAGATAATTTGTACCAAAACGACTATAGTTCAATATATCTTGAATTTTTATTTGTCTTTCTCTTATGAAAACAGACAGTTTCTCAGCCATACTGTAAAACGTCTTTTCATCTTTTACAAAAGCCAGATAGGCCAGAAAAGAATATACTCCTTCAAAAATCTGGAAGTTTTTCAGTTCTTTTCTTTTATGAGCATACCCGGACTTCCCAAATACATTTTCTACATCTTGCACCGCCTTTAATATATCAAGTCCTTTTTCCGTATGGGTTTTAGTGATAGAATCCGTACGCTCAAGATATTGATAGTGAAAACCTTGCGTCTGCGCAATCGTTTCACATTCCAGTAACAATTGTGGAATCAACTGAATATCTTCAAAATGAACTCCTTTTTTAAACCTTTTCTGTTCAAAAAGCTCTTTTTTGAATAATTTATTGCAGGCAAAATAACTGATATCCGAAAAAACAGAGAAATGCTCTTCCAATTTTATTTTTTCTGGCATATTGGGAATTTGTGTCAGCTTTTGGGTTACCTTCCCATTTTCATCAACTTTCTGAATATTACAGATTACCATTTCTGCCTGATGTTTTTCAGCCAGATGAAGCATTTCTTCAAACATGGTTTCCGTAACATAGTCATCACTGTCTACAAAACCAATATATTCTCCTGTTGCTTTTTCCAACCCAAAGTTTCTGGCATCACTTAATCCTCCATTTTCTTTGGTAAAGGTTTTTATTTTGTCGGAATATTTATCCCCATAACCTTTAATGATTTCCCCGGAACGATCTTTACTTCCATCATCTACTACAAGAATCTCAATATTCTGATGGGTTTGATTCACCAGGGAATCGAGGCATTTTGCCAAATAATTTTCGACATTATAAACGGGAACAATAATTGAAATTCTTGGGGGAACATTCACCATACATTAAAATTTCGTCAGTCTTGCATTCAACCAGCCTTTTTTAGCATCATCAAAATCCTTTCTTGAACAGGGAATGCAGTTTTCTATATTTTCATCGTCACCAAAATACCACAAATTACTGAAAGTATCACGCTTAAATGCAAATTGCCTGTCATCAATTAAAACATAAAACAATTCATATTGTCTTTCTTTGGGGTGGGACTGCTGGATATTGAACCCTTCAATCAGATACCATAGCATTTGTGCTAGCAGCTGATGATTCAGTTGATTTTCCGAATAGATATTATAATTAAAGATTCCTACTGTTTTCAGGTTTTCGCTCAGCCCGATCTCTTTCATGTAAGCGCAAATTTCTCTTCTGTTCAGTCCATTAACCTGTGGATTCATAGAAAATGGATCACTGAAACTTTCTATAGCATCACAATTTACCGTCACCAGATCTGCTTTTCTGAAGAAAGGTTCTGTTTTTTCAGTTGAGTTCATCATTTCTGCTAGACGGATGATATCAAACTCCACTTCTTTAATCAACCGCACAGAATCCATTTCATTTAAATGTTTCTGATAGCCTAAATGGTGATAATTTTTAATGGAAAAATTCTTAGCTCCAAAAATTTTACCTAAAAAAGTATATTCATTAATTTCCTCCCCTTGCTTAAGGGAAATAATGTTGCTGATCTGGGTATAATTAATGCTTTTCTGGTGGAAATTCAATGCTGAGAACAGTGAAAAAGCAAAATCATTGGAGCCGCCGATAATCACAGGAAGTGCTCTTTTATAATGACAGGCTGATAAAACTTCCTGTAAAATATAATGGGTATCCTGAACAGATTTCCCTGAGACTAAATCACCCAAATCCACAATCGGAATTTCAAAATCCAACTGTGAAAGTTTATAAAATTCTTTTCTGACTGCTGTAAAATCCTGTACTTCTGCATCGCCGCCTGCTCCTCTATAATCCGAAACAAATAAAAGAACAATACTATCTTCTTTTATATCTTTTGTAATCCGATTTCCGATCTGCCAGCTTTCTGTTTTAAAATTTCTTGGTGAAATGATAAAGTCTTCAAAATCCATATTTTAACCTAAAAATATAATCGTTTAATAATTTCTTGATCTAACAAACATACAAAAAAACGCAGCAACTGAAAATCCTGTGGGGACTTTTATTCGCAAAAAAAGCCGCTAACACTATTTGTTAACGGCTTTGTATTATATAATTAATATTATTTCTTCTTAGCAGCAGGTTTTTTAGCAGCTGTAGTTTTCTTAGCAGTTGTTGCCTTTTTTGCTGCAGGTTTTTTCTTTTCTGCAAAAGCATTTTTATCCTGATCGGTGATCCATTTTTTAACTTCATCCAGAGAAATTTCTTTCAATTCTTCTGCGTCATATTTGGTATCATCACTTTTCTTCGGAATTTTGAACATGGCTTTACCAAACTTAATGAAAGGTCCCCATCTTCCATTTTCAAGGGAAATTTTTTCTTTTTCCCATTGCTGGATGTATCGGTTAGCCTCTTTTTCCAGTTTAGCATCAATCAGCTCATTGATATCACCCTGAGAAAGATTATCGAAATTGTATTTCTTCGGTACATTGATAAAAATGTCTTTGTACTTGATAAATGGTCCGAATCTTCCTGATCCCTTGGTTACAGGCTCTCCTTTATAAGTGGCAATCGGAGCATCTGCTTTTTTCTTCTCATTGATGATCTCCTCTGCACGGTTTTGATCTATGGAAAGCGGATCTTCACCTTTTGGAATACTGATAAACGTTTCTCCCCATTTCACATAAGGTCCGAATCTTCCTACACCCACAGAAACTGCATTTCCTTCAAACTCATTCAATTCAAAAGGCAATTTAAATAGTTCCAATGCCTCTTCAAAGGTAATGGTTGCAATATTTTGTCCGGACATTAATGATGCAAAGATTGGCTTTTCTTCATCATCTGTTTCTCCAATCTGGATCATCGCACCAAATCTTCCGATTCTGGCATGAACATTTTTACCGGTCTTCGGATCAACTCCTAAAAGCCTGTCTCCTGTTGCACGGTCTGCATTTTCTTCTACATCTTCAATTCTCGGGTGGAATTTTGAGTAGAAATTCGTCATCATTTCCTTCCATTTTTGATCTCCGCTTGCAATTTCGTCGAAACTTTCTTCTACTCTTGCCGTGAAACCATAATCCAGGATTTCTTTAAAGTTATCTGTCAAGAAGTCATTTACAACTTCTCCTATATCTGTAGGAATGAATTTATTTTTATCGCCACCAAATTTTTCATCCAGAACTACTTTCTTGATTGTGTCTTTTACTAAAGACATTTTGATGACTTCACGGGTATTCGGTTCTATTTCTCTTTTATCTACATATTCTCTGTTCTGAATCGTCTGAATCGTTGGAGCATAAGTAGAGGGTCTACCAATCCCTAATTCTTCAAGCTTTCTGACTAATCCGGCTTCCGTATATCTTGCACTTGGTCTTGTGAATTTTTCTGTTGCCGTAATGGATTTGTAGCTTAGCACTTCACCAACTTTTACTTTTGGTAATAGTTTTTCATTGTTTTCCTCATCATCTTCTTCAGTTTTTACAATCCCGTAAGCTTTCAGGAAACCATCAAAAATAATGACTTCTCCCTGTGCTTCAAAATGGTGTGGCAATGAAGTATTTCCGATTTCGATGACCGTTTTTTCAATTTTAGCATTCGACATCTGAGAAGCTAGTGTTCTTCTGTAGATCAATTGGTACAGTTTATTCAACTGTGCGTCTCCAATGCTTTTCACTCCGAAATCCGTAGGACGAATGGCTTCGTGGGCTTCCTGTGCAGAAGCTGATTTTGTAGTATAGTTTCTTGGAGAAGAATATTCAGCTCCGTATTCTGAGATAATTTGTTTCTTAGCCCCTTCAATTGCTTCCTGGGAAAGGTTTACGGAGTCTGTTCTCATATAGGTAATGAATCCTTCTTCGTATAATCTCTGAGCCAGACGCATTGTATTGGTCACATTGTACCCCAATCTGGATGAAGCTTCCTGCTGTAGTGTGGAAGTGGTAAAAGGAGCGGATGCAGAACGTGTTCCCGGTTTTGTTTCAACATTCAGAACTTTAAATTCTGTAGTTTTAGCCTGTTCCAGAAATTTTTCAGCCTCAGCTTCTTTTTCGAAGTCTCTTTTCAGTTTGGCAGCAATTTCCTGCTCTGTATTGTTTAAGAAAATTCCGTCAAGTTTAAAACTTGCTTTGGGTACAAATTCACGGATTTCTTTTTCTCTTTCAACAATTAATCTTACGGCTACCGACTGCACTCTTCCTGCTGATAGTCCTGGTTTTACTTTCTTCCATAAAACCGGAGACATTTCAAAACCTACAATTCTGTCCAGCACTCTTCTTGCCTGCTGGGCATTCACTAAGTTCTGATCAATATCCCTTGGATTTTCAATTGCTTTTAGAATGGCATTTTTAGTAATCTCGTGGAAAACAATTCTTTTTCTGTTTTCGGGCTTCAGTTTCAATTCATCTGCTAAGTGCCATGCAATAGCTTCTCCTTCGCGGTCCTCATCGGAAGCCAGCCAAACCATTTCTGCTTTCTTTACTGCGGCCTTTAATTCTGTTACCAATTTCTTCTTGTCTGCTGAAACTTCGTAATCAGGACTAAAGGTGGCAAGATCTATTCCCATTCCTTTTTTAGGTAAGTCCCGGATATGACCGAAACTGGATTTCACTTCAAAATCCTTACCTAAATATTTCTGAATAGTTTTTGCCTTTGCCGGGGACTCTACGATTACTAAATTTTTTGACATTCTAAAAAAAATTTTTTGCAAAAGTAAAGCTTTTTTATTATATACTTTTTGAAATCACATTTTATTTAATAATTCCAGAGGGGCAACAAACAGTCTGTAAAATACTCCTTCGAACGTGAAGCCCATCCCGGACATTTCTACTCTATATAGTAAGGATAACAGTATTATAGCTATTGTTATATAAAATTTCCGGTCAATAATTACGGCTTCATAAGCATATATAGAGGTCCCTTTTTTCAGCATCATGGCAAAAAGGATAATGATCAGCATCATGTGAATGTACATCCATCTACCCCAGTCTATAGCCAGATAAAATAGTGGAAATGAAAAGATAAAGGCTCCGATTAATAAAATATATAAAATCTTTCGGCCCTTTAGATATTTTAAATAATAGCCGATATGAAATACACTTATCCCTAAACTGATAAAGTAAAGCAGATATTCATTAAGATGTTCTTTAATATATTGTCTTTCATCAATATCCCAATAAAAGATTCCATAAGTTGGATACACCCCTCTTCTGTTCAGTATTTCCAGCGACATTCCTTCATTTACATTTTTTCCAAATACAATAATGGCTGCAGCAGGAATAATTACCGCCATAAAGAACTTGATATATCTTTTAATTTCCAGCTTTCCATTTTTCACATAGAGCGCGATTGCAAAATAAGGGACATAAAATAGGGTAACCTCATGCAAAAGTGTACTTATAAAAAGCAGTATACAGAAGAGATATTCTTTATATTTTGAAAGCTTATCATTATCTAAAAGGTATACAAAGTAAGTAAACAAAAGAAATACAATAAATTCTTTCTTTCCTACATAGGTTACAGTATTCAGCAGACCTACAAAACCAATGGACGACAATAAAAGTGAGAGATACAACAGATCTGTTATTTTATACCTAATGAGTTTTGTATAACACCAAAAGAACAGCGAAATAATAATAAATTGAAAAAAGTAAACAATATAATTAAGACTAAGCCCTGTTATATCCTGTAGAATAAAAAAGAAACTCCCGGATAAACCTCTTCTTTTAAACCCACCGTCTTCATAATTTATGAGCCAGTCTGCCAGAATATATCCGTCGTCTTTAAGATTAAATACAAGGGTAAATGCTAGGGTATAAATTGCCGTAATGGCAATAAGAAAATAAATAAAGATCTTACTATTAAAATGTTGTACAAACTTTTCTAACCTCATAGTGTATTTTTAAAACCTGCGAAACAATAAGAGTAAGAAACGGTCTAATTTTTCACAATTTTACAAGTGCTAAAATTATGAATTTACAGTTATCTACAGACATATATTTCTTTTTTTTAACAAGATTCCCAAGTCCCCTGAAAAGAAATTTCGTTTTTGCCACATATAAGCAAACAATAAAGCCGGCCCTATAGTGAACCGGCATGTTTTTTAGGGTTTCTTCCATAAATTTTATTTTTTACCTCAACGGTTCTTCATTGAAAGTAATTAGTTCTTTGGGGATCTCGTTCTTTGATGCAGGTAAAGTCGTCACCTGATCTTTAGGAATGGGTCCCAATTCGTTCCCACTGGCATCAAATTTCATTTTTACACATCTGCAATTCATCCCAAAATACGGATCATTGTTATCATGGAAAGCTAACATACGATTCGCTGTAGAAGCAGCATCCCAAAGAATATTGATCGATCTTCCTATATAATTTGACAACAAAGCTCCCGTCCAGATTCCCGGATATTGAAAATTAATCACATTGAAACTTCCTGCTGCACTTTGATTGCCAATGACACTTCGGAAGCCTCTGGATCCTGAATTCGGATAACTTCCCACGCTGTATGACTGGTCATTAAAAGCATATCCGATGGTAGAAGTGGTACTTGGGTTTCTGACCCTTGTCCCTAAATAATCGTTAAGCACACTCAATGCTGTTGCTACATTCTTATCTTTTTTATACCAGGGTGAAATCCCAAAATCCTGATTCGTTGTAATAGAAGTTCCGGTAAGATCCGGGATACGCCATCCTTCCGGACATGGATCAAAAGGTGATTTCTTTGTTCCTCTTCCCCATCGGTCTGGCGCTAAATTAGGTTCATCTGCCAACCAATCTGTTCCATTGGTAAAGTTTGGGGTTGCACTGTTATAAGCAGCGAAAGTGCTTGGTATCATATAAACTAAAGGATTTCTAACTGAATAGGTTAAAACTTTTGAAATCTTATCTGCTATTTTATCTTTAGGCAATACGTTTGCATTGGCAGCATTTGTATAAGTATTGAATGGTACGATATAGCTTCCGCCCAAATTATTATAGGCTGCTCCTGTTAAAGAAGTATAAGCTACTGTTCCATCTGCCCCTGCTGTTCCCAAAAATATATTAAATGAAGCTCTGTTGTCTGCATATTGAAAAGTAGGAATAGGGTCTTTTCTTCCCCATTGATAATGCATTCCAGTTGAAGCCCGGATTTTTGAAAGTTCAACTGCAGTAGGCGTTAATGGATTAGCAACTACGGGAAAAGCATCGGTAGCTCCTAAATTTCTATCCATAAATTCTGTCTGCAACGGGGATGAACCTTTATCCACGTAATTTACATAATTAGTTACAGCTGTATTAGGTAGTTCTGTAGTATAGGCATTAGAAGCAATGGGAGTATCTGTTACCCAAATATGCCAACTCCAATATACAGGACTTGTAATACTTCCGTTATGCAACGTAATCACCGCATTTCCGCTTTGATTAGGATTAATCGTAACTAGAATTTTAGTGTTTGGAATCCCGTCCAATGAGCTTGGTGAACCTCCTGGGATTGTTACTTTACTGACCAAAGCCGTATTCGTACTCCAAAGAACGTTTGCTTTTAAATTATTGAAACTTGATAAGGAAAGAATATCTTTATTATTCAAAATTTCACTTTGAACAGAAAATGCTTTACTCACAGGTATTTCAAGGAGAGTTGGCGTTGTATTCTTTACAAGCTGATAGGTATTTGGATTGTTAATTCCTTCTTTAAATTCAACAACAGCAGGCAAATATTCTGTTGGAAAATCGTAACTATCCACAACATACAGTGGATCTTTTATACATCTGCATGCATTTGCTCCCGAAGTTTCACCTGCTGCCAGCGGCATATACCAATACCTTCCTTTCACATTCGGAAAAGCAGCATCCGGAACATCGGGTTGACCTTTATCCGGAACCATAAACAGCGCCCGGGCTCCCACAACAGGAGTATTATCAAAATGTTTAGCCATAGTTGCGGTCCACAAACCGGTATGGTGCTGATCTGTATATTGCCCTTGATGAACAGTGAGCGCTAATTGGCCCGTTCCAGGAAAAAGCCCCATATTAAAGCCATTCACATTGGATAAATCAAAGCCCGTATTAGCGTATAATTTAAAGCCTTTCATATAGTTTGGAGTGTTTGCATCCGTTGGTTTTATCACCTGATATTTATTGGCTTCAAAAGTATTTTTCCCCATATTTGTTCTTACTCCAAATGGTGAAAAGTCTATTCTCACGTCATCTATATAGGTTTGAGAAGCTAAATTAGCAACCAACATAGAAGGAATTCGCCATCCATTCGGACATGGATCATAGGAAGATTTATCCTGATAAGGTTTTGCACTGCTGTCATCGTTATAGTTTGCACTCACCTTTCCCTGAGCGTTGTCTGACCATAAATTTAATTCTGAAAGCTGTGCATCCGGAATTGAAGCAGATTTCCCAAACCAGTTCACCATTAAGGCAGTATTGTTATTATAGTAAGCCGGTCCTGAATTATCATCTTTATTAACGTAAATAAGGCTTATCGGATTCTTAATGGAAAGCTTTACATTATTGCTTACCTCAGCATTGGAAAGCAGAACAAACTTTCTAAGATCATCAATTTTTACGGCTCCGGTAAAATTTTTAGCCCCTCTGTGACGTACCCGCCCTATTGATCCTGAAACCTCATAAAAATCGTCTCCTTTTAAAGCCAAAGGAGGAATGGGATCTTTTCTCCCCCATTGATATAACAATCCTCCATTTTTAGTCCATTCCGTTGCAGTAATCGAACTTCCGATTGCACCCAAATTTCGATCCATCCACCTCCATTCTGAGTCGGGAATCAATTCTACAGTTCCGTTGTTTCTTTGTCTTGAGACTCCCGTAAAACTCTTATAAGTAGATCCATTTTCAGGAGTATCCGTAACCCAAATATGCCATGACCAAAAAACTTCTCCATTGATCTTTAAGGTAACTACTGCATTTCCTTCTTTGGATTTATTAATGGGAACTTTTATTTTAGCATTATCTCCGGAGCCTAGTATTTCCAAAAGATAGTCTGTTCCCGATTTTATCAATCCCGGATTATCTTCCCAAAGAACATCTGCCGTAGCTTGTCCTGCAGGGATTCCCGAGGCTCCAAGAATTTTATCCTGTTGCCACATCGCGTACGCCTTTTTTACAGGAATATATAAACCTTCGTTATTTTGAGCGGGATCAAAGAGATAGCTATTGGGAGCTTTCGTCCAGTCTCTTTCGTCATTAATAATTTTTTTATCGGGATTTGAATTCCTGACCTTAGTTTGAATCCTTTTTTCAGCTGAAGGTTTAATTATTGTATCCTGATCTGTTTTTGTAAGCTTTTCTATTGAAACCGCTTGCTTTTCCATCGTCATACCCCTGATAAAACAGATACATACCAATACCAGGCAAATGATTGCCCTCCATTTTTTTAATACTGATTTTTTCATGTCAATGATTTTTATATAAACACAAGTACACCCCTATACTTTTGATATAAAAAAGCCACATAATACGCCAATTACAATCAATTAAATTAATTATTAAACAAATAATTCAACATAATCATTTTATTAATAACAATTAAACAACAAGAATCAAAAAATACACCAAAAAGAACAAAAGTAATACTCTTAACATTTTAATAATCAATAGAAAAGTTATCCAACACTCTGGATTCGGGATGTAATAAGGGCATAAAAAAACCGGAAGAAAAATCTCCCGGTTACAGTCTTATGGAACAGATTATTTATTCCTTAATGATCTTCACTACATTTTCAGAATTATTAATCCTTATAAGATAAATTCCTGTGGTTAAAACAGAAAGGTCTGTTTTTTCATTTTCAAATTTTCCTGATTTCACCAATTGTCCAGACATATTATAAACTTGGTAATGATATTCTTTGACTTTATCATTTCCCTTAATGTATAATATACTCTTTACCGGATTAGGGAATACTTCAAGTTTATTCTGAACGATCTGTTCTTCAACAGCTTTTTTTGCCAAAATGTTTGTGGCTCTGGCCGTAGAAACTGTAGTTACCTGCAATCTTGGTATTGGTCCGGCTTCATTTGTTCCATCAGTTTTTACTTTTACACAACGGCAGCTTGCTCCGAAATAAGGGTCATTATTATCATGAAATGCCTGAATAAAATTTTGAGGCACTCCACTGTCATACTTTTTGAGAAGCAGGTTAATGGGTCTGCCATTGAAATTGGAACTTAAGCCTGATGTCCAGAAACCGGTGTACAGACTTCCATTGCTATCTCCTTCAGAAGAAGCAAAATTAGGTGTTGTATTTGTGGTAACACTTCTGTATCCTCTCATTCCTGTAAATATAGCATAGTTACCAATCGTGTAATCATTATTTGGGAACATAAACCCTGCAATTCTTCTCTTTCCAACTCTCACCTGAATTCCAAAATTGTCTGTAATGATTCTATATGAACTTGCAGCTCTATATCCTTTTCTATACCAAGGGCTAAGACCAAAATCTTCCTGTGCTACAGGATTTGAAGGGACAGCAATTACCGAAACGGTTGTTAAATCCGGGATTCTCCATCCTTCCGGACAAGGATCAAAAGGAGATTTTTTATCACCTCTTCCCCAACGGTCGGCAGCTAAATTAGGCTCTGAAGCCAGCCAGTCTGAACCTTTTCCGGTAGCATCTAATGTACTTGGTACCATAAAGGCCAATGGATTTTTCACTGAGTATGATAGTACTTTTGCTATTTTTTCAGAAGGTTTATCTGTAGCTACAACATTCGCATTGGCAGAATTACTATAAGTAGCATAGGGTCTAATATAATTGGTATTATAATTTGATTCAATTAAAGGGGCATAAGTAATGGTCCCGTTTGCAGCAGTAGTTCCTGTCCAGTATTTTACAGCATCTGTTTTATAACGATATTGACCATAATCAATATCTGATGCCGTTCTATAGGTTGGAATAGGGTCTTTTCTTCCCCATTGATAATGAAGTCCGCCAGATAACATAATTTGTTCCGGAGAGCCTGGCAATGCTGTCTCAGGGTTTAAGTTATCTCCATTAATGGTCGGAAATACTTCTACCGCCCCTAAATTTCTATCCATGATTTCAGTATCCAGAACTTCACTTCTTTTGGCAAAGTTTATATAGTTCACGGCGTTAGCATCCGGCTGATCTGTTATATAGCGATTAGATGTAATAGCTGTATTGGTCACCCAGATATGCCAGCTCCAATATACCGGGTTGGTGATACTTCCGTTGTGTAGAGTAACGACAGCATTCCCGCTTTTGTTTGGATTAATGATTACTTTTATCTTTGAGCTGCTGATTGCAGATATAGAACCCGGCTGATCTACGGAAACCTGCTTAATGAGACCTGTATCCGTTGTCCATAGAACATTTGTTTTTAAATTATCAAAGCTTGATGCATTTAAAATATCAGGATTATTCAGCAATTGACTCTGAGCTGAAAAAGCTTTACTGATTGGAATTTCAAGAGTAGATTCACCAGTAGATTTTACTATTGTATAGGTGTTCGGATTATCTAATCCTTCCATATATTGTCCTTCTGCAAAGAAATCTGTAGGGAAATCATAATCGTTCACTACATATAAAGGATCCTTGATACATCTGCAACCATTAGCACCTGAAGTTTCTCCCATAGATAAGGGCTGATAGAAATATCTTCCGTTAATATTCGGGTAATTTGAATCCGGAATATCAGGCTGCTCTTTGTCAGGAACCATAAATAATGCTCTGGCTACTATGGATGGGGAGGCATCGAAATGTCTGGTCATAGTTGCTGTCCATAAAGCGGTATGATGCTGATCTGTATACTGACCTTCATGTCTGTTGATAAGCAATTGTCCGGTACCTGGAAATTTACCCATATTAAATCCACCCACATTGGAAAGATCATATCCTACGTTAGTGTACAGTTTAAATCCTTTCATAAAGTTAGGCGCTCCTGCATCTGTAGGTTTGATGATCTGATACGTATTGGCCTCGAAAGTATTCTTACCCATATTGGTTTTTACCCCTAAAGGAGAAAAGTCAATTCTTATATCATCAATATAAGTCTTTGATCCTGCATTGGCCACTAACACAGAAGGAACCCGCCAACCATTAGGACATGGATCATAAGAAGATTTATTTTTGTAGGGCTGTGCATCATTATCTTCCAGATAATTATCTCTATACTTCCCTTCTGAATTATCAGACCATAAATTCAACTCAGAAAGACGATTGCTCCCAAAATCAGGTGATTTCCCAAACCAGTTTAGCATGAGTGTCTTGCCACTGTCATAATAAGCAATATCTGCACTGTTATTCCCGACATAGATAAGGCTTAAAGGATTTTTAACAGCAAGAGAAAGATTATTTCTCACATTTGCATTCGCCAATGGAACAAATTTTCTAAGGGCATCAATTTTAACTGAATTTGTCGTATACTGAGCATTTCTATGTCTTACTCTTCCTATAGAACCAGATACTTCATAAGAGTCATTTCCTTTAGCTGTCAAAGGAGGAATAGGATCTTTTCTTCCCCATTGATAAAGCAATCCTCCATTTTTATTCCAGTTTCCTGAAGTTAAAGAATTACTCATCGCTCCTAAGTTTCTATCCATCCAGCCCCAATCCGAATCCGGAATCAATTCCACCGTTCCATCTTTCTTTTGTCTTTTGAGCCCGGCAAAGCTTTTATAAGTGGAACCATTCGTAGGATCATCTGTCACCCAGATATGCCATGACCAATACACTTCCCCGCCCACTTTTAATGCAATAACGGCATTTCCTTTTTTAGCTTTGTTAACAGGAACTTTTATCTTGGCATCTTCTCCTGAACCCATCATTTCAAGGCTATAATTAGTTCCTGATTTAATCAATCCATGAGCATCTTCCCATAAAACATCTGCAGTTAATGTTCCTGCAGGAATATTAGATCCACCTATATATTTATCCTTCTGCCACATGGCGAAAGCTTTTTTAATAGGAATATAAAGACCGTCCACAGCATTTCCTGTTTTATCTTTTCCTGTAAAAATATAACTATTGGGAGCTTTGGTCCAGTCTGCCACACTATAATCTGAGACAGCATCCGCATTAACCGTAAAACATCCTTGCGAACATTCTGAAGTATCATCATAAGCGGTAGTTGAACCAAAAACGCCAGTATATTTAATGAATTTGAATACTTCTTTTTCAACATCCTGCATAGACCTTTTGGGCTGGTATAAAGTATTAACATCATTCCTTAGCGCACCCACACCATATAAAGTCATTTCTGAGGTATTGGAAATAATAAGGTTTTCAGATCCGGGACCTCTTCTCGCCACGTTGTTTGTATATCCGAAATAAGGAGCTCCATAATTACTTGTACTGCTTGGAGTAAGGTCTATATAAGTTCCATCACTTTTATAGATTCTTAATCCGGTCGTAAGACTTGATACAATCACAACCGGTTCCTGATCCGGAATAAATTCAGATAAACTTTTCCATGTCTTGTTATACATATTAAAGTATCTGCTTTCTATAAAGTTTGGATTTTTCCAATTAAAATACCCTGGGCCATTAGGCTCTCCCGGCCATTGACTGAATTTCACAAAGAACCCGTTCGCTGAAAATTTACCGGCAAACATATATACAGGGTCATCATAGCTATACAGGTAAGGAATGGGGTGCCCTGCTGCTTCATTGTAAATAAATTCGGAAGTAGCTCCTAAGGTATCACTGACAGCTCCTGTATTAACCAATTTTACAGATTTGCTCCCATTTGCATCTGTTATCAGATCTGATGGCTGAGTTGGCGCAAACACGACATCGTCTTTTTTATTATCCATCAAAACATTGCTCAGCTTATTCCAGGAATAAGCGGAAGTCACCCTGTCTTTTACTCCAATCACTTTTCCACTGCTGTTGGTAAGCAATGATCCTTCTTTTTTGGGAGTTAAAAGCATGGTATATTCATTCTCATCCAGGTCACAGTTGGCAGCAACATAATCATTAAGTTTATAATGACTTATACTCTTATCCCATACCACACTATTAAAATTGCTGAGATTCGTATCTGAACTCAATTCTACTTTTACATGATAAGAACTTTGAGCAGAAGCAGGAAGTTCAAAACGAACCGTAAGAATTTCATTGTACTGGTTATACGAATACAGGGTTTTACACCATCCGGTAACCCAATTATCTTGCGCATCCTTATACTTTACCGAAAGTTTTATATGGTCGCTGGTAAAAGGTTTTGTAAGTTTTCCACTCATTACCACCAACCCTTTCTGATTGACGTTCTGATTGATCATAATAAGCGGATCCAGATCATAAGTAAATGGAGCGACAAGACCGTTAAACCTGAGAACATCAGGCTTTTCATAAGTTTCCGGGGGCGAAAATTCCCGCGAAAAAGCATGAGTTGACACCACGCAGAATGCTGTTGCCAAAATTTTAGAAATAAATTTTGCTTTCATAAACGTTGTTGTTTGAATAAATGTGTTAAAACTTGATTATTGTATCCCGAAAAGATGATATCGGGTAAAAGAAAAAAGGAAGATATGAGTGATTTCACTCCTATTTTTGTTCATCATGGTGTATTTGTTTTTTTAGTTCAAACCTTGCACAGGTTGGGAATTATTTATCACAAATATATGAAAAACAGTATTAGATCATAACAAATTTAACAGCAACACATTATAGAAATATATCTATAAAAAAAACGATAGTAGTACCGTTTTTTTATTTTATATTTTTAAGCAAAACTTTTAATTTTTTCTGAATTGGAGGTTCAAGATATTTTGCTACAAGATATGCTATAGGAATAACAAGCGAAAAAGAAATAATAGGCAGAAGCCAGTAGGGAACAGGAATATGTTTATCAATCTTCACCATCCATGAGATCATCATATTTTCATGCAATAGATAAACAGGATAACTTACAAAACCAATAAACGTGAATAGTCTCATAGAAAAGAAACGTTCCATTTTATCCCAGAATAATGCCCCTACAAAAATAAGAACCAGCATCATAAGATATAAATTTCTTGTCATATCCTGAAGCCTGTACATATAAAACATGGCACATATTGTGGCTATAACAAATGCATACAGATATCGTTTATCCCGTTCTTTATAGTAAATATAGATTAATGCCCCTGAAACAAACCATCCAAAATATACAAAATTCCCAATGTAAGCCTTAAACTTCAACAATTCTAAAGGAAGCAAATGATGGAATTCCAGGATCTGATAGGATACGGCTACCAAATAAATGATAAAGATCCCCAACAATGCCAGATTTCTTTTAAACAGATAATAAAGTGCACCAAAAATCACATAAAATTTCACTTCAATATATAAAGACCAAAATGATGATTCTAAAACGGGAAAGTCTGTTTTAAAAACACGTTCAAGCAGCCCCTCGTCTACGAATAAAATTCCTGGAAGCAGAGATTTAAGCTCCGGAATTCCCAAAGGTCTTTCAGAAAAGAACCCCGCAGTAATATAGATAATCACTGAACAGATCAGCATACTTGGAAAAAGTCTCACCCATCTGTTTTTAATAAACTGGATAAAACCGGGTGTTTTTTCCATAGACATCAGAATAACAAACCCGGAAATCAGAAAAAACAGCTGTACTCCAAGATCTCCATATTTTACCAGGATATTATCTTTATACAAACCTCCAAAAGGATAATTTTTTTCCCAAATATAGTATCCATGGAAAAGAAAGACCAACAAAATAGCAAGCCCTCTTAAACCGTCTAAAACCAATATCCTATTTCTTTGTTCAGCCATATATGATAAAATATAGAAACACCTTACGGAAGAATATGGTTATGATAAAGATCTATTGTAAATCTTCCTGCCGTAATATTTTTAAACATGGAGAATACCACAAAGTTAAAAATCACCAAAAATATAATGAAACTATGGATGGCAGCTTTCATCCCTTTAGAAACCACAAACATGGTATTTGGAATTAGAATATAGGAAAATGCCAGAAAAGTTCCCGTTAATCTGGATGAAAAGATAGGGTTATTTCTAAAGATAAAGTAAAAGCAGATTCCTATTACGGTATAATTCCGGTGATATTCGTAATAAGGATATTTTTCTTTCATTTTTGTATCAAAAACAAAGAGGAAGGCTGTACAAATAGCCAACATTACCTCCGGAATTCCAAACCCTCCGTTCAGCCTCTCTACAGATTCATTAACATAACCGTTGAAACCGTCTATCAAAGTATTCTCGGACGCTATACTTCCCAGTAAATCTCCAAAATAACGGTATACCTCAAATGGAGAAAGGAATACTGATATCAGAATAAAAATAAGCATCCACATTTTATTCAGTGGAATTCTGGCTACCCAATACATCGGAAGCATCAGATAACAAACATTATGAATACCTGCTGCAAGGTAAATCCATAAAAGATACATCCACAAATTCCGCTCTTTAATATACCGGATGGCCCAATATGCCATGAAACAGCCTAAATTTTGTCTGATCTGACCACTCTCTCCAATAAAGAATCCCGGAATAAAGACAAAAAGCAAAAAGGTGAAAGGATAGTGCGTATTCTCTTCAACAAATTTTGTTTTAAAAAATGTTACCAGTGCTGCAATTACAAACGTTAACATGTAAAAGGGAGCATCAAAAATATTGAGAAGAATCTTATTAATCAACACATAGAGCCACTCCTGTTCCACAACCTGAGGACCTTTTATTGAAAGTGCCGAAAGAAAAATACTCAAATAATCTTTCGTATCCGAATACACATAAATTCCTACATAACTTCCATAATCCGGCCCTACATCATCACGAAACCCTGCAATAATAACAAGATAAACCGCCAAAATATAAAGCGCCCCTTTGTTCGTTTTCTCGGAATACACTTCGTGAAAACTGAAAATCAACATATAGATGATTGCAATGATATAATATGGGTGCAATAAACTCATTAGACGGATATGGTATTTTTAAATTGATATGAAGTAAAAATAAATCCCGTAAGAATCAAAGGGATAAACAATCTGACTTCCCAGAAAAGCCCTACCATGGCAATCATGACCAGGTAAGGAATGGCAAAGAACAGATATTTTCTGATCAATATTTTTCCTTCATCATTACACAACAGGTAACTGAAATATAAACTTAATGTTCCAAACAGAAGACCGCTTATATTAAAAGGACTGCTGAAATTATCCAGGAAATAAATTCCTTCCACAAAAGACACATCCTGATGAATCATCATCCTAAGTCCTGCGTAAGGAATAATAAAAGCAACCACCAAAAATATAAGCTCTTTGATGAAAGTAAAATCCTTCTTTTTCAATTTTTCAAAATCAATACACATTGCGGCAAAAAAAGAAATGTTCAGGCATGAAGTTTCTCTTGCCAACGTAGAAATAAATACCACCGCACATAAAAGAATAAAATCTATGGTTCTCCGCTTCTGGAAATATTTCAACGTAAGTAATGCTCCTGAAAGATAAAAGAAAATTGCAATAGAATCACAATTAGTGGGAACGTACTGCACAATAACAATAAAAAAAACAGCCAGCAAGTGAATCATTCTCCTGATATTCAAATGTAGAAGAACTCCTGTATGACTTAATTTGAATAGTGAATGCAAAACAATTGAAGACAGCACAAAAAAGAAACTGTTAATCAAAAAAATACTGTGATAAAACAAAGTTCCCTGTTTTAAAAGAAAGTTCTTCAGAAAAGGAAGGTAATTATTTACGATGAGGGTTACCACCTCTGTAGCATGTACACTCAGATAATTGGGGATTACTCTGTAAGCATATACAGAGGAGAACATAAAGTCCGGAGCCTTCTCCATGGTTTTTAATCTTACATACGAAGACTCAAAGCCATAATAAGACATCGCAAACAGCAAAAACGGGAGTACTGCTACAAATAGAAATCCGTTTATTTTTTCATCATTTTTTGTCAACATATCAAAAACAGATTCTTATTTTTTTAATAATAATTGTGGTTTAAAATACATTTTATCAAAGGGGAACTTTTGCAAAAGTAGAATATTTTTTCATTCTGCCTAGAATATTTTGTTGATTTTCAGCCAAAACTTATCCCTAAACTATTTTGATGTAATCCTTAAAAATTTAAATTTGCAGACTTGATCCAAATGCAATGCATCGCTTTTTTATATTTTTATATTATCTGATTTCCAGAAACAAAATTCTTTCTGTTTTTACAGCATTGGGAATTGCTCTCTTATGTCTATTCTTTGCTTCTAAGATTAATTTTGAAGAAGATATCAATCAGATCATTCCTAAAAATGAAAAATCCGATCTTACGGCAAAGGTGCTTAAACAGCTTAATTTTTCGGACAAGATCATTGTTATCATAGAAAACAAATCCGGTGAAGACAGCTTTCAGCTTTCTGAAACGGCCGATACTTTTTTACAAAAAACAGAGACTTTACAAAAGTATATTGCCTCAATCCAGGGAAAAGTGAATGATAATGAGATTTCTGAAACCTTTGATTTCGTGAATCAAAACCTGCCTTTATTTCTCAATGAAAATGATTATCAAGAGATTGAAAGGAAACTTCAAAAAGATAGCATTGCCAAACAGGTAGAGGATAATTACATCTCTTTGGTTTCTCCTACAAGCCTTGTGACCAAAGAATTTATCAAAAAAGACCCTCTGGGATTAACCTTTCTGGGAATTAAAAAATTAAATGCACTCAATATCAGCAAGGATTTCAAATTGGAAGACAGCTATATTGTAACCAAGGATGGCAAAAACCTTTTGCTTTTTATTGAACCTAAAAATAAAAGTAATGATACAAAATCCAATGAAGCTTTTATTGACCAGCTTAATACCATAAAAGATAACCTGAATAAACAGTTCAAAGGAAAAACAGAGATCAGTTATTTTGGTTCTCCGGTGATTGCAGTGGCCAATGCCAAACAGATCAAAAAAGACATTCAGAATACGGTTGTGATTTCTATGACGGTACTGCTGATTCTGTTGATCTATTATTTCAGGAACTTCTTTACTCCAATTATAGTCTTCCTGCCAACAGTATTCTCTGTTTTACTGGCCTTATTGGTCTTATATTTTATTAAAGATAAAATTTCGGCCATTTCATTAAGTGTTGGGGCCATCCTTATCGGGATTACCATAGACTATGCCCTGCATATTCTTACCCATTACAAGCATAATAACAATATTGAGGAGCTTTATAAAGAAATCACACAGCCAATTATTTTGAGTAGTGCTACTACAGCTGTTTCCTTTTTATGCTTGGTATTTGTACGCTCCGAAGCCTTAAAGGATCTGGGACTTTTCGCTGCCATCACGGTAATTTTATCCTCTATTACCGCATTGATTATTGTTCCACAGCTTTATAAACCTAAACATACCAAAGAGAAACTTAGCACCAATTTTATTGATACAATAGGCTCATATCCATACGAGAAAAATAAACCTTTGATTATTGGATGTTCCATAATCATTGTAGCATGCTTATTTGGATTCAGACATGTTGGGTTTAATGAAGACATTGGAGATCTGAATTACATTCCGAAAGAAATGAAAATCAGTGAAGCCAAACTCCAAAAACTATCGGATATTACTTCAAAATCCATTTATACGATTTCTTATGGAAACTCAGAAGAACAGGCTTTGGCGAGAAACTCCCAATTAAATACATTCCTGGAACAAGAGAAAAAAGAGGGTAAAATCCTCAGCTATAATTCTATTGGAAGTATTGTCCTGTCGGAAAAAGATCAGCAAAAGAAAATTGAGGAGTGGAAAAGTTTCTGGAATGATAACAAAAAGAATCAAACCGTTTCTGAGCTTATCAGCAATGGGAATAAATTTGGATTCAACAGTTCTGCTTTTGATAATTTTAATGAGGTTTTAAATAAAAACTATTCTACGTTAGGCATCAAAGACTATGAAAAAGTAAAAGCACTTCAGATTTCAGAATTCATGAGCAATGAAAACGGTTTTTATACGGTTTCCAATGTAGTGAAGGTAGATGATAAAAAAAGAGATGCTTTCATCAAAGATATTGAAAAGAAACATGATGCTATTGCCATTGACCGCCAGCAGATGAATGAAAACTTTTTAGGGTTATTAAAAAGAGACTTCAATACCCTGATTAATTATTCTCTTCTGGCTATCGTCTTAACCATCATTATCTTCTTCAGAAATTTTGAGCTGACTGTTTTGACCATGTTCCCCATTGTACTGACCGGAGTGGTCACTGCCGGAATTCTTTATTTCTTAGGACTGGAATTAAATATTTTCAGTACGGTAGTCTGTACATTGGTCTTCGGAGTGGGTGATGATTTTAGTATTTTCCTTACCCAGGCCATGCAAAAGGAGCATACAACCGGAAAGAATGAGCTGCCTACTTATAGAACTTCAATTATTTTAGCAGTATTTACCACCATTTTATCCATAGGATCTCTGATTTTTGCCAAACATCCGGCTTTGCATTCATTAGCATTGGTTGCCTTGATCGGAATGTTCTCCGTGATTATCATCACTTCTACCCTATACCCATTCTGGTTCAGATTATTAATCACCAACAGAGCAAAAAAAGGACTTTCACCAATAACATTCAGATTATTGATCGTCTCCCTCTTCAGTTTTTTATATTATGGGCTTGGAGGCATGATATTTTCAGCCATAGGAAGTTTCTTTGTGAAAAATTCAAAGGGTAAAACGCTGAACATTATCAAAATTATTTTGGCTAAGTTTTTAACTTCTGTTCTTTATTCGAATCCATTTGTAAAGAAGAAGGTCATTAAAAATCCGAATGAGAACTTCAGTAAACCGGCAGTCATTATTGCTAATCATACCTCTTTCCTGGATACATTAGCTATTGCAATGGCCACTCATAAAATCATTTATTTAGTCAATGATTGGGTATACAAATCTCCGGTCTTCGGAAAACTGGTAAGGGCACTGGGCTTTTATCCGGTTTCCCAGGGTATTGAAAACGGAATGGATAAATTAAAGGAAAAAATAGCACAGGGATATTCTCTTGTTGTTTTTCCAGAGGCAGAACGCTCTTATACCAATGATGTGAAAAGATTTCATAAAGGAGCCTTTTATCTTGCAGAACAGTTTGAGCTGGATATTCTTCCTTTGTATATTCATGGAAATTCTGAAGTACTTCCGAAAGGAGATTTTATTATCTATGATGGCAGCATTATTGTAAAAGTAGGAAATAGAATCAGTAAAGATGATGTAAGCTTTGGTAAAAACTATTCTGAAAGAACGAAAAAGATTAATGCGTATTACAGAGAAGAATTTGCTCAACTGAGAGAAGAGATTGAAGACGAAAATTATTTTAAAAAGCAGTTATTATTAAGCTATCTATATAAAGACAATGAGGTTGTAACAGAAGTAAAGAAAGATTTCAACACCAATAAATCAGCTTATTTTGAACTGAATAAACACATTCCTGCCGATGCCAACATCCTGCATATTGCTGATGATTTTGGACAAAAAGATGCTTTACTCACCCTATATCAGGCCAGTAGAAGAATTTTTTCAAGGATTATAAATGAAGATAAAAGAGCAACTGCTTCTCATAATTATCTGGTAAAAAGGAGAAAGATCAACTATATAAAGGATGTGTCTGAAGTAACGAAAAGCATTGATGTTCTCCTGATTTCGGATGATAATTTTGATCTCAATGAAATTCAAAATCTTCCTGAAACGATCATTTTTATCAATACCACAAAAACGGTAATAGAAAATAAAAATTATATATTAGAATTTAGTTCTGAATCATTAAAAGTATTTAAAACTAAATAATAAATATGAAAAACATATTTTTGTAAACGCTAAAAAGATTCCATGAAAAAAAATATACTTGTCATATATTATTCTCAAACCGGTCAGCTGGAGGATATTATGAGAAATATTGCCAAGCCTTTTGAAGCTCAAAAGGAAGAATATGATATTACCTATTATAATATTAAGTTGAGGGAAGACTTCCCTTTTCCTTGGCCAGGTGATGTTTTTTTCAACACTTTTCCGGAATCTTATTTACAGATCCCCAAAGAAATTGTTCCCCCTTCAGAAGAAATACTGAACAAAAAGTATGACCTCATCCTGTTCGGATATCAGGTTTGGTATCTTACCCCCTCTATTCCGATCATTTCATTTTTGAAGAGCGGCTATGCAGAGCGCATCCTTAAAGACACGCCTGTAGTTACCGTTTCCGGAACAAGAAATATGTGGATGCTCTCACAGGAAAAGCTGAAAGTATATTTAAGAGATTTAAAAGCCCAACTTGTCGGAAACATTGCATTAGTAGACAGACATGACAATTATACCAGTGTACTGACTATTCTTCGCTGGCTGACTACAGGGCAAAAGGAAAAATCCGGACTGCTTCCGGCAGCAGGAGTTTCGGATGAAGAAATTTCAGGTTCGGTAAAATATGGAGAGATTATCGAAAAGCATTTTAAAAACAATGATCTGAACAATTTACAACCGGATCTTGTAAAAAATGGAGCCGTCGAAATCCGCCCGTTTTTAGTACGTGTAGAAAAGGTAGGGAACAAGATTTTCACAGTATGGTCTAATCTGATTATCAAGAAAAAAGAGAAACGTCCATTGCTGATAAAATTCTTTAAGGTATATTTGATGGCAGCGATATGGATTATCTCACCAATCGTTTTGGTATTACACCTGCTTACAACCCCTATATTTTGGTTTAAAAGACAAAAACAAAAAAGATATTTACAAGGAATTAATTTAAAATAGAATGTACGACGTATTTATAACAAAAGCTTCAAAATATTTACCCAATGAACCGGTATCAAATGAGGAAATGGAGACATATCTTGGGCTTATCAATGACGCACCTTCTAAAGCCAGATCACTTATTTTAAGAAATAATAAAATCACGACAAGATATTACGCTTTAGATAAAGAAGGAAACCCTACGCATTCCAATGCGCAGCTTACTGCCAAGGCAATTGAAGGACTTTTTGATGAGAATTTCAAGAAGGAAGATATGAAGTTACTATCCGTAGGCACTACTTCTCCTGACCAGATTCAGCCCTCACATGCTTCTATGGTTCATGGTGAACTGAACATCGGGAAATCTATTGAAATCAATACTGCCACCGGACTTTGCAACTCAGGAATGAATGCCCTTAACTACGGATTCCTCTCAGTACGAGCCGGTGTACAGGAAAGTGCTGTATGTGCGGGTTCTGAAAGAATGTCTGCATGGATGACGGCCGATAAATTCAACCATGAAGCTGAAAATTTAAAATTATTGGAAGAAAGACCTATTATCGCTTTCAAAAGAGAATTCCTTAGATGGATGCTCTCTGATGGAGCTGGTGCTTTCTTACTAGAAAATAAACCGAGAGAAAACGGGATCTCTTTAAGAGTGGAATTCATCGATTTCTATTCTTATGCCCACGAAATCGAGGCATGTATGTATGCAGGATGTGAAAAACAGGAAGACGGAAGCTTAAAATCATGGGCAGATTATCCATCTGATTCATGGTTGAAAGATTCTATTTTTGCCATTAAGCAGGATACTAAAATCCTTGATAAATATATTCTTGTAAAAGGGGCGGAAAGCTTAAGAGCTTCCTTTGACAAACACAATCTTGATCCTGAAAAAATAGACCACGTATTGGCTCACATCTCTTCAGGATATTTTAAAGATGGATTGAAAGAAGAATTTGCTAAAAAAGGAATGGACTTCCCTGCTGAAAAGTGGTTCTACAACCTTTCTGACATCGGAAATATCGGTGCCGGATCTATCTTTGTAGCATTAGAGGAACTCATGAACTCCGGAACATTGAAAAAAGGAGAAAAAATACTTCTTTGCGTTCCTGAGAGCGGAAGATTTGCCTATTCTTGTTCTTTATTAACAGTCTGCTAATGGAAAACAGACTCCCCACATCCGATCAGGGTTTTGTAGAAAGCCTTATTCCACAGCGTGCACCATTTGTTATGGTACATGAGCTATCAGAATATTCTGAAAGCCACCTTATTTCCGGATTTGAAGTAAAGGAAGACAACCTATTCATTCAGGATGGATTTTTTCAGGCTTCTGGATTGATTGAACATCAGGCACAAAGTGTAGCTCTTCATACAGGGTACAAGTATCATTTGCTTGGAAAAGATGCTCCTACCGGATACATTGGAGCCATCAAATCTTTTGAAGCCGCAATATTACCTAAAATTGGAGATCAACTGAAATCTGAAGTAACCATCCTCAATGAAGTAATGGGAGTAACACTTGTAGACATCATTACTAAATTAAATGGTGAAGTGATTGCAAAATCTCAAATGAAAACCGCTGTAAAATAATTTTAATGGAGATCAGGGAAGAAAATATCATCAATATACACCACTTTTTACCGCATCGCGAGCCAATGCTGATGGCAGACTATATCCTGGAACTGACCAAGGAAAAAGTAGTGACTTCCTTTGAAATAAAAGAAAACAATATCTTTGTTCATAACAATGAATTTGTAGAAGCCGGCTTAATTGAAAATCTGGCCCAAACCTGCTCATCTATCCTTGGACAAAGCTTCTTCGAAAATCCGGAAGCAGATACCAAAGTGATAGGCTTTATCACCAATATCAAAAAGATTGAGATATTCGGACTTCCCAAAGTAAATGACAAAATCATTTCAAAAGCATCGTTGATTTCCCAGTTTGAAAATATCTGCCACATCTTCTGCGAGACCTTCAACAAAGAAGAATTGTTGATCAGAGCAGAGATTAACCTGTTTATTCAGGAGGTAAAATCGTAAAAAGAAAGAAAAAGACTATAAAAGCTGTACATTTTGTGCAGCTTTTTTGTTTTACAAGGATTGATATATTCTTTATTACTTTTAATACTATGATCGCAAAGGAAGCACTGATTATTTTTGACTGAGGGTTGTTACCTATAAAACAATTAGGTTTTGGCTAAAGCCAAATGAATTTTATCTTTTTATTTAGGCGGGCTAAAGCCCACCTCTATTGAATTAAAACCCAATAAATTTATCCAAGGCTTCTCTTGCTGAGTGAAACGCCTTTGCGATCAAAAATCCCCATAATGAATGATCCTTTGCGAACTCTTGCGCTAAAAAATACAATCCTTTAAAAGACCCATAAATCATTGTGACTATTTGTGGAGTTATGGGTGACATTTGTGTTTAAAAAACGTCATATTTCACGTGAAACATTCTACAAATCTGTGAAACATTCACTATCAGACAAATACCTTATTCAAACAAAAAAGTGGAACATTTCTGCTCCACTTTACCTATTATTAAAACTAAAATATTAGTATCCGAAGATCTCTTCAAGTGATACCTCCTGGAATTGTCCCATTTTATTGATAGATTCCATATTCAGGTTTTCTTTCTTACCGATAATTGCGGTATTATATTGTACAGGTTTCACTTCTGTATTGTAGAATCCTGTCAACTGAGGTAATGTCAATCCCTGAATCTCAGCATACGTATCTTTTCTTAGGTCATAATCAACTCCTAATTTTTTCAAAGCTAACTGGCTAAAGAAAATATTAGTTCTGTTGATTCTGTTAGAGGCAATCTGCTTCAATGCTGAACCTCTTGCATTTTCAAACTGCGTTGGAATTTGTGGTAATTCAGCCATTAGCTCACTCATTGCATTTACAGCTAAAGGAAGTTTGTTAGACTGCGTTCCAATATAATTGGTAATATAGTTAGCATGTCCTTTTTCTGAAGCATTGGCATAAGAAACATACGCAGAATAAGCTAAAGACTTACTTTCTCTGATTTCCTGGAAAACGATAGAAGATAATCCTCTTCCGAAATACTCATTGAAAACATTGGCTTTACCGAAGTTACTCAGGTTTACAGGACTTCCTTTCGCTACTTTAGCCATTTCCATCTGTACCATGTCATAATTGGTGAAATATACATTCCCTGTTGTGGCAGGTTCTGCATATTCCTTAGCTTTTGCCGGTTGCAGACTTACATTAGTAATATAAGGTTTTACAGCACTCTCCATACCTGCCTGGTCTTGCCCGTAAAGCAATATCTGATAAGGATATTGGTTCAGTGTTTTTACCTTTTTCATTAATTCTGCAGCATCAATACTTTCAAGGCGGGCTTTAGAAATAACATCCGTCATTCTTGAGTCTTTCCCATATTTTGCATAGTTGGAAAGAGCACCCATAATTCTTACTTTATCCTTTTTAGCGACTTCTCTCGCTTCAAGAATTGTTTTTACAGTTTGACTGTAAATAGCTTTATCCGCTTTTACGTTGGTCATCCAGTGATTCATTAGTTCCACTCCTTTCTTCATATTACTTTCAAGTCCTGATAAAGTAACAGTAGTTTGGTCATTAGAGGTTCTGAAACTATAAGAGATTCCTAGCTTATAGAACTCTTCCTTCAATTGCTCCGGAGTATATTTATCTGTTCCAAGGTATTCGAAAAGAGTTCCCGCTAACGAAAGCTCCTTATCATGATCTGTTCCGAAAGGAAAAACGTAACTTACCTGGGCAATCTCATTGTATTTATTCTTTACAAAGCTTACCGTTTTATCTTTTACTTTTGAAGTCTGAATTGCTGTTTTATAATCGATGAATTCTGGTTTGATCTCAGTAACCTTAGTATTTAAAATATCTTTAAGGAAAGGTGATTGAGCCTCTCTGTTCAGCTTAATAGGAGTAATTCCTGGGTTTTCTACACGAACAAGCTTATCATTCACTCCTTTTTCTTTGTAAACTACTACATAGTTATCCTTAAAGAAATCATTTGCAAATTTCACCACATCAGCTTTAGTGATCTTTTCATACTGGTTGATCTCATCTAACTCCTGTTCCCACGTTCTTCCTTTAATATAAGAATCATAAAGCTCAGTAGCCAATCCATCAGCGGTTTCCCAACCTTTCATACGCTGAACCTTTTTGTCATTGACAATAGCTTTCAGCATCCAGTCTGGGAATTGACCTTTTTTAACCAAATCAAGCTGATCCAGTAATAATTTCTTAGCCTCATCAAAACTTTGACCATCCTTAGGAGTCACGACTAATCCGAATGTTCCATACATTTTGAATGGAGATTCGTACGCCCCGGCACCTAACGTTTTCTGCTTTTGATTAATATTAAGATCAATTAAACCGGCATCACCTCTGTTGCTTAAAATCTCCGCAACAACATCTGCCAGTCTAGCCTCCTGGCTTCCATAAGAATCTGTTCTCCATGCCATGGTCATTCTTGGCGTAGATGGGCTTTTTACAGTTCTGGAAACAATCTGAGTCATTGGCTCCTCTGTGACCATCTTTTTCATTGGAAGCTCCTTGTATTTGAAAGCCCCGAAATATTGGTCAACTAATTTTATAGTTTTGTCAAAATCAAGATCTCCAACCAGTACAACCGCCATATTATTAGGTACATAATAAGTATCAAAATACTTGTGGATGGCTACCATTGAAGGGCTTTTCAAATGCTCAGAAGTACCGATAGTCGTTTGCTGTCCGTTCGGATGCTTTGGAAAAAGAGCTTCCATTAATGCATAGTTTACCAAACGGCCGTCGTTATCCTGAGCTCTGTTGTACTCTTCGTACACTGCTTCCAATTCAGTATGGAAAAGGCGAAGGACTAATTCCGAAAAACGTTCTTTTTCAACCCTTAACCATTTTTCAAGTTCATTCGATGGAATATTGTTTTTGTAAACGGTTTCATCCAGCCAGGTATGAGCATTTGTTCCCGTAGCTCCCAGTGAAGAAATAGCTTTATCATATTCATTCGCAATCGCAAATTTTGAAGCCTCCTGGGAAACCTCATCAATCTTTTTGTAAAGCTCTTTTTTCTTTGCCGGATCTTTTTCAGCTTTATGCTGCTCATAAAGATCAGAGATCTGTTGTAATAAGGCTTTTTCCTTTGCCCAATCCTGAGTTCCCAAGTGGGAAGTTCCTTTGAAAACCATATGCTCTAAGTAGTGGGCCAATCCCGTATTATCACTCGGATCATTATTGGATCCCGTTCTTACCGGAATATAAGTCTGGATTCTCGGAGCATCTTCATTTTTTGCCAGATAAACCTTTAATCCGTTTTTTAGGGTATATACTCTTACCCCTGCCTGGTCGTTCTTTACTGTTTCATAAGTATAGCCCTGGGCATCTGTTAGTTTTTGAGTATCGAATTTCTGAGCCATAGCACTAAGCATACAGAAAAGCGAAACAGAAATAAAAAATTTCTTCATAGTGGTTATTTAATTTTATATTCAAATTTCTAATCCATTAGTCTTATGATATGAGGTACTTGTTACAGTTTACCTAATTATAAACATCCTTCATAAGTATTAACAGTATTTCTTAAGATTTCATTACATCCTATTAGTTAAACATCCTTACCGTAAAAACAGAAAAAAACAAATATTTTTCTCAATATGTGAGATTACAAAACGATTTCACCCTTCATTAAAACGAAGAAAAACGGCAATCAGTTCTATCATTAAATTTTGAATAAAAACTTCATACAACCTTTATTTCAAAGTAATCTTATAATCAAATCAGGTATAATTTTCATATTATGTATTTTCACTATTTTAGCCACCTGATTAAAATAATCAAAAACAGATGAATCCTATTTCATCCGGAACCTAAAAAAAATTAAACATTATTCAGATGAAAAAACAAAACCTGCCTCAAGACGAAAGTAATCTGAAATCCGCCAACATGACAGAAGTATTGTATGTAACGGATGAAAATGATAATTACACCACCGCAAACAGTACGGGCTGGGATGCAAAAAAGGCTGCTTTGGATGAATCTATGGAATTGATCTATGAAAGAATTGAAGAAGCAAAGCAAAACGTTGCCAATAATACAGTAAGCCCTATCGTTTATTTTATGGAATTTAATAAAATGGACTTAGGAGTACTGGCCTCTTATGTAGGAATGTGGCAATGGAGGGTAAAAAGACATTTTAAGCCCAACGTATTTAAAACACTGAGTGAAACTGCGCTGAAAAAATATGCCGATGCATTTGGAATTTCAGTCAATGAACTAAAAAACTTCGACGGGAAATAAATAAAGTGATTCGTTCCATTTTATTTACCTATGAAAAAGATATAAACTGCAAATGAAATTAAACTTTGAACACCATCAGACTGCGCATTGCGAAAACGGTGTTGCTTCTAATCTACTGCTTAACAGAGGACTAAAATTAAGTGAACCTATGATTTTCGGGATCGGTTCAGGATTATTTTTTGTCTACCTTCCCTTTTTAAAGGTGAATTTTGCTCCGGGCTTCAGCTATCGTCCGATGCCGGGTGCTATTTTCAGTAAAGCAGCGAAAAGATTAGGAATTAAAATCAAAAGAGAGAAATTCTCCAATCCTCTGGATGCCCAAAAAGCATTGGAAAGAAACTTAGAACAAAATATACCTACAGGACTTCAGGTAGGTGTTTTCAACCTCACCTATTTCCCTGAAGAATATAAATTCCATTTTAATGCCCATAATCTTGTTGTATATGGTAAAGAAGATGGAAAATTCCTTATCAGTGATCCGGTGATGGATTATACCACAACCCTTACGGAAGCAGAACTGGAAAAAGTAAGATATGCTAAGGGAGCGCTTCCTCCAAAAGGACACATGTACTATCCTATTTATATCCCAGAAGATGTTCATCTGGAAGAAGCTATAAAAAAAGGAATCAAAGACACCTGCAAAAATATGCTGGCTCCGGTACCATTGATTGGGGTAAAAGCCATGAGATGGGTGGCAAAAAGTATCCCGAAATGGGCAGAAAAGAAAGGAACAAAAGTAACCAACCATTATCTGGGTCAATTGATCAGAATGCAGGAAGAAATCGGAACAGGAGGTGGCGGATTCAGGTTTATTTATGGAGCATTTCTTCAGGAGGCAGCTGTTATCCTTAAAAATGACGAACTAAAAGAGCTTTCAAAAGAAATCACTTCTATTGGTGATCTTTGGAGAGATTTTGCGGTAGATATCGCCAGAGTGTATAAAAATAGAAACTCTAAAAGCAATATTTACAACGAATTATCGAAGACAATGCTTCATATTGCAGATTTAGAAGAAGCTTTCTATAAAAAACTGAGAAAAGCGATCTGATATGGCAGAGAATATGATTGAGATTAAAAATCTATATAAAAAATACAAAAATTCCGACGAATTTTCTGTGAATGATATCTCTTTGAATATCGACAAAAATGAGATCTATGGAATTCTTGGACCCAACGGAGCAGGGAAAACCACTTTGATTTCCATGCTTTCGGGATTAATTAAGCCTACTTCAGGACAATTCACAATCAACGGGCTGTCTCCACAAAAAGACAGTTTTAAGATCAGACAGATCACAGGAATTGTTCCTCAGGAATATGCTCTTTATCCCACCCTGACAGCCAAAGAAAATTTAATGTTTTTCGGAAGTTTATATGGTTTAAAACATAAGCAACTTACCAAGGCCATTGATGATTCCCTGGAAATTATGGGACTTTCAAAATTTGCCAATAAACAGGTCGGACAGTTCTCTGGAGGAATGAAACGCCGTTGCAACCTCATTGCCGGAACTCTTCACAATCCGAAAGTTTTATTTTTAGATGAACCTACCGTGGGAGTAGATGTACAGTCTAAAAAAGTAATCATTGATTTCCTTTTAGAACTGAATAAAAACGGGACATGCATCATCTATACTTCCCACCATCTTTCTGAAGCAGAAGAATTCTGTACCAAGATTGCTATTATTGACAGAGGGAGAATTCATGCCGTGGGAACTCCTGAAGAACTAGTTTCACAAATTGCCCATGCAGAAAACCTTGAAGATGTTTTCATTTCATTAACCGGAAAAGAATTAAGAGATGTTGTTGTATAAACTGTGGAGAAGTTTTATTAAAGAAATTCTTCTCCTGAAAAGAGATATCGGAGGAATTGTCATTATTTTTGTCATGCCGTTACTTTTGATTGTAACCATTACCCTGATTCAGGATTCTACCTTTAAAAACCTTGAAGGTTCTAAGATTCCAATCATTTTCATTGACAATGATAAATCCGAGGTTTCCAAAAATATAAAAGGCGAACTGGAAAACAGTAAAACATTCCAGCTGCTAATGAATTTCAATGAAAAATCAGCACAAGATGCGGTATTTTCTGGAGACTACCAGATGGCTATCGTTATCCCTGAAGATCTTACGAAAGATTTAAATTCCAATATCGATTCAAAAGTTCAGGCGATTGTAAGTTCATTTGGATTGGAAGGTGATTCTGCAAAAACGAAAATAGAAACTCCGAAAACCAAAGAGATTCATTTGTATTTTGACCCGGCGACCAATGCAGGATTCAAAAACTCAGTGATGAACTCAGTGAACAAAATGGTTTTTGAGATCGAGAATAAAAAAATCTATAAAGCTTTCCAGGATCAGTTGGGAACAACGGAAAACCTTGAGGAAAATAAAAACCTCATCAGTTTCAAAGAAATCACTCCTAAAAAAGGAGAAATGGACGTTATACCGAATTCTGTTCAGCACAACGTCCCTGCCTGGACGCTTTTTGCTATCTTTTTCATCGTAGTCCCTTTATCCATCAATCTTGTAAAAGAAAAAAGCCAGGGAACAAGCGTAAGAGCGAGAATAAGCCCTACTCCTTACTTCGTTCATATCTTAGGAAAGACATTTACCTATCTTATTATCTGTCTTATTCAGTTCTTACTGATGGTGGCTGTAGGGATCTATCTTTTCCCCTATATGGATCTTCCGGCGTTTGATGTATCCGGAAAAATGTTTCAGCTTGTCACGGTAACCTTATTTGCAGGACTTGCAGCTATTGGATTTGGAGTATTGCTGGGAACCATTGCAGACACTCAGGAACAATCAGCACCTTTTGGAGCTACATCTGTGGTAGTATTAGCCGCAATTGGAGGAATCTGGGTTCCGGTATTTTTAATGCCTGAATTTATGCAAACTGTAGCCAAGTTCTCTCCTATGAACTGGGGATTGAACGCATATTATGATATTATTTTAAGAAACAGTGGAATCGGCGGGATTGCCAAAGAGCTTGTATTCTTATTTTTATTTTATCTTGTCACCGTAGCCATTTCTATTTTTTACGAAAGGAAGCTTCATAATATTTAATCTATTTATTACTAATATTGTCAGGGCGTTTCTGACATCCATAAAAACAACACTCAGGAAGAAAAGCATGCAGTCTAACGAAAATATATTAACCTGTACTGAAGAAGTAAGAGTACGATTCAACGAGACAGACCCGCTGGGAATTGTCTGGCATGGTCATTACATCGTTTATTTTGAAGATGGAAGAGAAGCCTTCGGACGCCAGCATGGCCTTACCTACCTTGATATTCAGAATGCGGGATATGTAACGCCTATTGTAAAAAGCACCTGCGAACATTTTCTGCCTTTAAAATATGGAGAAACCTTCAGAATTGTAACCACTTTTGTTAATTCTGTTTCTGCCAAGCTTATTTATAAATATGAGCTTTTCAATCAGGAAGACAAATTGGTATGCAGTGGAGAAACCATTCAGGTATTTTTAGACAGCAACGGAAGTTTATGTCTGTACAACCCGGAATTTTTTCAAACCTGGAAAGATAAAATGGGACTATCATGAAGAAGGAAACTTATATCACAGACTACAATTGCGTCACTCCTCTTGGTTTTAATGTAGATTCTAACTGGAGGGCACTTTTAGCCGGAGAATCTGGAGTTGCTTTACATAAAATTATAGAAAGTCAGGATGCTTTTTATGCCTCTGGGATCAATTCTGAAAAACTGAATGAAGAATTTGGTAGAATTTTCGATCAAAATAGCCATCAGGAATTTACAAGGCTGGAAAAAATGCTCCTGCTAAGCATGAAACCACTTGTTGAAAAGCATAATATAACTGAAGACACCGCTCTTATTCTTTCTACAACAAAAGGAAATATAAGCTTATTAAAAAATCAAACTGAATTACCTGAAGGCGTTTATCTATCACAATTAGCACAAAAGATTGCGGACTTTTTCGGTTTTAAAACCCAACCTATTGTTGTTTCCAATGCTTGTGTTTCTGGCGTAATGGCTATTGCCGTAGCTAAGAATATGATTCAGGCAGGGAAATATAAAGATGCTTTTGTAATTGCAGGGGATGAAATCACAGAATTTGTAATTTCCGGCTTCAATTCATTTCAGGCTATTGGTTCAGAACCTTGCAAACCTTATGATAAAAACCGTAACGGAATCAATATTGGGGAAGCGGCAGCAGCAGTTTATATCACTGCAGAATCTTCCGAGAATGAAAAATTCAGTTTTAAAGTATTGGGGGATTCAGCCATCAATGATGCCAACCATATTTCCGGACCTTCCAGAACGGGAGATGGTCTATACGGAAGTATCCGAAATGCAATGATAGAAGCGAATGTCTCCGCAGAACAAATTGATTTTATATCTGCTCATGGAACAGCAACATTATACAACGACGAAATGGAAAGTATCGCCTTCGGAAGAATGAATCTTCAAAACGTTCCTTTAAACAGTATGAAGGGCTATTACGGGCACTGCCTGGGTGCTTCCGGTCTTCTGGAAAGCATTATTTCTATGGAAAGTGCTCTTCAAAATACCTTGATCCCCTCTAAAAATTTTGAAGAAATGGGAGTCTCTCAACCGTTGAATATTATCAGAGAAAATCAGACTGCAACGATTAAATATATTTTGAAAACAGCTTCTGGCTTTGGAGGCTGTAATGCGGCGATTGTTTTGGAAAAATGCTAAAATGAATATGATGAAGAAAATAAGCAGCTGCACTATAGAACATTCAAAAATAACCGTTGATGGAAACCTTATTTTTGAAACTGAAAATAATACATTCCCGGAATTTGCTAAAGAAGCCTATAAAACTTTAGAACTCAGCTATCCGAAATTTCACAAAATGGATCATTTGAGTAAATTGGCCTTTCTAGCTGCCGAAATGATTTTAAAAGAGGAAGATCACAGCAGAACAGCGCTGATTTTTGCTAACAAATCATCGAGTCTGGATACTGATTTCAAGTATCAGGAAAGTATCAATTCCCAGGAAAACTACTTTCCCAGCCCGGCAGTCTTTGTTTATACCCTACCTAACATCTGTGTAGGGGAAATCAGTATTAAACACAAAATGCAGACTGAAAATGCCTTTTTTGTTTTGGATGAATTTGATGAAAAATTTTTAACCGATTATAGCGAACAAATCCTTCAATCCGGAAAAGCGGATAAAGTATTATGTGGCTGGGTTGAATTATTTCAGGAAAATTACAAAGCTTTTGTATATTTGCTAACCTTGTAAAAATGTAACAATATAACAATGTAGAAATGTAACAATTTTAGATATTGGTAAACTGTTACAATGATACATTGGTAAATTAATTAAATTATGGAAAACTTAAAAACTGAATTGAAGCACAAAATTATCGAAGTTCTTAACCTTGAAGACGTTTCTGTAGAGGAAATCAAAGATACAGATCCTTTGTTCGGAGGTGGATTAGGATTAGATTCTATTGATGCTTTGGAATTAATCGTTCTTCTTGACAAAGATTACGGAATAAAATTAGCCGATCCTAAAAAAGGAAAGGAAATTTTCCAATCTATCGATACCATGGCTAAATTCATCGAAGACAACAGGACAAAATAAATTGATATAATAGTTTAACGGTGTATCAATGTAGTAATAATTGATAAACTGTTACATTGATACATTGTTACATTATTTAATAGAATGAGTCAAAAAATTGCCATAACAGGAATGGGCATCATTTCCTCCATCGGAAACAATGTGGAGGAAAATTTTATTTCCTTACAATCTGGAAAACATGGTATTTCAGATATTCAAATGTTTGAAACCCGTCATGCCGGAGCTATTAAAACTGGTGAAATAAAATTATCTAATGAGGAACTTGTACAGAAACTTCAGCTTAGTGAAGATAACAACATAACAAGAACTTCTTTATTAGGAATGGTTGCTGCGCAAGAAGCTGTAGAAAGTGCCGGAATCTCAGACATCAACGGTTACAGAACCGGACTGATCTCCTCCACCAGTGTCGGAGGAATGGATATTACCGAAAAATACTTCTATTCTTACGAAGACTTTCCTGAAAAGCAAAAATACATTGACGCTCATGATGCCGGAAATTCCTCATTGGCTATTGCCGATCATTTAGGAATAAAAGGCATGGTTTCTACCATAAGTACAGCTTGTTCATCTGCAGCTAATGCCATTATGATGGGAGCCAAACTTATTAAAAACGGAGTCTTGGATCGTGTTATCGTTGGGGGAACAGATTCCCTTTCAAAGTTTACATTAAACGGTTTTAATACCCTAATGATCCTTACAGATTCTTACAATACTCCTTTCGACAATGACAGAAAAGGGTTAAACCTTGGTGAAGCAGCCGCTTTCTTAGTCCTTGAATCCGAAGAAGTTGTTAAAAAGGAAAACAAACAGGTACTTGCTTATCTTTCCGGATATGGAAACGCTAATGATGCTCATCACCAGACCGCATCTTCAGAAAACGGACAAGGCGCATTCTTAGCAATGCAACAAGCTTTAAAAATTTCAGGCTTGAAAAAAGAAGACATCGATTATATCAACGTTCATGGAACAGCAACTCCTAATAATGATTTATCTGAAGGAATTGCCATGATCAGAATATTTGGAGAAGATAATGTCCCTGAATTCAGCTCTACAAAAGCATTTACAGGACATACATTAGCTGCCGCTGCCGGAATTGAAGCTGTATTTTCAATTTTAGCAATGCAGCACAGTGTAATCTTCCCGAACCTGAATTTCAAAACGAAAATGGAAGAATTTAATCTGATACCGGTTACTGAACTGAAGGAGAAAAATATCCATCATGTTCTTTCCAATTCATTTGGATTTGGTGGAAACTGTTCAACCTTAATTTTCTCGAAATCATGAGTGCAGTATACATTAACAGTGCATCCTGTATCTCAGTTCAGGACACTTTAAATGAAAATATTCTTCAGAATCTTAAGCCGGAAAATTCGGTGAAGCTGGTTAAAGCCATAGAACCTAATTATAAAGAGTTCATTCCTCCAGCTATGATCAGGAGAATGTCCAAAACTGTAAAAATGAGCTCTGTAGCATCACATTACGCTTTAAAAGAAGCCGGAATTGAACAACCGGATGCTATTATTGTAGGAACCGGTATGGGATGTTCACAGGATTCTGAAAAGTTTCTGAAAAACGTAATTGATAATCATGAGGAGTTTTTAACCCCTACATTTTTTATCCAATCCACTCATAATACCGTGGCTGGTCAGATTGCGCTGGGATTACAATGCCATGCCTACAACTTTACCTACGTTAACACCTCTTCATCACTGGAGTTTTCATTTTTGGATGCACAACTTCAGATCAATGACGGTGAAGCTGAAAATGTTCTGGTTGGATCTACTGATGAGCAAACTGACAGAACAATGGAACTTTACTGTCTGAATAATACAATTAAAAAAGAATCAGATTTTCCTGTGGATTATCTGCATTCTACTACCCATGGTGTTATCTGGGGAGAAGGAGCAAGCTTTTTTGTTATTGGAAAAGATAAAACAGAAAATTCCTATGCAAAACTGACTGATATTAAAATCAGTAATAGAGTGGAACTGCAAGAGACAACAGTTTTTATAGAGGATTTTTTAACAAAGAATCATCTTTCAGCACAAGATATTGATGCTGTAATTTTAGGGTTCAGTGGTGATGCAGACTCTGATCTTTATTACAAAAAAGCTATGGACTTGTTTCCAGATTCTGCCTTATTGTATTACAAACACCTGAGTGGGGAATTCAATACGGCGAGTGGTTTTTCTACGTTTATGGCTTGTCATATCCTTAAAGAACAGCAAATTCCGGAAATAATGATGATTAACTCAGAGAGAAAAGAAGAAGTGAAAAATGTACTTCTTTACAATCATCTCGCAGGCAGCGATCATAGTTTGGTATTGCTGGAAAGAGCATAATTAAGATACTACCCTACAACATAATTGTTGTTCTGTCATTCTGACGAAGGAAGAATCTATACTTTTGTATTTCGGATTCCTTTCGTGGCTATAGGCGACATTCTGAATGACAGTACGAATGTAGTTAGAAATCGTCAATCACGAACTCAAAAATAGTACATCATGAAACATTATTCATTCATCCTATTTTATCTCTTCTGTAACGTTTTTATCTATGCGTTTCAGGGAAGTTTTTGGGTGTATATTGCATGTTTCCTGGCCTTTTCTGCCGTAGTGGTTTGGGGATCATTTGCTATTGAACTGGGATATTTTGTCAACAGTATTACTCATAAAAGAACAAAAATTAAGGAAGTTGCCCTCACTTTTGATGATGGTCCTACTGAATTCACTCCTAAGTTTTTAGACTTACTTAAAGAACGTGAAATAAAGGCAACTTTTTTCTGTATCGGAAAACAGATTGAAAAATATCCTGAAACATTTCAGAGAATTATTAATGAAGGACATGCCATTGGAAATCATACTTTATCCCATTCCAATTCAACCGGCTTTTTATCGACTTCAAAAATGATTGCAGAGATTGAAAACTGTGATGAAGTTATGAGAAATATTGGGAACCTGCGAACAGATTTATACAGGCCTCCTTTCGGAGTTACCAATCCGAGCATTGCCAAAGCGATACAGCGAACTCATAAAATCAGCATCGGCTGGAACGTCCGTTCTCTGGACACCATTACTGATGATGAAAAGAAAATCTATAAAAGAATAACTAAAGGTCTTAGAAAAGGAAGCATTATTCTCCTTCACGACACCTCAGAAAAAACGTATCGTGTGCTGACAGATTTATTAGTATTTTTGGCGGATAAAAAGTATTCAACCTTTACCGTTGATTCCATTACAAATTCAAGAAAAAATGATTAAAAATATTGCTTTTGGAGCATTTTTATTAATTTCCGGTTTCTTTTTTGCCCAAAACACGGCAATGTCAGGAGCAGAGGCTAAAGCATTCGTATCGAAAGTTTCAGCAGACACCAAGGAAATTAAAACTTTGCAGAGTGATTTTACCCAGACTAAAAAAATGGATTTTCTGGATAAAAGCATTGTTACTTACGGAAAAATGTCTCTACAGACGCCCAATATGCTAAGCTGGAAATACACCAAGCCTTATCAATACAGCATTGTTTTTAAAAGCAATAAGATCTACATCAATGATCAGGGGAAAAAATCATCTGTAGATGCTAAGAGTAAAACTTTTGAAAAGATCAACAAACTGATTGTTGGCAGTTCAAACGGAACCATGTTCAATGATCCGGAATTTACAGTAACGTATTTCAAAAACGGGAATTACAATGTGGCGAAGTTTGTTCCGAAGACTTCTCAGTTGCTCAAATATATTAAGCAGATTGAACTTTATTTCCCTAAAAACCAGTCTACGGTTTCCCAAGTGAATATGACCGAAGCGTCCGGGGATACTACCAATATTGTTTTTAAAAATACCAAGATCAATGCTTCGATTCCTGCGTCAGAATTTACTTTATAGCCTGATTCTGATATCGGCTATTTCTTGTAAGACCTATAAGCTTACTGATATAAAACCGGTACCATCAACGGAAAAAATTGTTGAAAATCTTTACTTTTCATCAACTGAAGATTATATCTACAAATGTCAGATGGATATTTATAAAAATCATGTAAGTGGTATTCTTATTGTCAAAAAATTGAATGAAACAACACATCGTGTTGCATTAACTTCGGATTTTGGGAATAAACTGATTGATTTTGAAATCTCAGATAACGATTTTAAACTCAATTATGTACTTCCTGATCTGGATAAGAAAATTGTCATTAATTTCTTAAAAAATGATTTCCAACAGCTGTTAAAGAGACAATATCCGGTGAATGAAAGTTTTGAAAATGAAAATGCTAAAATCTTTCTCTCTAAGATTAATAATAAAAGCTATTATCTGTTCTTCAACAAAGAAAATAATTTGCTGAAACAGATCATTTACACAAAAAATAATAGGGAGAAAATCGATTTTACTTTTGATGCAAAAAAGCATATCTTCGCAGACAGCTTAAACTTACAACATAAGGATTTTAAGATCAATATAAAACTATTTCAAATAACCGAAACAGAATGATTTCCAACGGCAAAACAGATTAACCTTGTTTTCCAACCTGGAGTTTTATCATACATTTAATCTTAAAAAATAAGATCATGCAAACCATTCTTACAGATTTTTATACGCTTACATCATACGAAAAGGCAGACAACGGAAGTTTTGTCGCTCATATCCATTTAAATAAGGATCATGATATTTTTAAGGGACATTTTCCAGGAAACCCTGTAACTCCGGGAGTTTGTATGATGCAGATCATTAAAGAACTGACCGAAGAATTTACAGGTTCAAAATTATTTTTAAAAACAGCCTCCAATGTAAAGTTTATGGCGATCATTAATCCTTTTGAAACTCCTGATCTGAAACTTCAGCTGGATATTACAGAAGATGATGAAGATGTTAAAGTAAAAAATGTAACCTCTTTTGGCGAGACTATTGCATTGAAATTGTCTGTAAGCTATAAAAAATTAATGTCATGAAACTTATTTTATCCTTTGTAGCGGCATTTTTATTTTTCTTTCAGTCTGATCTTGAAGCACTGAGAAACAGCTATGCCAAGGCCAATGATTCCAGCACGAATACATCCAGTTTTATTGAAATTGCAGAAAAACAATCCGGTTCTGATCCGGTAACTTTAGGCTATAAAGCGGCAGCCAAAATTATGGAAGCCAAAGTCTCTAAAGGAAATAGAAAAGCTCTTGTAAAGACAGGAGCTACCAACCTTGAAGGAGTCATCAAAAGCAATCCCAATAATGCAGAACTTCGTCTGATCAGATTAAGCGTTCAGGAAAACATTCCTAAAATTGTAGGATACAGAGGAAGCTTAAAAGATGACAAAGCATTTCTTTTGAATAATTACAATAAGCAGAATACCGCTTTAAAAAACTATATCAAAAGGTTTGCAATGCAGTCTAAAACCATGACCGAGGCGGAAAGAGCCACTTTAAAATAAAAACATGTCCCTTGCTGAAGTACAGAATGCAATTTCTGAAAGGAAAATCTGCGTTTTAATACCTACCTACAATAATGAAAAGACCCTGAAAAGGGTCATTGACGGTGTTCTGGATTACACCGAAAGTATTATTGTCGTGAATGACGGTTCTACCGATTCTACCCCTCAGATTCTGAGCCAATATCCTCAGATCACAATAATCTCCTTACCTGAGAACAAAGGAAAGGGAAACGGGCTTAAAACAGGCTTCAGAAAGGCAAAAGAATTAGGTTATAACCATGCCATCACTATAGATTCTGATGGGCAGCATTATCCAGATGATATTCCTGTATTTGTAGAGGCTCTTCTTCAGGAAGATGAAGAGGTTATTTTGATTGGAAACAGAAATATGTCTCAGGATGGCATTCCAAAGAAAAGCAGTTTCGGAAATAGGTTTTCTAACTTCTGGTTTTGGTTTGAAACCGGAATTAAACTGGAAGACACGCAATCCGGGTATAGGCTCTATCCTTTGCATAAAATTCCAAAAAAATATTTTACCCCTAAGTTTGAATTTGAAATTGAGATCATTGTAAGAACCGCCTGGAGACATGTTCCCGTAAAAAATGTTCCGATAAAAGTCTTATATGATCCTGCAGAACGTGTTTCTCACTTCAGACCGTTTAAAGATTTTACCAGAATCAGTATTCTGAATACTATTTTGGTAACCATCACCCTATTCTACATTATTCCGAGGAACTTCGTGAATAATTTCAAAAAAAAAAGCTTTAAAAGGTTCATAAAAGAAGATGTACTGGAAAGCGACGGAACTAACCGTACCAAAGCTTTTTCCATTGCACTGGGAGTTTTTATCGGACTTTCTCCTTTCTGGGGATTTCAGACTTTACTTGTGATCAGCTTATCTGTACTTTTTAAACTGAATAAAGTGCTGGCATTTGTAGCTTCAAATGTGAGCCTTCCGCCCTTTATTCCTTTTATTATTGCCGCCTCTTTATTTCTGGGTGCTCCGTTTGTTGATGGAGACAGTAATTTCCTTAGCCAGGATCTTAATTTTGACTTGATTAAAAATAATTTGCTTCAATATGTGATTGGAAGCTTTATCCTGAGCACCACACTATCTGCTATCGCCGGAATAAGTACTTTTCTTTTCCTGAATAAACTGAATCCCGAGAATAATTAGCTTAAAAGAAAAACCCCGAAAATATTCCGGGGCTCTGAAAATTCATAAGTTTAAAGTCTCTATTTTGAAACGATAATCTTTTGACTATAATCGATTGAAGAATTGTTCTTAATCTTTACAATATAAGTTCCATTAATCAGGTTACTTGCATTAACAGTTGTCTGTCTGTTAAGATTGATATTTTCCTGGGAAATAAGCTTTCCTGTAAAGTCATAGATAGAAACTGTGGTAATTCCAGCGAGATTCATTCCTGAAGGAGTCTTTATAGTGAATTCATTTTTAACCGGGTTCGGATAGATAGAGATTCCTTTTGAGTTCTCTGCAACTTCATTTACAGCTAATGACTGGCATTCACTAGGAATCGTGAAATCTTCTACCTGGTCACTCATATCTAATAAAGGTTGATTAGCGCCGAATTCCAATCCGTTAAGAAGTCCTGCTGAAGCATTTACTCCTAAACCTCTCTTAGCAAATGTCTTCCAGATCATACATTTGTTTTCACCATTCGTAGATGCCTGATCGGCTGCAAGAATAGCGTTTCTTCCCTGTACAAAAGTTGGATTACATGGTTGTAACTTAAGGGCATCCATCACCAGCTGCAACACTTTCGCACTTCCACTGTTCGGATCAGCTAAAACATTGCTACTGTATCCATATTTTTCTACATATTTCCAGTTAAGATCCCAAAGCATTGAAGCCCAGATAAACCCGATACTATGAACATCCGGCACTGTAAGTGCTCCGAATATAGCATTGTTGGCATTCACCTTCATCCCGTTGGTTCTGCCATAAGTAAAGTTATTAATTGCAAAATCAGGTGAATATTTTGCTGGTCTTATTCCTGCTCCAGTTGTAGCTTCCCCTGAAGCAAAAGTACCTACTCCTCTTGCAATAGAAGCATTATCTCCTGGTCTGGTAGTCATCATCAAAGCAAAGAAGTCAGACCATCCTTCTCCCATTTGCTCATTGGAAGAAATATAAGATAAACATGAGCTTCCTGTTCCTGTAAGACGGTTAGAAATTCCATGCCCATATTCATGGCTGATGATTCCGTTATCTAAACTTGCGTCTTTATAAACTGCTTCAGTTTTTAAAGTAGCATTTACAACAGTTCCGTTTGTTAATTCACTTACCAGGAACTCTCCTTCGTCTTTCCCTACCATAATTGTAGGAATGGTGATCGTATTATCTACACCCCCCAACCCAACAGGGGTATTGCTATTTGGATGATATTGTATAACCCCCACAGCACCTGCATTTTGTAGGTTTTTTGTTTTAACACTAAAGTTACATCCTCCTGCACTTAATACCCCTATTTTTCCAGTAAGGCTTCCGGCGGTAACTGTAGTACATCCATCAGCTGGTATTGGAAGGGCTAGATCTCCAGTAACAGGAGTTCCTCCAATAAGCTGTGGTCCAAAATTAGCAGTGGCTGCTGCAGGAGTTCTTGTGATATAATTAGACGGGGCATTATAATAAAGGTATCTTGCTCCATTAGGAACGAAAAGGAACATTTGCATTCTTCCGCTTGTTCCATCAGCACCAGGGTTAAAATTAGCATTATTAATACCACTTCCATCTCTGGATTCAGCAAGAACAGGATCATTACCTACTCCTCCATTTCCAAAATTATTTTTTTGATAGTTTCTGGCAGACTCTGTAAATCCAAATTTGTAGAATACATCATGCATTTTATTCGTTGTGTAGAATAAATTGGTAACTGCCGCTGAGGTATAAGTTTGCTGTGGTTGTGTCACATCTAAAGGAAAATCAAAAGCTCTGTTGGGACCACCATCAGGAGAAAATTGAGGTGTATTACTATTAGCTTCATCAGTATATGCAAAGGCATTATTTCCTCTTGTTATGGTATAGCTGGTAGTACCGTCAGAATGCCATCCTTCAGGAGATGCAACCAGATCCCAAGGGTTAGAAAGTAATGTTCTGCTTCCAAATGTTGGTGCTTCCACAGGAAATGCAAACACATTGTAAGTTGCATTATCAGCAGCAAAAACAAAGTTTGTAGTCTTTTGTAAATCTGCAACATCTAAATGACCCGGAAGAGCAGAAGGCTCAATATTCAGACCCGTTAAAGCTTCCCCAGCATGTCGTTCGTAAGCTTCAGGATGAAAATCACAAGAAAGTGTTGTATTCTCCTGATATAAAATAGAACCATCTTCTGCACTTACAATCGTATTCCAAACATTACTGGTTCCTTTTTCTTCGATATTAAACTGATACCCCAGTATTAATTCTCCTTTCTTTGCAAAATAAACAGTATTTATTTTTATCGGTTCTTCCTGACCATCAATATTTTTTGCTACAGGTGAACCATTCAATTTTTTAATAGCCTGCACCATTAAAGCATCTTTTCTTCCACTTTCTTTCCCTTTAATTGCTGTAGGATATGTTTTAATAAAGGTATCTGCAAAATTCAATACTTTACCGTCTCTAATCAAAACATTGGCAGAACTACCAAAAACAGGAATACCATCAATCGTCTGCTGAATCCCTACAACGTCTCCCTTCAAACTGCTTGAAGGATCAATGTTGATAATTTTAAAGCTTTTTAATTCCGGATTAGATCTCTGAAATGATCCTGCTGAATTAACATAGTCTTTAATTGTCTGTTCATACTTTTGAGCAGAGACAACCCCAGCACTGAAAAGAGAACAAAACAACAATAGCTTAACACTAAGTCGAATTTTTTTCATACGTTTTTTTTTAACAAATATTAATTTCCAATTACTCAGTTAGTAGAGAAATATATTAAAACGTTACATATTTGTTTAAAAAAATCAAAAAATACAAGCAAACAAAATCTTAAAAAACGATAAAAAACTAAAAATAATTAAATATAAGACCCTTTGTATTATTTTGACACCATCATCTTTTGGTTCCCATCATTAGGAGGTATTCCCAATTTTCACTCATTGAATTTTTAGCTTACTTTATGAGAATATTTATAAAAAATTAAGTAATGATTTAATAAATAATATTTCAATTATTTATTAATTTTTTTATTGGTTTTATTAAGATATTTTTCAATCATTTTCTGATCCGGAACAGTCGTTATTTCTTTGGTAAGAGCCTTTTCAAATTCTATTTTTGCTTTTGAATATTCTTTTTTGTGATAATAATATTTTCCACCCAAAAAATATCCTTTCCAGAAATCCGGATTTAAAGACTCATAAGAAGGAATAAAATCATCCGTTAATTCCATATTCTTCTTTTCTGTAGCCTCAATTATTTCTTTACTCAGCATTCTATACAATTCATAACTTTCAAATTCTTCAGAATCTGCAAAAGGATCTCGCGGAATATTCAATTGTGACTTTGAGAATTTATCGGGCTGTAACGTTTTGCCTGAAAATATTTCATTGAGATCATAGCACACAAATTCTCCTAACTGATAGGGATTGGATGATACCCAAGCCAGTTTCTTTTCAGGTGAAAATATAACAGCATGATGAGCTAAAAGTTGGTTTAAAGCTTTCTCATTTCCATAACCTATGCTTTTATCTTTTAAACCGGAACGGTTTCTTAAAATAGCAGCTATTTTTTCTGGATTCAACTTTTTTTCTTCCTGTAAAAGTTCCTGTAATTTTTCATAACGGTATGCCGAGTGGCTCTCTTCAATCTGCTTTTTATTTTTAGTATCCTCTTTATAAGTATCAGACTGAAAATGATTGGTGCAAAGCACTTTACTTGTGTTTTGAACTCTATATACTCCGAAGTTTTTCGGTGAGACTTCAATAATTATTGCATTTTTATCATGAGCACTTCCTACTAAAATGGATTCTGAAACAAATACATGTCTTTTTTTAGCAATAGCAATCGCTTCATCTATGTTTTTAGCATATTGCAGGATTTCTCTGGTCACCAGAGAAATAGGTGTTTTCGCCGTCAGAGGAATCCTTGATTTTCCAGCATTGATCGTTACGGTTATTCCCTCTTTATTCATTCCGGAAACTACACCGATCATTCCCGGCCAGCTTACTGACATATAAGGAAATCCGTCTTCCGGTTCTACAAATTCAACCAGCTTATTTTGGGCAAACTCGTCTCCTACGTAAAAATCGAAGTTTCTTCCGATCAGCATATTCCCATCTTCCGTATTCTCGTTCCAGACCGCCAGAGAAGTACAACCTACCATCGCAAGATCCTGCATCGCATGCCCAATATCATGAGCTCCATGCAGATACAGATTTCTCAGATATCTTGGTGCAATAAAATCATACCGATCAGATGAGTATTGTGACAACCCATACAATTCTGCCTGATAATCTTCTCTTACATTGAGATACATTTTACGATTGTACCACTTTAAGAAGGTATTTAAAAGTTTCTGCTTAAATTTTGAAGGAACAAAGCCTTCTACTTTGGAGAAGAAAATTTCCTCCTGCTTCTGCATCAGATCCTGAGTTAACGCTCCGTTGTTATACCCTAATTGCAAAGGGTTTCCTTTAATATAAAGCTCCCAAAGCTGTTGTTTATTTTTGGTGAGAACATTTTGATTATAGCTAAAGGTACTGTCATTGATCCTGGTAACCTTCGGAATTTCTAATGCATATTGTTTGACATCAGGAAGGTGATGAATAGATTTTGATACTCCACAAGAGCTCAGGAGAAAGAAAAAAAGGAAGGAGATAAGAACCCTTTTATATGACAGATGTTGGATATTAGTTTTTTTCACGATTGTCTTAATTAAGTCATTGAGTGCAAGCGACTGTCAATCGTTTCTTTTCCCAGAATTTCAGCACAGGTATTGAATGCACCTATGGTTACTCCCAAAATTCCGTGCATATTCACAGATTGACCTGTAAGAAACAGATTATCAATTTTTGTACGGGGAGAAACCATGGTTTTCAGAGGATTCTCTGAGTTTTTCATATACCCGTACATATTTCCTTCAAAACTTCCGATATAATCCCGGTAAGATAAGGGAGAAGAGGTATATATTCGTTGGATAGCATGTCTCAAACCCGGAATTTTCTTTTCCAGAGCGTCAATCATTTTTTCAGTCTTTTCCAGCTTGAAGCCTTCATACTGTTTTCCTCTTTCATGCTCATCAGCTACGGTATTGACTGTATTTTCCCATTGTTTAACCTCATCAAAATCCATATAAGAAATAGCCGTTAGACTTTCTGCAAAAACAGAATTTTGTTTTGAGGGGGTGGATGAAAGCATATACGTCTCCGGCCAGGCTTGTTTATGATAACGATAGGCGTTCCAAACCTGCTCTTCTGAGGAATAATGATAAATATTATAATTAAAATTCGGTAGGCAATGAGGTTTTAAAACAATGTAAACACTGAAACATGAGGAAACCGGCTGCCAACTTAAAACTCTGTTCAGAAAAGATTTTTTCAGTCTTTCTTCTCCAATCAGCTTAATGGCAGAACGAATTTCAATATTGGAAATAAACTTCTTTGCGGCATATTCTTTCCCTGTCTTTGTCTTTACAGAAGTCAGTGTATTATTTCCATTAAAAATAAATTCAGAAACTTCTGAATGTTTGTGAACTTCAGCCCCATACTGACGAAGTTTTCGAATGAGCAATCTGGATATCTGACTCCCTCCTTTTACACATTTATAGGCACTTTGTATGTAAGAATTCACCGTTAAAGCATGAACGTAAAAAGGAACGTTTTCCGAATCTCCGGCATACAGGAAATTAGATCCTAATAAGACTGCCTGAAGTTTTTTATTCTGGGTTACAGATTCAACGAATCTTTTGGTATTTAAATGCAGGATCTCCTCATTGTAATTATCCTTTCCTACTACATGATACCTTGGAAACTGGCTGCATACATATTGAATCTCTTCACAATAATTTTCAAGATTTTCTTTTTCCTCAGGAAAACAGACCGATAATTGTTCTACAAAGTTTTGATAGCCTTGAGCATGCGGATATTCAACAGCATCATCTCCAAAGGAAATTCTGTCATACCCGTCCTCATCCATTTGCTGAAGTTCCAGATCATCCATAATCTCAAGATAGGAGAAAAAACGGTGCAGGTTCTGCCCTTTTGAAAGGCCACCCAAATAATGCACTCCTGTATCAAAAATAAGCTTATCTCTTGAAAAAGTCTGAAGATTACCTCCATACTGATTGTTTTTTTCCAGCACGCAAACCTTCAGGCCTTCTTTCGCTAAAACAAGAGCTGAAACAAGACCTCCCAATCCGCTGCCGATTACAAGTATGTCATATTCTTTTTTCAAAGGAGGATGTGCTTTTTTTAAATTAAGAAATTTGGATATTATTTTATGATTATTGTACAGGAAAATCCTATTTGAACAATATCATTTTTGAATTTCACTTCCTTAATATTTTTGAGTTTTTATTAGTTTTTAGGGAATAAAAATAGAAAAATTAATCAACATCATCCCAAAAATCAAAATAATTAAACCATTGAAGCGGATATTTTTTAAGCATGGTTTCAAGATTCTGAACGTAAGACTGTAAAAGCCCCTGAGAATCCCGGTTCTTGATATTCTGTGCTACTCGTGCATACAAATGGTAATGAAGGTTCTTTTCTTTCATCACATAAACATATACCACAGGTACTCCCAAACGGGAAGCAATGAGGAATGGTCCGGCCGGAAATTTGGCACTTTTTCCTAATAATTCGGCTTCCAGAAATTTTGATCCTTCAAAGTAACGGTCTCCCGTAAAACAGATCAGTTCATTATTGGACAAAGCCTGATTGATCTCAAAGATATGCGACATATCTTCTTTGACATAGATGAATTTAATAGTACTCTTTTTTACAGAAACACTCTCCAGATATTCCTTGATGACGGTAACTTCCTGATCTGTAGTGACGAGGTTAATTTGACAGTCAAAATCAATGTCTGCAAAGAAATGCTCTGCTACTTCAAAATTTCCGATGTGAGCACTGATAAGAACTCCACCTTTCTTAGCAGCCAAAAGATTTCTCAGGTTTTCAATACCATCAAATTCATAGGTATATTTCTCTCTCAAACCTGCAGAAATAGCCGTTTTATCGATCAGAACCTGTCCGAAGGTGAAATAGCTTTTAAAAATAGAGCGCTTAGCCTTCCAATAGCTGAAATTCAGTCTTTTTTGGAAATAATAGAGAATGTATTGGTTGCTTTTTTTCTGAAACAGAACGTAATAAGCAGCCACAAGGTACAATACGAGATATGAACTTCTGATTCCGATATTTCTAATACACCAGACGAATATCCTGTAGCCCAGCACCGTCCCTTTAGATTTACCTTTCCACTTGTTCATACATACAGTTTGCTAATATAAAAGAGTACCAATGTAACAATATCTCTGAGTATCCTCTTCTATTATTACATTGGTACATTGTAAGGAATATAGATTATTTAATAACTATGCGTTTTTTGCAACGATCTTATTTTCAATCGTTGTGTAGAAATCATCAAATGTTACCATTTTCTTGAAGTCTGCTTCTCCTAATTTCACTCCGAAATTGGATTCAATCACTACGACCATGTCAATATAATCCAAGCTGTCTAGTCCTAGTGTATTTTTAAGGTTGGCATCATTACTGATTTCATCTCCGTCAACTTCAAATTCGTTAACCAGAAAATCATTAACAATAGCAACAATTTTTTCCCTTTCCATGTTTTTAATCAAATTTTTTAACTATTAATGCAGAATTGGTTCCCCCGAACCCAAAAGAATTCGACAAAAATACATCAATTTTTTGATTTTTTGTTTTGGAGACTAAATTTATCTTTTGAGCCTCATTATCAGGATTTTCCAGGTTAATATTCGGAGCTACAAAATCATTCTGCATCATCAGAATTGAGTAAATAACTTCACTTGCACCAGCCATCCAGCACTCGTGTCCCGTCATGGATTTCGTAGAGCTTACAGGAACTTCGCTTCCAAAAATCTCATAGATAGCTTTCGCTTCATTGGCGTCACCAATTGGAGTAGAAGTAGCATGAGCGTTAATATAATCGATGTCTGAAGCTTTCAATCCGGATTGTTTCAAAGCTCTATCCATCGCTAAAGCCGGTCCGTCAACATTTGGAGTTGAAATATGTCCGCCATTGGATGAAAAACCATATCCTATGATTTCAGCAATGATAGGAGCTCCTCTTCTTTGGGCAGATTCCAGACTCTCAACGATTAAAGAAGCGGCTCCTCCACTCGGAATCAAGCCGTCTCTTCCGGCATCGAAAGGTCTTGATGCTTTTGTAGGGTCTTCCTCTCTTGCTGAAAAAACACCTAATCCATCAAAGCTTGCCATAGAGTATTTGTTGGTTTCCTGAGCCCCACCACAAATGATCATATCCTGAAAACCGTTCTTAATCATCATGTAAGCAAGCCCTAAGGAATGTGAACCACTTGCACAGGCTGCACTGATGGTAAGATTGATCCCTTTTAGTTTAAAGATCGTAGAAAGGTTCATCGTTACTGTTGAGTTCATTGATTTAAAGATCGCTCCTGATCCCATCAATGTAGTATCTTTCTTTTCCCTTGCAATGTCGATAGATTCTACCACTGCTTGGGAAACACTGTCATTTCCATATAAAATCCCCACTTCATGGGCATCTAAAAAAGTTTCATCAAGATTGGCCTGTTTCAGGGCATCAAGGGTAGCAAGATAAGCATATTCACTTTCTTCTCCCATGCTTACACGCTGGCGTCTGTTCAGGAGATTCTTTAAATCAGGTTTTGGAACTACTCCTGTAAGTCCTGATCTGAAACCGAACTCTTTTCTATCCTGATCTAAAACAATACCGGATTTTCCTTGATATAGGGATTCCCTGACCTCTTCTAAAGACGTCCCGATGCAGGAATAAATTCCCATTCCGGTAATTACAACCCTATTTTCCATTTGTATATATTGAATTTAACAATGTATCAGTCTAGCAATGTAACAATATTTTCATTGGGATCCAATCAACATTGGTACACTGGTACATTGGTATATTGTTAGATTATTTACGAGTAAATTCCACCGTTAATATTAATCACTTCTTCTGTGATGTATGACGATTTCCTGGAAGCTAAAAATGCGACAAGATCTGCAACCTCTTCTGCTTCTCCAAACCGGTTGGCAGGAATCATTGCCTTCAATTCATCTTCATTAAACTCCTGAGTCATATCTGTTCTGATAAATCCTGGAGCGACCGCATTTACCGTAATATTTCTCTTAGCAACTTCCTGAGCAAGAGCTTTTGTAGCACCTACCAACGCTCCTTTAGCGGCAGAATAATTGGTCTGACCGGCCGTTCCTTTTACTCCGGATACTGAAACCATATTGATGATTCTTCCGTATTTGTTGCGAAGCAGCTTTTGAATAAAGAAATTAGTAACATTGAAGAAGCCATCTAAACTTGTATTGATTACGGTATTCCAGTCTTCTTTCTGCATCCACATAAATAAACCGTCTCTTGTAATTCCAGCGTTGTTAACGATAACTTCTACCAAAGCTTCAGGATTATTGTCCTGCCATGCTGTTAATATCTGCCGTACTTCTTCGGTATTTCCTACATCAAATTTAAGAATTTCTCCTGTAGCCCCCAATTCTTCAACTTGAGCCAAAGTTTCCTTTGCCGCAGCTTCATTGGAAGTGTAGTTAATGAGTATGTGGTAAGTCTTCTCTTCAGCCAGTTTTATACAGATTGCTCTCCCGATTCCTCTGGAGCCACCTGTTACAATTGCACATTTCATGCGTTAGTGTTTATTTTGTTTTAGTTTTTTTAAGTTACCTTGTTTTTCTTTTTTATAGACAATCTACTATTGTTAATAGTTACATTGCTTTTAAATATTTCTTTACTTCCTCCAGATACGGATACATTACCATATCATCTGAGAATGCAGGAATTATTTTTCTGATCTCATCGTATAATTCTTTTGTAGACGATGAAATTTCATTCTGAAAACCAAGATATTCTATAGCCTGAACAATGGTAATCGCTTCAATCGCCAGTACTTCAAAAGCATTTTCAATTACTTTTCTGCAGATTACTGCAGCATTGGTTCCCATACTAACCACATCCTGATTGTCATTATTATTTGGAATGCTGTGAACATACATGGGATTTGACAACATTTGACTTTCTGCTGTAGTAGATGTTGCTGTAAACTGAACGCCCTGCATTCCGAAATTGAACCCTAATTTACCTAAATTTACAAAAGGAGGCAAAATTTCATTGATTTTAGCATTCAAAAGATAGTTTAACTGTCTTTCTGCAAGCATTGTAAGTTTTGTAACCACAATTTTTAATTTGTCCATTTCCAGAGAAATGTAGTCTCCATGGAAATTTCCTCCGTGGTAAACATGCTGATCTTCTACATTAATAATCGGGTTATCATTGGCAGAATTGATCTCATTTTCAAGAACTTTCTCCGTATATTCTAATGTATCTAATACCGGACCTAAAATCTGTGGTACACATCTTAAAGAATAATACTCCTGTACTTTTTCCTTGAATACCTTTTCCTGTTCTTCAAAATGGGTATACAGATGATCTGCTCTTTTTCTGATCAGCTTACTGTCAGCCAGGTGAGCACGCATTCTTTCTGCTACTTTCTGCTGACCGTAGTGTCTTTTTGTTCCGTTTAATGCTTCTGATAAATGATCGTCATAAGCCTGAACAATTTCATTAATGGCGCAAGAAAGCTTAATAGAAATATCTGTTAACTGATTTGCTTTATAAGCATTTACAATACCAATTCCTGACATTACGGAAGTTCCGTTCATCAGGGCAAGTCCTTCACGGATCTCCACCTGAATTGGTTTCAGCTCTTCGATTTCAAAAACCTCTTTGGTCAGTTTTCTTTCTCCTTTATAGAAAACTTCTCCTTCGCCTATTAGCACCAAAGCAAGGTGAGCCAGCTGGACAAGGTCACCACTTGCTCCTACTCCTCCATGTTCAAAAATTAATGGGGTAATATCTCTGTTGATTAATTCCTGAAGAAGATAAATAACAGATTCATGCACTCCTGAATTTCCTAATGATAAAGTATTCATTCTGGCCAGCATACAAGCTTTCACTTCCTGGGAAGGCAAAGGGTTTCCGATTCCGGAAGAGTGGCTTCTTATCAGGTTATACTGAAGCTGGTGAGTATCCTCATCACTGATCTTGAATTGTGCCATTGGCCCAAAACCGGTATTCACTCCGTATATTACTTTATTTTTTGAAAATTCCTTTAAAAACTGAAAACTTGCATTCACTCTTGACAAAAGTGATTCATCCAGTTCTATTTTTTCATTTTCAATGATAATTTTTTGAAAGTCTTTCAGTTCTAAAAAGTTATTTATTTTCATCAATTAAAAGTAATAGTTGATAATTTTGTAAAATATTAATTATTTGTCACTAATTTTGCGGCAAAGATAAAAGTTATTATTAAAATAAAAAATCAAAGATGAGCAAAGAATTTGTTGACGTTCTTGTAATCGGAGCCGGACCTTCTGGATGCGTATCTTCTTCTTACTTAAAGAACAATAACGTCAGCGTGAAAGTGGTGGAAAAAACAAAATTCCCAAGACTGGTAGTCGGTGAAAGCTTAATCCCAAGGGTGATGGACCACTTTGATGAGGCCGGACTGTTCCCTGCTTTGGATAAAATGGGCTTTGAAAAAAAACTGGGTGCCCGTTTCCTTCGTGGTGACGAAGTCTGCATTTTTGATTTCAGCAATAAATTTGGAGAAGGCTGGGATTGGACCTGGCAGGTTCCGAGAGCTGATTTTGATAATACTTTAGCTCAGGAGGTCATTAATAAAGGGGTTGATCTTGAATTTGAAACAGAAGTGATCGACATCAAGTTTGAGGGAACAGATTCCATAACAACCGTACGAACTAAAGAGGGTGAAACTAAGGAAATCCACGCAAAATTTGTAATTGATTCAAGTGGTTACGGAAGAGTACTACCTCGTTTGCTTGATCTTGAAAAGCCATCCAAATTATCTCCACACTCTGCTATTTTCTCTCATGTAAAAGATCTTAACAGAGAACCTGGTGAAGAAGGAACTTTGATTTCTTTTGATATTATTGAAACCGAAGTATGGCTTTGGGTCATTCCTTTTTCTAACGGAAACACAAGTTTAGGAATTGTAGGACCTACCGAATATATTGAAAAACTATCTGAAAATGGGGATACTGCTGAAGCTTTAAGAAAAGCAATTTCCCTTTCTGATTATTATATGAAACGTTTTGGGGATGTAGAGTTTCTCTTTGAGCCAAGACATCTGAAAGATTATTCATGTTCTGTTAAAAGTTTATTCGGAGACGGATTTGCCTTAACTGGTAATGCTTCTGAATTCCTTGATCCTGTTTTTTCATCAGGAATGGCTTTCGCTACAGAATCCGGAATGCTGGCTGCTAAACTGGCATTAAGACAGCTAAATGGTGAGAAAATCGACTGGCAGACAGAATACACGGATTATATTTTATACGGTGTAGATGTATTCACCACTTATGTAAAAGAATGGTATACCGGAAATCTTCAGGAATTATTCTTCCACCAACCGGAAAATCCGGATGTAAAGAAAAAGATTTGTGCGGTTCTCGCCGGATATGTCTGGAATAAAGACAATCCTTTTGTGAAAAAGCATGATACGGTGATTAAGAATCTTGCGAACCTCATCAAACTTGAAAAAGAACAAACTCAAGAATAAAAAAAACGGTCTGAAAATTCAGACCGTTTTTTATTATTTCATCGATTTTTTGATTTCTTTTCCCAGATACCTTCCTGCTGATTCATATACTGTAGCAATTCTTCCATATTCCATAACCTCATCCTTACTTTGAATAAATTTATCAAATTTATTCAAAGCCACTTCAGCTAAAACCACTGAAGGATTACTAGCTTCCACCAACTTAATTGTGCCGCTTACCTGTGCTTCCATCACTACAAGTCCAGCATGCCATCCCGGTAAAAGCCATTTTGTATCCAGTATCAATGTGTATTTTGCAGAGCCATCCTTTTTAAATGTGACTTCTTTATAGTATTTGCCTAAACCTTTTGCAAAATGGTTAATATACTCTTCTTTTTTATACCGTTCCCATTCTCCAATCCATTGTTTCCATCCTTCTTTTCCTCTTTTAGGATTAGACAGAACATCTTCTTTCCTATTTTCCAGATATTGAGCTTCCGTAAAGTTTTCTTTCATAAACAATACATTATCAAATCTAAGCTCTATATTCACTTCTTTCTGATCTTTTAAAGCTTGAAAATTTCCTGAAATGAGTTCCATTTTCTCCTGTCCGAACACCATTGTCACCAAGATCAGTAATGTCAGTAATAATATTTTTTTCATGGGTCTTAGTTTTACTATTTAAGTTCAGCATCTAATATATTACATTTATCTCAAATCAATAAAAGTAATTGGCTTTCTGCTGTTTGGATTAAAAACGGTTTTAGACAGAATATCAAAATCAATGATTTCAATTTTCGGACTTACTCTTAATTTTGCACGGAAATGGTCTCTTACCTCATTCACAAAGTTTTCATTTTCCTGATCTGTACTTAATTTGATGATGATTTCATCCAGTCCGATCTCATTGGCCTGAATCACGATCTGGTAACAGAGAATATTATTAAAATCATTCAGAATATCGTTCATTGCAGGTGGATAGAGGGTTGTTCCTTTATACTTTATCATCTGCTGTTTTCTTCCAATTACAGGCCCCAATCGCATGGTATTTCTTCCACATTGACAGGGTTCATAATGGGCTTTTACAATATCTCCGGTTTTAAATCTTAGCAAAGGAATGGCTTCCACTCCTAAAGTAGTGATGGTCAGCTCTCCACTTTCGCCTTCTTTCACTACATTTTCATCTTCATCCAGAATTTCTGTAATAATCAGCTCTGGGTGATGGTGTCCTCCGATCTGAAACTCACACTCTGTAAAAGCGGTACTCATTTCTGTAGAAGCATAAGTAGAAAAAAGTTTGATATCCCATTTCTCTTTGATCTTCTGGGAAAGAATATTATCTGTAAAATCCTGATTTTTAATACTCTCTCCGATACATACTGCTCCATAAACACTTGAATTTTTATAATCCAGACCATGTTTTTCAGCATAATCAATCATCTTCAATAAAAATGAAGGAACTGTAATCAGGTATTTAGGTTTGTATCTGAAAATAGAATCCCATTGTAATTCTGGAATTCCAGGGCCCATTCTGACAACACTGGCACCCATTTTTCTTAATCCTAAAAAATAAGCAAGCCCAGCCATGAAACGTTTATCAATCGTAGTGATCATCTGTACTACATCTCCCTTCTGAATTCCGGCACAGGCAAAGGATATGGCCTCATTGTAAGCCAATCTTTCAAGGTCTCCATCAGACAATCCAAAGGTTACCGGATCTCCTAACGTTCCGGAAGTCGTGCTGTAGTCTACAATCTTATCTGGTGTAATACAGAAAAAATCATGATTATGCTGCTGCAAATCATTCTTTGTTGTAACAGGAATCTTTTGCAGATCTTCCAATGTCCGGATTTCTCCAATATTGATATTCTTTTCCTTAAACAACCTCTGATAAAAAGGTGAATTTCCTTCAAGATAAGCCAGAAGCTGCTGAAGTTTTTCTTCCTGAAACGCCTTTATTTCCTGAGTACTCGATTTTTCGATGAACGGATGAAATTCCAATGATTTTAATTTTTAAAGGACAAATGTATTTAAAATTACATGATTGTAGGATGTATTCATGTAAAATGTATTCACGATTTCAACTACAGTTTTATCTACGGAATGTAAAAGTCTGTGTGTTTATATTTCCCGCGGTATTGATTGTGGTTATTTTTAAACTATGTTCTCCCGAAGTTTTTGGACACTTTTCATCAAAAATGTAGATAAAATCATTTTTCACACGGGCAAATCGCAGCCATTTCCCATCCAGTTCTGCCCGGAATGAAACAATATCCCCTACTTTTGTACTTCCTTTTAAGCGTAAAGAACTTCCGCTTACAACAGCTCCATCTTTCCATCCTGAAGAAACTGATGGTAAACTGTTATCCAGTATAAGTTCTGCTGTACCTAATCTATTGAACTGTGCCTCTGCCTGGTCGCCGTTCCATTTTGCTTTTACGGCATCCTTATCACTTCCATAATTGAACAAAACCACTACTTTATCTTTTTCATCTTTGGATAATTTCCTGTTGGGTTTTATTTTCAAGGTATAATAATCATGAACCGGGATGTATGGATTCTGTAGAACAATGGTATTGGAAATGGCATTTCCATCACTACTGTTTTTTTCATACATACTAAAATTCACGGCATCATACATTGCATTTTTACTGAAGTTGATCTCTGCATTTTCAGTGGTTAGCGTTTTTCCTTCATTAGGCAAAACCACTTTCCCGGAAGGAGAAATTCCGTTACCTGTATTAGCTAACTGAACCTTTGTAGTCAACCTGCTGGTATTTCCTTTTACATCTTTTAGAATAATTTCAATAGTGTGAATTTCCTGATCCTGAAGATTGATGACTCCTGAAAGATTGGAAGTACTATAATTAGCTAATTTCATTCCCGGCAATGTAGACAGATGCTGAATTCCTACTTTATCTCTGATGAATTTGGTATAATCTATACAGCCATTCAGATAGCGGGTATCATCATAACTCACTTTATCAATGCTAAAGCCGTAGATCAGTTTTCCATCCATCAATAATTCTGCTTTATAAATCCCCAGATTAAATCCCTGGTTGGCTTTATCTACTGCTTTAATTCCAAAACTTATCATCGGAGAATTAACTCTGACAACATCTGCTGTATAAGCATTTCCTATTTTCTTAACAGCAATTCCATTAGCTCCCGGTTCATACGTACTGAATCTGCGGTCATACCAATACAATCCACTGATAATAGGCGCTACAGAATCCGGGATATTAAATCCAAACAGCAACGGATTAAGACATTCTTCTGTTTTGGTATCTCTTATCTCAAAATGTAGATGAGGTCCCGCTGAACCTCCGGTATTTCCACTCAGGGCAATGAGCTGACCTTTCGTAACCGGAAACTGTCCCGGCTGGAAAGTAATATCCTGTTCCCACTTTTCATCTTTGTACTGCTTCTCCTTCACATATTCATCAAGCTTATCAAAATATTTATTCAAATGGGCATACACTGTTGTAAAACCATTCGGGTGGGTAATATATATGGCATTTCCAAAGCCATAACGCTCCACTTTTATTCTGCTTACATAACCGTCTGCTGCGGCCAGTACAGATAAATTTTCCTGACTGTTCGTCCTCAGATCCAATCCCATGTGAAAATGATTGGTTCTTACCGCTCCAAAATTAGCGGCCAGCTGCATGGGAATATTCAACGGGTTTCGGAAATAGTTTTGGGGATAGTTATTTTGGGCTTGTGTGAGGATGGCAGTAATCAAACAGATAGCCGCCATCAGTTTAGAGAAGATTTTCATACAGCATTTGGGTTTAGTTCTACTTAAATATACGAGATTTCAAGCAATGATCGTGCTATTGTTTTATTTCAAATTGGATGATTTTTTATTTTTAACCACAGATGACACAGATTATCACAGATGGCCGCTGATAACATCTGCGCAATCTATCTAATCTGCGAGAAGTTATATTAAGTTTTGGCTGAAGCCAATGGATTGTTTTCTATTTTTTCAGCGGGCTTTAGCCTGCTTCTATTGAATTTTTCTTTGAATTTAAAGAGTTAAAAACGTTCAAGAAAGCTTAAGAAATATTCACGTATTTAAGGCTCACCATTGGCTTTTTAGATGCTTCTTCATTTATATTTCTGAGATTGAAGTTTTTAATAGAAATTACCTGCATAAAACATATCTTATAAACCGACAAAATTCACTAAATTTGCAGACTTAATTAATCAACGAATTGAGATATTTACAATGAGCCAATTTAAAGAATACAAAAACCTCAACCTTATTGACGTAGCAGAGAATGTAGCGGAGTTTTGGAAACAAAATAAAACTTTCAATAAGAGTGTTGAGATTCGTCAGGGAAATCCTGAGTTTGTTTTTTATGAAGGTCCGCCTTCAGCAAATGGTATGCCTGGAATTCACCACGTAATGGCAAGAGCATTGAAGGATATTTTCTGCCGTTACCAGACTCAAAACGGGAAACAGGTTTTCCGTAAAGCAGGCTGGGATACGCATGGTCTTCCTGTGGAACTAGGTGTAGAAAAAGAATTAGGAATTACAAAAGAAGATATTGGCAAAAAAATCTCTATTGAAGATTATAATAAAGCTTGTCGTGAAGCTGTAATGCGTTATACCGATGTGTGGAATAACCTTACAGAGAAAATCGGATATTGGGTAGACCTTGATGATCCGTACATTACGTACAAGTCAAAATATATGGAAACTGTTTGGTGGTTGTTGAAGCAATTATATGACAAAAGCTTGTTGTATAAAGGATATACGATCCAGCCTTACTCTCCAAAAGCAGGTACAGGACTTTCTTCTCATGAATTGAACCAGCCCGGAACGTATCGTGATGTTTCAGATACAACAGTGGTTGCTCAGTTTAAAGTAAAGAAAGATTCATCTGCTTTATTCAACGATGTTGATGGAGACGTACATATCCTTGCATGGACGACAACTCCTTGGACGTTGCCATCCAACACCGCATTGACAGTAGGTAGAGATATTGAATATGTTGTGGTTAAAACATTTAATCAATATACATTTGAGCCGGTAACCGTTGTATTAGCCAGCGTTCTTTTACCTAAAGTATTCGGTAAGAAATATGCTGAAGGTACAGACGAAGATTTTGCCAACTATACTCCGGAAACGAAAGTAATTCCGTTCAGAATTTTAAAAGAATTCACAGGAGAACAACTTGTTGATACAAGATATGAGCAATTAGTTCCTTGGTTTACGCCAAACGACAACCCTGAAAATGCTTTCAGAGTAATCTTAGGTGATTTCGTAACCACTGAAGATGGTACAGGTATCGTACACACAGCTCCTACTTTTGGTGCTGATGATGCAAGAGTCTCTAAAATGGCTCAGCCTGAGATCCCGCCAATGTTGGTAAAGGATGAAAACGACAATCTTGTTCCTTTGGTAGATTTACAAGGTAAATTTATTCAGGGTGAGAATGTTCCTGAAGTATTCTCAGGAAAATATATCAAGAACGAATATTACGATGAAGGAACTGCGCCAGAGAAATCTTGGGATGTAGAGCTTGCAATCTTGTTGAAAACAGAGAACAAAGCTTTCAAAGTAGAAAAATATGTTCACTCCTACCCACACTGTTGGAGAACTGACAAGCCGGTATTATACTATCCTTTGGATTCATGGTTTGTGAAGATGACTGCTGTAAAAGACAGATTGGTTAATCTGAACAAGGAAATCAACTGGAAACCAAAAGCTACCGGGGAAGGACGTTTTGCCAACTGGTTGGAAAATGTAAACGACTGGAATCTGTCCCGTTCAAGATATTGGGGTATTCCATTGCCAATCTGGAGAACAGATGACCTGAAAGAAGAAAAGATCATCGGTTCTGTAGAAGAACTTTACAACGAAATTGAGAAATCAATTGCTGCAGGATTAATGACTGAAAATCCATTCAAAGGTTTTGAGATAGGCAATATGTCTGAATCAAACTACGAATTGGTTGATCTTCACAAAAATGTTGTAGATAAAGTTGTATTGGTTTCTGATTCAGGAAAAGCAATGAAGCGTGAAAGTGACTTGATCGACGTTTGGTTCGATTCAGGTTCTATGCCCTATGCACAATTGCACTATCCTTTCGAGAATAAAGAAATGATCGATAACAACAAGGCATTCCCTGCGGACTTCATCGCGGAAGGTGTTGACCAGACTCGTGGATGGTTCTATACGCTTCATGCAATCGGAACAGCTGTTTTTGATTCTGTTGCGTATAAAAACGTAATGAGTAACGGTCTTGTTTTGGATAAAAACGGACAAAAAATGTCCAAACGTTTAGGAAATGCAGTAGATCCGTTTGAAACCCTTTCTGTATACGGACCGGATGCTACCCGTTGGTACATGATTTCCAATGCAAATCCTTGGGAGAACCTGAAGTTTGATATCGAAGGAATTGATGAAGTAAGAAGAAAGTTCTTCGGAACCCTTTATAATACGTATTCATTCTTTGCATTATATGCGAATGTTGACGGATTCAATTATTCAGAAAAAGAAGTGGAGAACCGTCCTGAAATTGACAGATGGATCCTTTCTGAGCTGAACTTACTGATCAAAGAAGTAAAGGCATTCTATGAAGATTATGAACCGACAAGAGTAGCAAGAGCGATCAGTACATTTGTAAATGATAACTTGAGTAACTGGTATGTAAGATTATGCAGAAGACGTTTCTGGAAAGGAGATTATTCTGATGATAAGATCTCTGCCTACCAGACTTTATATACTTGTCTTGAAGTAGTAGCTAAACTATCTGCTCCTATTGCTCCATTCTTCATGGATCAGTTGTATCAGGACTTAAATAAAGTAACAGGTAAAGAAAACTGTGAATCTGTACACTTAACAGACTTCCCGGTTGCTGACGAAAGTTTAATCGATCAGGATCTGGTTGAAAAAACACACTTAGCACAAAACATTACAAGTATGGTTTTCTCTTTAAGAAAGAAAGAAAACGTGAAAGTTCGTCAGCCGTTACAAAAAGTATTGGTTCCTGTATTGGATGCTAAAACAGAAGAACAGATTCTTGCTGTTGCAGATCTTATCAAGCAGGAAGTCAACGTGAAAGAATTACAGTTAATTAATGCTGAAGAAGCCTCTCACTTAATTGTAAAACAGATAAAACCGAACTTCAAAGCTCTTGGTCCTAAACTAGGAAAAGACATGAAGGTGGTGGGTGCCGAGATTACCAATCTTACCACAGAACAGATTGCCGCTCTTGAAAAAGAAGGAAAACTGGATGTTCAAGGCTATGAGATTACGCTTGAAGACGTGGAAATCTCTACTAAAGATATCCCGGGATGGACAGTAACTTCTGATGGTAAAACAACTGTGGCATTAGATTTGACGTTAACCGATGAGTTAAAATCTGAAGGAATCGCAAGAGAATTCATCAACAGAATTCAGAACTTGAGAAAAGAGAAAGATTTCGAACTTACAGACAGAATTAATATCTCCATTGAAGAGAATTCACCATTCCTTGAAGATATTAAGAAAAATGAAGAATATATTTCTTCCGAGGTCTTGTCAAGTAAAATAGAAATTGTATCTTCACTTTCAAATTTTAACGAAATCGAAATAGATGAGGTTAATTTTAAGATAAATGTTGAAAAAAATTAACATGTAGTTATTATATTTCAAATTCCATTTCATAATTTTATTAAAAAAGAGAAAGAATATGTCAGACGAAAGAGTTAGATACAGCGATGCTGATTTACAGGAATTTAGAGCGATCATAAAAGAAAAAATAGAAAAGGCGGAGAAAGATCTTCAGCTTATCAGAGAAAGTTTTATCAATGACCAGAATAATGGGACGGATGATACTTCACCAACATTCAAAGCATTTGAAGAAGGTGCAGAGACTTTGAGCAAAGAGCAGAACTCTATTCTTGCAGGAAGACAGGAAAAATTCGTTCGTGATCTTAAGAATGCATTAATCAGAATCGAAAACAAGACTTACGGTGTTTGTAGAGTAACAGGAAAGTTAATTCCTAAGGAAAGACTTTTAGCCGTTCCTCATGCTACACTAAGCATTGAAGCGAAAAACATGCAGAAATAGCCGTAAGGTTTGTAAAATAATATTGGGTTTATATGGTATCTCCGGATACCTTATAAACCTAATTTTTAATGTATACCCATGAGCGAAGTATTAATATTGGTAATCATTGTGGCAGCAGTGCTGGTTTTTTTCAACAGAGAATGGATCAGAAGCAGATTCTTTCCTCCAAAGCACACAAACTACACTATTGATGACCAGTTTAATTCTGATAAACGTGACCGGGAGAAAGAAATAGACAGACTATTGAGTAAGATGGGCAAAAACGGAGTCAACGATCTATCTGAAAAAGATAGAAAAAGGCTTGACGAGTTGTCCAAAATGTAAAATTAAAATACTAAGAAATGGAATCAATCATAGTACATCCTAAAAATTCTATGGAATTGAGCGCATTAAAAAGCGTTTTGAAAGAAATGAACATTAAATTTGAGAAAGCTCATGTGAAAAGTTCATATAACGGACAAAAAGTGGTTAAGAAAGCAAGCGATAATAAAAACGCAAGACCTGCTTCAAAACCTTCAAAACCTAAAGGAGAGTAATGAAAAAGATCTTAGCTATCACTTTTTTGGTATTATTGATAGACCAGGCTTCAAAAATTTACATCAAAACTCATTTTGAGCTGAATGAAAGTATTCCTGTTATAGAAGGTTTCTTCAATAAAACTTTTGTTGAAAACCCAGGAATGGCTTATGGATTTCATTTTGGTGGTATTATCGGAAAGTATTTTCTTGTCATCCTAAGGATTTTCCTGATTGGAGGAATGGTTTACATGTTTAAAAAATGGATCAAAGAAGGTGCCTCCAACTACCTTTTAATTCCAATGGCGATTATCTTTGCAGGAGCTATCGGAAACCTTATTGATGGCATGTTTTATGGAATGATCTTCGATAGCGGAACGGTGTATGATGCCAGTACAGACCGATGGATTGGTTATGGCGGGGTTTCAAAATTTGTTCCTTTCGGACAGGGATACTCTACTTTTATGAAAGGATGCGTTGTGGATATGCTTCACTTCCCAGTAGTGGACTGGTATGTTCCCGATAGCTGGCCTATCATTGGTGGAAAACATATTGAATTCTTTAAATATATTTTCAATGTTGCCGATTCAGCCATTACCGTAGGAGCTGCTTTCTTATTAATATTCAGAAAAAAAGCTTTCCCGAACGGACTTGAATTCTAACAGATGTATTTCGAATGAGAAAAACAATCAAAAATATTTTTAAATTTTTCCTGCTTCTTCTGGTAGCAGGAATTATTTTTATTGCCTGGGCTAATTATAGCATTAAAAAGGAAAGTGCAGCTTCTGTATCTTACAATATCGCCGATGTACCAACCGCAAAAACCGCTTTACTCTTAGGAACAGGAAAAACCTTAAACAATGGAATGCCCAATGCTTATTTCTATAACAGAATTAAAGCAGCTACAGATCTTTTTAAAAGTGGAAAGATTCAATACATTATTGTAAGTGGTGACAACAGCAGCAAAGACTATAATGAACCGGAAGATATGCAAATTGCATTGGTTCAGCAGGGGATTCCACAGGATAAAATCATTTTAGACCATGCAGGATTTCGCACTTTGGATTCCGTAGTAAGAGCAAAGGATATTTTCGGACAAACCAAGATTATTATTATCTCTCAGAAATTCCACAACGAAAGAGCAGTATTTCTAGCTCAGAAAAACGGGATACAGGCTTTTGGGTATAATGCAGAAGATGTAAATAAATACGCAGGTTTAAAGACTAATTTGAGAGAGTATCTGGCAAAGGCTAAAGTATATTGGGATCTTATCCTTGGTGTACAGCCAAAATTTGGAGGAGAAAAGATTTTGATTCCTTAGTATTAAAAACAAATACAATCACAAAAAATGAGTGTCTTCACGTATCATTTAGTAAAAACAGATTACTTTTCTGCGCTCAGAATTCTTTTTTCTTCACCGAAATCAAGAAATATCTCTGGGTTAATTCACGCAGAAATTATGACGGTGATGACCTTAGGCTCTCCTATTTTTTCACCCTCCCGAATGTTGATAAGACAAATCGCTGTATTTGCACAATGGGAAAATGAAAGGGATATCGAAAATTTTTTAGCTAAAGACAGTCTAGGCAAAATTTTATCTGAAGGTTGGCACACAAGATTAACTTTTATGAGAAAATGGGGAAAATTCAACAAGTTTGAAATTCCTGATGAAACCCTAGAATTTGAAAATCCGAATTCGCCAGTCGTTGCAGTAACCATTGCCAGAATGAAATTTTTGGAAATTCCCAGATTTATTCATTGGGGAAGGCCGGTTGAAAAATTGGTTCGGGATCATCCGGCAACCACTTTGTCTTTAGCTTCCATCAAATTTCTTAATACCGTTTCCACTTTTTCAATTTGGAAAAATCAAAAAGAAATGACTGATATGGTTCATGGACATAGCAAAGTTCCAAAACCAGAAAGGCACGCCGATGCAATGAAAGAAAGAGATCGAAAAGATTTTCATTTTGAATTTACAACGTTGCGCTTTAAACCCATTTCAGAATTTGGGGAATGGAATGGGCAACGCAACATTATTCCAAATCTTAAAAACAACTAAAATGAGATTGGCTTATCCCATACAGAAGTTCCAGGATTGGTTTACTCAACAATGGGTAATTCTGCGTGGAAGAAAAATTAAGCCTGAAAATTCTCTCTGGCTGATGGGGCCTTTTGGGAGCTTGACTGCAATGAGCGAAGATTTTATTCATCAATTTGCAGAAAAAGAGAATTTAATTGTAGAAAAAGGCTCAAAAGTAAAAGGTATTATTCCTTCAATGCTAAAGCTTAACTTATCTGAAACTGAGTTCTCCAATTTATCCAAAAATGTGATTGACTTCTATGAAAACACCTCAAATTATAACTTAAATTTTTCTATAGAATGGAATCCATTTTTCAAATTTTTTGGAATTTTAATTAATAAATTATTCAGTAATAGAATTAACCAACTGAATATTCCTACAAAAAACATTGACAATTCAGAATCTCTAAAAAGCGAAATCATCAACCTCACCGACCCAACGACCAATGGAATAAAACACACATTTTGGTTTCGTTCTATTGAATCAACCGGGCAAGTGATCTATTCCGGAGTGTATGGCATCAGCAATTTACCGTCAGGAAAAACTTGCGTAAAGGCTGTATTTCCTTTACCTAATGGGAATGCAACCGTGTTGATGACTCCTAGCATCGGAAAAAGTGGGGAACTGATTTTAGATTCTTCAGGAAAAAAATTTGGGGATGCAGGTTTCTATTTTTTACTTAAAGATTCTAAAGGTGAATATTGGTCACAATTTATACGTTCTTTCCGTGATCGTCTCATTATTGGTTCCGAAAATGATATTATATCAGCAGAACAAACTTTAACACTTTGGCATTTCAAGGTTCTTACATTTATTTATAAAATTGAATTAAAGAAATAGGTTTATTGATCCAGAATTCTTCACTAAAGAAAAGAGTAGGAATCGAATACTATAACACAATTAGAAAGTAATTTTGCGTAAATTTGCAATTCATTAATTTTTAAATATAAATTTTAAACAAATGTCAAGAATTCTTACCGGCATTCAAGCCACCGGAACACCCCATCTTGGAAATTTATTAGGGGCAATTATTCCTGCGATCGAACTTTCAAAGCAGGAGGGAAATGAATCATTTTTATTTATTGCGAATCTTCATACGCTGACTCAGATTAAAGATGCGCAAACTTTAAGACAAAATACCTACGAGATTGCTGCGGCTTGGCTTGCTTGTGGATTAGATACCGAAAAAACATTTTTCTACAGACAAAGTGATATCGCTGAAACCTGTGAACTATCTTGGCATTTATCATGTTTTTTCCCTTATCAAAGATTAACATTAGCGCATTCATTTAAGGATAAAGCTGACAGACTTCAGGATGTAAATGCGGGTCTCTTTACCTACCCTATTTTAATGGCTGCCGATATTTTACTATATGATGCAGAGATTGTTCCTGTAGGAAAAGATCAGCTTCAGCATTTGGAAATTGCAAGAGATGTAGCTTCAAGGTTTAATAACCAAATGGGCGAAGTTTTTGTACTTCCACAATCTGAACTTCAGGAAGACACTAAATATGTTCCTGGAACGGATGGCCGTAAAATGTCAAAATCCATGGGAAATATCATCAACATCTTCTTACCTGAAAAAGAACTGAAAAAGCAGGTAATGAGTATTGAATCTGATTCTAAGTCTTTAGAAGATCCTAAAGATCCTGAAACAGATAAAACATTCCAGATTTATGAACTAATCGCTACCCCTGAGCAAACTGAGGAATTAAGAGCAAAATATCTTGCAGGAAACTTCGGATACGGACACGCTAAAAAAGAGCTTTTAGATCTTATTTTGGTTCGTTTTGAAAAGGAGAGAGAAACGTTCAATTATTATATGAACAATCTTGATGAGCTGGAAGCGAAACTTCAGCAAGGAGCTGAAAAGACAAAGCCTATCGCTATGGAAACTCTTAAAAGAGTAAGAACAAGCTTAGGATTTTAATCCTGAGTTTTAAACATACAAAGCCCTTCAATTGAAGGGCTTTTTTATTTCACATTACTTTTTATTTCTCATAAGAATAAAGTAATGCATAGTATCTTCAAATTCGTAAGAAATGTCCCAACCTGGATACTGTTTAATGATTGTCTTGATAATAGATAATCCTAAACCTGTAGAGGTATGATCTGAACCCTGTTTATAAAAGCGGTTAAAAATTCTGGTTTTATCTAGCGATTCCTGCATTCCGCTATTTTGAAAGATAATTCTGTTGTTCTCAATAAAAATATTTAAAGTTCCCTCTTCATTATTGTATTTAACAGCATTTTTAAGAAGGTTAGACAGGAGAATATCTGCAAGATCCTGATTAAAATCGGCTTTAAATACACCTTTTTCAATAATATTAACCTTTACATTTTTAAAGGCAATAAAATCTTCATAATTCTGCACAAGCTTATTAACCATAGCATTAAAATCAACGTCTGATATTGCATTGAACTGGCTGTTCTCAATTTTGGAAAGCATTAACAGAGATTTATTCAATCCTACCATTCTTCTCAGATCATTTTTAACTTCAGTGAGAAAGGTCAGGTTCTTTTTATCCAGATTTTCATTCTGAATCAAAAGGTCTATTTTATTAATAACAATCGCAAGCGGCGTTTGAAGCTCATGAGAAGCGTTTTCAATAAACTGTTTCTGCTGATAGAAAACAAGCTCATTACGCTCGATCATCTCATTGATTTCCACATTCAGCTCTTCAAATTCTTTGATTGAATAATTCTGCTCTTCCTGAGAAAAAGGAATTCCAAACTGATATTTTTTCAGTTTATCCAGAATCAAATAGAAAGGACGCATTGCTTTATTCAACAGATAACCATTAACTGCAACAATACTTATCACCAAAAAAATATAGAGAACAATTAAAGCCGTTGTAAGATCATAAATCAGTTCATCTTCTTCAACGGTTGAAGTTCTGATGACAAGCCTTTGATGATTTTTATACTGATCGATAAAATCCGCTTCCAATACCCGGTAAGGCTGGTCTTTATCATCATACTCCATATAATACATCTTATTATAAAGCCTGCTTTTATTCTTATATTCTCCAGCAGTAATCGGCATGATCTTAAATTCATTGAATCCAAAATCATTATTTTTCAACAACTGTGGATTAAGATATACAGCCTTGATAATCTGTATTTTTCTATCCTTAAGTCCATCATCTACATTATCATGTACCTCATCCAGAATATAGGCATAGAATAATCCGGCCCAAACGGCAATAATTACCAGCAGGATCATAATAAGGTACTTTATCGTGTAATATTTTAAGGAAACCTTCATCAGACGAATTTATATCCTATCCCGTATACAGCTTGAAAATCGGCTTCAGCGTTGAGCGTTTTCAGTTTTTTACGGAGATTTTTAATTTGTGAATAAATAAAATCAAGGCTGTCTGCCTGATCGATATAATCTCCCCAGATCGCTTCTGCAAGAGTGGTTTTCTGCAAAGTTTTTTCAGGATGAATGACAAAGTAATACAAAAGGTCATATTCTTTTCGGTTAAGTATCAACTCTTCATTTCCTACCTTAACATCTCTGTTTTCCGGATCAATACTGATATTTTTATATCTGATGACATTCTCACCATCCTGATTTTTTCTCCTTATTACAGACCTGATTCTCGCCATCAGCTCTGCAAGATGAAAAGGTTTTGCCAGATAATCATCGGCACCTATTTCCAGTCCTGTCACTTTATCATCCACAGAATCCTTGGCAGAAAGAATGATCACTGGGTCTTTTTTGTGCATTTTTTTGATTTCCCGTAACAAATCTATTCCATTTCCATCCGGCAGCATAATATCCAGAAGGATACAATCATATTCATAGGAAATAATCTTTTCCAACCCGGAACTGTAATTCTCAGCCTGTTCTACAATGAAATGTTCTGCTTCCAGAAACTTCTGTACAGTATCCCTTAAGTCCGGTTCATCTTCTACTATTAAAATCTTCATAGGTTCTGCTGCTTGGATAGCTTATATCAAATATATAAAATTACAGAATAATAAGAGGAAAGTATAGGAACTGAGGATGAAACAATTAATATCCAAACATCGTCAGAATAAGAACCATTTGATAAATGATACAAAGCAGATCAATGATATATACATACCCTCTGTTCCCTTCTTTCCAACTTTCTTTCATAAATCATTAACTCATTTTCACATAACGTCCATCTTCATCGAAAATAAGGCATAAGCCATTCATCAGGTGAATTTTATAAGCATTATATTTTTTCTCAATAGAATCTATAACACTGCACGGATGGTGCTTAGTCATAAAAGACACAATACTCTTTCTAATCTTAGCGGAAGACGTTTTTCTTCCTTCACTTTTTATGATGCTCCAGTTTACCATAATCTTAAAATTTTATTGTTACTCTTAAATAATTTTAGTCATCAATTTTTTTAAAATTCCCATTTCTGTCAAATTCAAGCTCCAATCCGTTGGAAAGTTCCGCTTTATAAGACCATCTCTTCTTTTCTATCTTAACGATGTAAGTGTTTGGGAAATTTCTGCTGCTGTAGTTTTTAATGGAGGCAGGAATAAAACCGTAAGGTATTTTTTGATGTTTACCATCTATTTCCTTCCAGTTTCCTTTACTATCAAATTCTGCCTTCATTCCGTTATTCAGATACACTTTATATTCGTCAATCCCATAGATTTCTCTGTCTTCAATAGCAGATGAAACTGGAATTCCTTTAAAATGGCCCGCAAGAAAAGTTTTGATAGTCTTAGGTAATTGATTAGGGTTAATTGCTCTGTCTTGTGCTGAAACCAAACCTCCTATCAATAAGAAGATTAAAATAAATATCCCTGTGATTTTCTTTACATTTTTCATAAGATTTAATTTTTCTGTCATTATTATGGAGCAAAGTTCCAAATCAATTTGGGAAAGAATTGGGAAAAACTTAATGTGCAGAAAATAAGAGGGTAAATTGAGTATGTGAAAGAAATGAGAATAATATATTTCACACTTCTATCATTTTACACCATTGTTGTCATTCTGACGTAAGGAATAATCTCACTTTATAATATTCAATAGATTCTTCATCCCACTTCTGAACTACAGTTTGTATTCAGAATGACAAACCGAAAACTATATTTTTATTATCAGTATATTTTAAACAGAAAAGCCATTAAGATGAACTTAATGGCTTTCATTTCAGACTGAATCGTCTTAAAATTTTATAAGTATTCCTTAATCTGTTGAAGATGGGTAATAGCCTTTAATCCGGCTTCTTTTTTATCTTCTTTATACACATCAAAGAAGATCGCTTCCATTCCGAAATCTCTTCCTCCCAATGCATCAGCAATCCAGTCATCACCAATCATGATACTCTCTTCCTTCTTAGCTTCAGAAAGCCCAAGGGAATATTCAAAAATCTTTGGATTCGGTTTCCTTACTCCCACCGCATCTGCACTGGTAATGGTTTCAAAATAAGGCGCAATTCCGGAAAGGGTACATTTTCTTTCTGTTACCTCCTGAAAGCCGTTAGAAATAATATGGAGTTTATAATTCTTAGACTTCAGATATTCAAGGACATCTTCTGCCCCTTCTACCAGTTCATTATGACTTACAATATTATCCAGGAAGTTTTCCTCAAAATAAAGGGAAAGCTCCTTATTGTCTACTCCAAAATGCATGAAGGAGTCATAAAAACGGTGTTCTCTCAAATACTCTTTGCCTATAATTCCATCTCTGATTTTCTCCCATAATTCTTCATTGATATCATGGTAAACAGCATGAAACTCTTCAAAGTCGATATTATACTTCGAATTGATTTCCTGTTTTTCGAAAAGTTCTTTGATGGCCAGATAGGCATTTCTGCGATGATCCCAGAGCGTATTGTCCAGGTCAAAAAAAACGTGCTGCATTTTCATACAGCACAAAGTTAATAATTTTAATTTTTTGTAATAGGATAATTCTTGCTCTTGCTTTTCACAATTTCAATACTTTTAGAAAAATTGAGCAGAAAATCGATGGTTTGTTTTTTAGGTTTCAAAGTTTTCACTTTTAAGGAGTCATTTTTTTTCATAAGCGAAGTATGTTTTCCTTAAAACGTGAAATTTCATAGAATATTATCTATCTGGTTAATATTATGTTATTTTCTTCCATGATTTTTCTCAGGTTTATCAACGCATATCTTACTCTCCCTAATGTGGTATTAATACTCATATCGGTATGATCGGCAATTTCCTTAAAACTCAATCCGTCAAAAAACCTCAATTTAATTACTTCTTGTTGATTTAAGGGAAGAAATTGTAACATCCTCAGTAGGTCTTCCTGGATCTGATTGGTCACCAGCTGATCTTCAATATTTTCAGAAGGCTCTCTGATCAGGTCAAAAATAGAATATTCGTCCGACTCAAAAGTAGTCTCCGAAACTTTAATGTTTTTGGCTTTTGATCTGAAATGATCGATGATAAGGTTGTGAGAGATTCTTTTAGCCCAAAGGATAAATTTACCCTCTTCGTTGTAACGTCCTTCTTTTAGCATCACAATAATTTTCATGAATGTATCCTGAAAAATATCATTGGCTAAATCTTCATCATTTATTTTGTAAAAAATGAATGTAAACAGTTCTCTCTGATGACGATGAATAAGGGTTGATAATGCGCCCTCGTCACCTTTCTGGTAAAGCGAAATTAGTAAACTATCCGATTTTGATTTCATAACTCTTCTCAATATAATATTTGCAGCCCAGCTATCGCCCAGATACATTATCTGGTTTTTGCTGTATATACAAAACAGTTCTTCAGAGTAGAGTCTCTTCGATAGGCGGTACAATTATATTATGGCGTAAATATAATAATTTTTTAATAACTGTTAAGCAATTATTAAATTTTCACTATAAAAATTTAAAAAAAATCATTTAAACATATCATGAATGAATACAGTAGGGATATTTAATGTAAAATTAATATTTAACCCTTTCATTTCTTTTCCATTTAATCTGGCATCTCCAATAGGAAAAGCATACCCTCCGGTAAGATCAAGCATACCAAATAAGGTAACCCCTATCTTGGGAGCAATATATTTGTTGGTTCCTTCCGCCCCCATTAAAAAGTAATAAGAGTGGTAGAAATCCACATTCTTTTCAAAATTAAGTAAAACGTCTGCCTGCAATTTCGGCATAATGGCAAACTTTGAATCTGCTACTCCCATTAAAGCAGAGCCGCCCAATCTGTAAATTACATCATCATTTTTAAGAAAAAGCAACTTCCCACCTACTTCTCCAAAGCTTTGATTCTGGTAGGTATATCCTACACTGATCATTTTATGCATGGTATATTGTGCTTTCACCAATGTACTTAGCAAAAACAGGGATAGAATGGCAACTGCAGTTCGAAAATTCATCATCTTTCAATTTATTAAGCTGTAAAATTAAAAAAAACTGCCTTATCAGAAGATAAAGCAGTTCATAATATTTAGTCTGGAGAAAAAATTAAATTCCGAAAGCGGCTTTAATTTCGTCAACTTTGTCTAGTTTTTCCCAAGTAAAGAACTCAAGCCCCTCCAACGTAAGCTCATTCTTATGACCTTTGTTGAATGTTTTGTCAGCTACATAATGCTCTTTACCCATATGTCCGTAAGAAGCCGTTTCCTGATAGATAGGGTTTCTTAATTTTAAGTTCTGCTCAATAGCGTAAGGTCTTAAATCGAAAATAGTAGACACTTTTTTAGCGATATCTCCATCGTGAAGATCAATTTTAGCCGTTCCATAAGTATTGATGTATAAACCACAAGGTTCAGCCACTCCAATCGCATAAGAAACCTGCACCAAAACTTCATCAGCAACACCAGCTGCTACAAGGTTTTTAGCAATATGTCTCGTTGCATACGCAGCACTTCTGTCTACTTTTGAAGGATCTTTTCCAGAGAAAGCACCTCCACCGTGAGCTCCTTTACCACCGTAAGTATCTACAATAATTTTTCTCCCTGTAAGACCTGTATCTCCGTGAGGACCACCGATTACAAATTTACCTGTAGGGTTAATGTGATATTTGATCTGATCGTTGAATAGAGCTTTGATTTCCTCAGTCTGCTGAGCAACCACTCTAGGAACAAGGATGTTCTTGATATCTTCACGGATTTTGTTCAGCATTTCTTCTTCTGTTCCGAAGTCATCGTGCTGAGTAGAAACTACGATAGAATCAATTCTGATTGGTTTATGATCGTCAGAGTACTCAATGGTTACCTGGCTTTTTGCATCAGGACGTAAGTAAGCAATCTCTTTATTTTCTCTTCTGATCGCAGAAAGTTCTTTAAGGATTGTGTGTGCTAAATCCAAAGCAAGAGGCATATAATTTGCCGTCTCGTTTGTAGCGTACCCAAACATCATTCCCTGATCACCAGCACCCTGAGCATTTGCCTTAGCTTCGAATGACTCATCATTTACGGCTCTGTCAACCCCCTGGTTGATATCCGGAGACTGCTCATGGATCGCAGAGATTACTCCACAAGAATCACCATTGAACATGTATTCACCTTTTGTATACCCAATTCCGTTGATTACTTCTCTGGCAATGGTCTGTACATCAAGGTAAGCATCAGATTTTACTTCTCCTGCCAGTACTACCTGTCCTGTTGTTACAAGAGTTTCACATGCTACTTTTGAACTTTTATCGTATGCTAAGAAATGATCGATTAATGCATCTGAGATTTGGTCGGCGATTTTATCCGGATGTCCTTCTGAAACTGATTCAGATGTAAATAAATAAGACATATTATTCTTTGTTTTTTAGATTAAAAAATAGTGATGAAGAAAAATAAGAATAAAATTGCCCAGAAAAAAGAATACTGTTTTAGCATATTTTTATAGAGGTTGCAATCAGGTCAAATTTTTCCTCGTTAATAAACGTCAGCAAATTTAAGCACTATTTTCGTAATACTCAAAATTTTTGTTTATTAATTATAATTTTCTTTAAATTAATGATTTGTATCATTGTAAAGCCTCTTGACTACTGAGGCTTGATGCTTACAAATTCTTTCGGACTTTCGTGGTAATTCAACTTAAGCTCCAAAGAATTTTTGATAGAGTGCGCCAATTCATCAATGATCTTTTGCTTAAAGGTTGGCTTATAGTAAATAATACTGATTTCTCTGTAAGGGAAAGGCTTCTTGAATCTGAAAACATTCTTTTTCTGCTCTTCAGAAAGTTGACTTAACGCCAATTCCGGAAGAATACTGATCCCTCCTACTTTGTCTACCATGTGTACCAAAGTCTGAATATTGGAAGCTAAGAAATCTAAATTTTTAGGCTTCAGGGTATTTTCTTTCAGATGGCAGATATTTTCGAACTGATTTCTCAAACAGTTTCCTTCTTCAAGCAACCAAACTTTTTCTACATTCAATTCTTCAGGAATAATGTAAGAGTTCTTTTTATTTGCTTCCGTATTGGAACTGTAGATCATTAACTCTTCATTGAATAAGAAATCCTGGTAAAACTCATCAGCGGTATCGTATGGCGTAGAAATAATTCCAGCATCCAATTCTCCTGCTTTCAAAGCTTTAATAATATTATCCGTTGTCATTTCCTTTACATTCATCTGGATCTTCGGATTCGTCTCTAGGAATTTGAAAATCTCAGTAGGCAAGATAAACGAAGAAACAGTTGGAATAATTCCAAGGTTAATGGTTCCACCTAAAATGTTATTCAACAGGTTGGCTTTGTTTTTCAGCTCATTGACAGATTCTATAATCACCTTCGCCTGATCGATGATCTGAAGACCTACATCTGTAGTACGGATCGGGTGTGTAGTTCTGTCGAAAACCTTCACATCCAATTCATCCTCAAATTTCTGTATCATGGCACTTAAGGTAGGCTGGGTAATGAAGCACGCCTGAGCCGCTTTTCCAAAATGTTTATACTTATCCACAGCGATAAGATACTCCAATTGTTGAATGTTCATTTGATTAATATTATCTATTACAAAGATATAACGTTTTTGTTATTAGCAATTAAAAATTCAAGTAAATTTGATAATTAGTACCTTTACACTTCGATTTAGAAAATACGAGAATAATTATTCAAATCATCAATATATGGATTCTAAAAAATTAACGTTAAGCAACGGCGCACCTTATTTTGAGCATCAGGATTCCCAGACGGTAGGACCAAGAGGCCCGGTATTGCTGCAAGACTTTGTCCTTCAGGAAAATCTTGCACATTTCGTTAGGGAAAGGATTCCTGAAAGAATTGTACACGCCAAAGGAAGCGGAGCGTATGGAACTTTTACCGTAACGCATGACATCAGCCAGTATACTAAGGCTAAATTATTTTCAAAAGTAGGAAACTCCTGCAGAATGTTTGCCCGTTTTTCTACCGTTGGTGGTGAAAAAGGAAGCGCAGATACAGCAAGGGACCCAAGAGGATTTGCGCTGAAGTTTTATACGGAAGATGGAAACTGGGATCTGGTAGGAAATAACACACCAGTATTCTTTATTAAGGATGCCAAAAAATTCCCGGATTTTATTCATACCCAAAAAAGGGTTCCAAAAACCAATTTAAAAAGCGCCACAATGATGTGGGATTTCTGGAGTTTAAACCCGGAATCACTTCATCAGGTTCTTATACTTATGTCAGACAGAGGAACTCCTTATGGCTATAGACATATGCATGGCTTCGGATCTCATACTTTCTCCATGATTAATGATAAAAATGAAAGAGTATGGGTAAAATTCCACTTCAAAACAAAACAAGGGGTGAAAAACTTCACCGATGGGGATGCAGTGAAAATGGCAGGAGAAAACCCGGACTTTGCACAGGAAGATCTTTGCAATGCTATCGAAAATGGAGATTTTCCGAAATGGACCATGTACATCCAGGTGATGACTGAGGAACAGGCAAAAGATTTCAGATGGAATCCTTTTGATGTGACAAAGGTTTGGTTCCATGATGACTTCCCTTTGATTGAAGTAGGAGAAATGGAATTGAATGAAGTTCCTGTCAACTATTTTGCTCATGTTGAACAATCTACATTCTCACCAAGCAGTCTGATCAACGGAATTAGTTTTTCTCCGGACAAAATGCTTCAGGGAAGATTATTCTCTTACCCAGACGCCCACCGATACAGAGTAGGTGTAAATGCTCATCAATTAGAAGTAAACAGATGTCCTTTTGCTGTCAATAATTATCAGAGAGATGGTTATATGGCAGATTCCAGCCAGTATCAGGATAAACCGAATTATTATCCCAATAGTTTTGATGACATCAACCCCGATGTTTCTTACAAAAACTATGAATATGAATTAGATAGCGCTCATGTTGCCAACTACAACAGAAATGATAATGACAGCGATCATTATACGCAACCGGGGCTTCTTTATTCTAAAGCAATGAATGCAGAAGACAGGAATAATCTGATCCAAAATATCGTAGGCAGCATGAAGGGAATCAGTGGACCTAAAAGAGAGGAAATTATCAACAGACAATTATGTCACTTTTTCCGCGCCAACATTGAGCTTGGCATGAAAGTAGCTTCACAACTAAATATCAATATCGATGCAAATATGATGAATCACTCGAAATAATCATATTGAACAATAAATTAAAAAAAGGGAAAAAAAAATAATATTTTTTCCTTTTTTTTGTAAAAAATTCATAATTTGCAAGGGATGATATTTTAAAGTGGAAAAATGAGTTACGAAAATATATTATTAAAAAAGGAAGATAAATTATCTATCATTACCATAAACAGACCTGAGAGTTTAAATGCATTAAATGCAAAGACTATTCAGGAGATCAGCACCGCATTGGATGAGCTTAATTCTGATACTTCCTGCAGGGTAATTATCCTTACAGGCAGCGGAGAAAAATCATTTGTAGCTGGAGCTGATATCAAGGAGTTCAGTGACTTCGGACAGGAAAAAGCTGAGGAACTTGCAAGAAACGGACAAAATACATTGTTTAACAAAATTGAAAACCTATCCAAACCTGTCATTGCTGCCGTCAACGGTTTTGCATTAGGAGGAGGTTTAGAGCTTGCCATGGCATGCCATATCAGATATGCATCGGAAAACGCCCGATTAGGACTTCCTGAAGTAACACTGGGATTAATTCCAGGATACGGAGGAACCCAAAGGCTTCCCAAACTTGTCGGAAAAGGTATTGCCAACGAAATGATCTTCTCTGCCAAAATGGTCCCTGCTCAAAAAGCAAAAGAGATTGGATTGGTCAATGAAGTATACCCTATTGAAGAATTATTAACCAAAACGAAAGAATTAGCGAGTACTATTGCCCATAATTCACCAATGGCAATATCGAAGGCGATCAACGCCGTAAATTTATCGGATACGGAGAAAGGTTTTGAAACTGAAATTAAATATTTTGGAGAACTTTTCGAAATGGAAGATAAGAAAGAAGGAGTAGCTGCTTTCCTAGAGAAAAGAAAGCCGAGCTTCTAATCTTTCTAAAAGATTTTAATCCAAATTATTTCGAAAACTAATGCTGCGGTATGAATAAGTTTGATAAAGCTTATCTAAAAATGGCCCAGGAATGGGCGCAACTCTCCTACTGTAAGAGAAAACAAGTAGGGGCTCTTATCGTAAAAGATAGGATGATTATTTCAGATGGTTACAACGGAACTCCTATGGGGTTCGAAAACTGCTGTGAAGATGGAGAGGGAAAAACGCACTGGTATGTATTGCATGCTGAAGCCAACGCAATTTTAAAGCTGGCAGCTTCAACACAATCTGCAAAAGGAGCAACGTTATATTTAACATTGTCACCCTGCAAGGAATGCAGTAAGCTGATCCTGCAGGCAGGTATTACAAGACTGGTGTATATTAATGAGTATTCGGACGACGATGGAATATCGTTCCTGAGAGGCCATAATATTGAAATAGAACAAATATCGGAATGTGAACTAAAAAAATAAGCACAAATGACTTGGGATGAAAAGATCAAAGATTTTGAAATATTTCTTCGTTTCGAAAGAAATTTTTCAGACAACACGCTCGACGCCTATGTTCGGGACATTAAGAAACTAAAAGATTACGCAGAAGAAGATCTGGCAAACATCGGTCCAGATTCTATCGGATACGAAAACCTGCAGGAATACATTTTCAATCTTTCCAAACAGAAATTCAGTGAGAGATCACAGGCAAGATGGATATCTTCCATCAAAGCCTTCTTTAAATTTCTACTGGAAGATGAATATCGTGAAGACAACCCTGCAGCGTTACTTGAAGGCCCTAAACTGGGACTATACCTGCCGGATACGTTAAGCCTGCCGGATATTAATAAAATCATTGCTGCCATTGAGGTCAATACAGATCTCGGAAAAAGAAACCAGTGTATCATAGAGGTACTGTATGGTTGCGGACTCCGTGTATCTGAACTTATTGATCTGAAAATCTCCAATATCAACTTCAAGGAGCAATATATTAAGGTACACGGAAAGGGAAATAAAACCCGCTTTGTGCCTTTAGCAGATTACACTGCTGAGCTTCTGGAAAGTTATATTAAGGAGGTGCGCTCTAAAGGAAAGATCAATAAGAAATATGAAGATACTCTGTTTTTGAACAGCCGTGGAACTTCCATGTCAAGAGTGATCGTATTTCTTATTATTAAAGAACTTACTGATAAAGCAGGCGTTAATAAGAAGATTTCTCCGCATACCTTCAGGCATTCTTTTGCGACTCATTTATTGCAGAATGGAGCGGATCTCCGTTATATCCAGGAAATGTTGGGTCACTCCAGCATTACCACGACAGAGATCTATACTCATCTGAAGACAGAAGAGTTAAGGGATGTGATCTTAAGTTATCACCCGAGAAATATGAATATTACTCAGTGAAGCTAAAGGTTTATCTGACCTTTGAAAAATAATTATAGACAGATGAAAGTATTGAAATATTGCCCAAGCTGTGGCAAAGAGACCTTACATTGGGATGATGAAAAGAAATGGAGCTGCCCCGAATGTGGTTTTACCCTGTACAACAACGTAGCAGGCGCTGTAGCGGTTGTTATAAGATGTGGCGATGAAGTTTACCTTACCAGACGAAACAGAGATCCTAAAAAAGGAAAACTGGATCTTGCCGGAGGTTTTGTTGACCCTAAAGAAAGTGCAGAGGAAACCTGTAAAAGAGAGCTTTTTGAAGAGCTACAGCTTGATATTGATATTTCTAACCTGAAATACCTTACCAGTCTTCCGAATATCTATCAGTATAAAGAAATTGATTATAATACCATTGATCTCTTTTATGAGTATACTATTTCGGAGAAATTTGAGGTAAATCTTGAGCTTTCAGAGATCTCGGAAGCGGTATGGATTCCTTTACAGGAACTTGACCTTAATGAGATTGCTTTTGATTCTCAAAAGAGATTTTTTGAAAGTTATCTGAATAAATAATTTTTGTAATATATGCTCCCGCAGATTTTGCAAATGAGGCAGATTACCGGATTCTATCCACCTGTTAAGTTTGTAAAATCTGCGGGAGTTTTTTTATAACTAAAAACAATTTTCCCACAGATTTCACGAATTACACAGATGCATTTTGCATAAACTCTGTGATGATCTGTGGAATCTGTGGGAATTATATTTTTAATTAATAGGTTTTCGATTTCAGCATTTCATCAAAATACTGAATAAGCAAAGTTCTTTCTGCTTCTGATAAATTAGCTTCTTTATGGTAGACAATATATCCTGGAAACGGCATTGTCTTATGTTTAAGAGCTTCCATAGACCTGTCGAGCATATTCTCTTTTAATTCCTTATTGTAGGTTCCCCAAACAGAAAAATTAAGATGCTGACGTCCATCATTCACATGACTTTTCACAGACCATGAAATAGGTGCTATATAAGCATACTTTGGATAAACCGTCTCGTTTGAATGACAGTCATAACAAGCATTTTTAAGAAGCGTACGCACTTTTTCCGGACTGTTCTTCATCTGAACAAAATTCACTTTAGAATCAACCGGTTGATTTACTGTATCAATTGGAAAAAACTGGATAAGAGCAAACGCCACCAGGGTCCAAAAAATTATTTTCTTTGCCGTCTTCATAAATCTATTTAACCGGAGTTATGACTGCATTTGCAGATTTTAACTCTTTTTTACTTTCCTGTATCACAGCTTTCTCTTTCTCTTCGGAAACCGGAGGAGTAACCGGTACGGTTGGAGCCGTTGTCCCTTTAGGATTATCCAGTGTCCTGGTATCTTTCAGGTCCCATTCTTCTCTTGTTTCCCATAAGGCTTTTATCAAAGCTTTTTTATAGAAAACATAGGCATCCTCTGCAAAAGTTTCACTGGCGAAATCAGCTTCCCCCCAATACTTATCATTATTATTATCCACCAATATTCTGACTACATATTCTTCTGGTTTCAGAATATCAAATTTCACTTTATCTCCTTTGGTATATTTCTGATACACCACTTTATCTGAGGAATCCAGTAACTGAATCCAATAGTTAGAAGCAGGAGCATTGGTAAGAGTGAATTCAAGGCTTCCGAATTGTTCTATTTTATCAACAGTAAAATCGAAACGCTTGGATTGAGTATTTTTTGTATAAAAAGAAGAAACGGTTTCTTTAGGAATGGTAAGCTGATAATCTTTTCCACTGATAAAATCGGAATTCACCTGAATCTGATAAGGATTAGTCTCTGAAATCTTAGCAGTAAACGGCAGAGTATTCAAAGAGTCTCCTTTAATAGCTAATTTCCACTTTGAAGGATCAATCTTTTCAATAAAGTAGTTGGATGAAATTTTAAAATCAGATTTTGGAGCTAATGAACCACCTCCATTATCACTGAAAACATCCATCGCATTTTTCTTATTATACTTATAGAATAGAGAAACTGAATAAACCGTATCTTTTTTCGGACCAATATTATGGCTGAATAATAGTTTTTCGTTCGCTTCCTGCCCTATATCATTCTTCACTGCATCAAACCAGATCCTAACGGAGTCTGATTTTGGTGTGTGGGTTACTTTTATATCTTTAAGCTTATCATTGAGTGACTGAACTTTTACTTCATCAGGATGGCCTTCAAACGTCATAAGAATTCCACCAGCAATCTCCTTCATATCTGAATACTTCAAAGGCTTTTTTGATGGATAAACACTTAAATTTAAACCTGAAATTGATTTTTCAACATCAATAGTTTCTTTTTTAAATCCTATTTTCTCTTTTCCCGGATCATATACAGAGTTTCCGTTTTCATCTTCAAAAGCAATGATCTTATATTTTCCCGGAGAAAGATAATTCAGCTCATAATATCCGTCATCATCAACCTTGGTGATATAATAGGGTTTTTGCTTATAGTTCATCGTATCTTTTACCTGATATAATCCAACTACCAGCTTATTTTCATTAGTCCCGGTTTTCTTTTTGATCTGCATGGCATCCTTTACTTCGCCACTGATGTACAGATCATCTAACTTATCTCCTGTAGAGAAAGCAAAATTAAAATACCGGAGAATATTGGACTCATTATTATCCGCAATAGAATTTCCAAAGTTGAAATTATAGGTGGTGTTGGCCTGAAGGGTATCCGTCCACTGAATAAGAACAAATTTATTGGCGATATTCGATGGAAGAATGCGCTTGATATTCTTGATGGGTGGAGAAATAATAAGATTTTTATTGATGTCCTTTAGAGTCACGTATTCATCAAAATCCAGACGAAGTTCGTGGATATCTCTTTTGACGTTGATCCTCGTGGTATCAATGTTTGAACTTAAAAACTTTGGCGCTAAAGTATCTTTTGGGCCACCCACAGGCGATCCCACTCTTGCACATGAATGCACAAGAAAGCTGATAACGAATAATAAAAGAAACCTTTTCATGAAAATGTTTAAGCAAAAGTAAACATTATTCTCCAAAAACTTCGTGTCCGTTATTCAAAGTATCCTTATTGTCATTCATTACAGAATGAAGCTTATCCTTCTGTAAAGGGAAATCCTCAAATAATCCTGATAATGCAAGTGCTGTATAAACTTTACCCGAATATTTGTTTCCAATGGCTACAATAGTAACTTTAGATTTTAAAAGGTGGGCAAATACGGAATTGGTTCCATGCCACCATCCATTATGATAGGTCAGTTTTTCACCGTTATCAAATATTTTCATTCTAAAACCAAGACCATAATTGTTCATTCCTGCTTTTTCATTGCTGTATGGCGCAAATACCATCTGCATCAGCTCAGGTTTCAGAAAGTCCTTCGAATACATTGCTTTTGAAAAATTAAGCAGGTCTCTCGGTGTGGTATAGACATTTTTGTCTCCATAGATCAGATCTAATCTATCCAGTGGATATAATTTGTTCCCACCATAGTAGAATGATTGTGAAGCCGTTGGGATATCTTTTTCCTGGAAAATATAAGAATGGGTCATTTTCAGCGGTGTGAATACCATTTCTTTCATCGCCTGTGGAAAAGGAGTTTGAGTTACTTTTTCAATCAGCAAAGCCAATAAGGCAAAGTTTGTATTACAATACATAAACCCAGTATCGGTATCTCTAGCCAGATCCGGTTTATATTTAATAATCATATTCAAAACATCCTGATTGGTAATAAACTGCTTGGAAAGCTCTGCCGGTGCAGGCTGTATTTTGGTAATAAAGTATTCGTATTTAGGCAATCCGCTTCTTTGGTCCAATAACGTCTGAACCGTTACATTTGGATAAGGAAATCCTGGAAAGAATTGGGTAAGATGATCGGTAAGTTTTATTTTTCCGGCTTCTACAAGCTTCATCATGGCCATGGCCGTTAATGTTTTTGAAACCGAAGCTACATGTAATGGTGTATTTTTATCAATAGGCATCTGGTTACCTTCTCTTCCGAAGCCTCTATAGTTTTCATATAAAATTTCGTCACCTTTTGCCACTAAGATTCCCCCGCTAAGATCCCCGCCTTCCCATACTTTTTTATAGTACTGATCTATATAACCTGTGAGTGATTCCTTATTGGAAAGCTGTCTATCTGCTTTTGTAAACACATTTCCCAGATCTACATTCCCATAGTTCGGAAGATTGGTGGTATTTTCAGCTGAAACCTCTTTGGATTCAGATTTATTTTTACAGGATAAAAGGGATAAAGCAACCGTTACAGCAAGTACTAAATTACGCATCTTCATAAGATTCAAAAATGAGCGGCAATTTAGTAAAACTCAAAATAAATTATGAAAGAACAGTATAGATTATGAATTATTTAACATTATTAATGTACTTTTTTGAAGAATATAAATCACTTTACGCAAATCTTCTTAATGTCGAGACACTTTTTTATAATATTAGATTAAGTATTTATTTTTTTAATTGTAAAACTAATTAAGAACAGATTTTTAGAAATACATATTTTAAATAAATACAGTACATACACAAAAAAAAATAATTTGTACTTAATTTACATTTTTAATTTTCAATTAATGTCTTATTTATGGGAAATATGTATTTTTACAACCAAAAAAAAATAAATGTTGAAAAAAATTTACTATTTCTCTTTCTTCTTTTTGGTCATGAATGCTCTACAGGCACAGTCTCCACTTATATTAAAATTTTTAGTGAGCGATGCTAGCAACCCAAAAATAAAATTAAATACTCAAGGCATCTACAGCTATTCATATGTAAAGACCAACAATTCTACTATTACAGGTAATGGAACAGGAAACACGGGCTTAACAGAAATAAGCGTTCCCTCAATAGGAACCTATAATGTTTCAATAATGCCAACTGGCACATTTAGACTTAACTCTGGAACTGACGCAGATAAAGTTGTAGAACTAACACAATGGGGGCAAATTACCTGGAATACTAATTTATCAGGAATGTTTTCGGGATATGCAAATATTCAAATTACGGCAACAGATATTCCTGATTTTTCAGGAGTTACCAACCTTAGTTCGTTCTTTTCAGGGTGTACAAACTTATCAATTGTAAACAATATTAATAACTGGAATGTTGGCAACGTGACTAATATGAGTAGTTTATTTTTTAATGCTAAAGCTTTTAATAAGCCAATTGGTAATTGGAATACATCAAAAGTTACAGACATGAACCAGATGTTTTTTTATGCTGACGCCTTCAATCAGGATATTGGCAATTGGAATGTTTCCAATGTAACCAATATGAGTTCCATGTTTAATCGTGCTAAAGCATTCAACCAGAATATTAATAATTGGAATGTTTCAAATGTTCAGAATATGTCATTGATGTTCGAAGCATCTCAGTCTTTTAACCAGCCATTAAATAACTGGAATACTTCAAATGTCACAAATATGGCTCAGATGTTTTCTTATCCAAGTTTTAACCAAGACATTTCCTCTTGGGATGTTTCTAATGTTACAAACATGTCTTACATGTTTTGGTCTAACAATAATTTTAATAAGAATTTAGGCAATTGGACACTTTCTCCAATAGTCAATTTGACAGAGATTTTTGGCTATAGTGGCTTAGATTGTGGAAATTATGGGGCAACATTAAAAGGCTGGGCTGAAAATCCTAATTCTCCACTTGGGCGACTTGTCGGAGCAGTTGGAAGAACTTATGGCAATGGCGGCCAAATATATCGTAATCAATTAATTAATGATAAGGGTTGGACATTTGTTGGAGACAGTTTTTCTCTAAACTGCTCGGAACCTTTGTTACATGTTGAAGAAATAAAATCAGGCAAAACAAAATTACTACTGTACCCAAATCCTGCCTCAGAAATGATCTTTATAAAATCAGAATACATAACTAAATCAGTACAAGTTTTAGATGCTTCAGGAAAAGTATTGATCAAAGTTGGAGAAACCAATCAATTAGACCTGCGAAAAATTCCTACTGGAACCTATTTTATTAAGATTGCAACAGCCGACGGATCTGAGAGTACACATAAACTCATAAAAAAATAAACAACAGCAAATTTCCTTTGCTATATAAGTATACCAGTTTTTGGGCAATAAACGGCAAAGCACAGATCTTTCGATCTGTGCTTTTTTATAATTTAAAATTTAAAAATATTGTTTACTGAAACTCATATGGAAACCTTACGTTAAAAATAGATTTGCAACTATATTCTAACATAAATCAGTAATTTCAGTAGGGATTATATTAATTAGCTTGCAAATTTTCCAACAATCTTATCTACAATAAACTGAGCTAATTTTTCTTTACTCTGATGCGTCCAGCCAGCAATATGTGGAGTAACTATTGCTTTTTCTGATCCCAGCAGATATTGTAAATCTTCATTTTCAATTTCAAGGTGCTCAAAAGAGGACTTTTCATATTCCAATACATCTAAACAGGCTCCTTTTACTTTACCCGACCTCAACGCTTCTACTAAACTTTTAGTTTGTACGTTTTTTCCTCTTGCCGTATTGACAAAATAGAAATCATTTTTCATCTCAGAAATAAATGTTTCATCAATAAGATAACGAGTTTCAGAAGTTAAGGGAATATGTAAGCTCAACACTTCGGCAGATTCCTTTAGCTCTTCTAAAGTAACCTGAGTAGCAAACTCATCTTCCAATCCCGGAAGAATATCATGGAAAATCACTTTACATCCAAAACCAGAAAGTCTTTTAGCCGTAGCCTTCCCCATATTTCCGTATCCGATTAAACCTACAGTCTTCCCAAGTAATTCATCACCTCTGTTTTCTTCACGTTTCCAAATCCCATTCTTCACTTCCTGAGAGGCGATGAAAAGCCTGTTCATAATGATCAACAACATTCCTACTACATGTTCTGCGACTGAATCTCTGTTTCCCTCCGGAGAATTAATTAATTGAATGCCTAATTTTTCAGCGACAGGAATATCAATATTTTCCATACCAGCACCTACCCTTGCAATAAACTTCAGATTTTGAGCCTGCTCAAGAAAATTTTTATCTAAAGGAATACGGCTTCTGATGATAATACCATCATAGTTTTTGATCTTATTACAAACCTCATCATAAGTAGAAGTAAAGTCTTCTTCCAATATAAAGCCTTTAGCTAAAAGCTGTTCGGTGATGAGTGGGTGATTTTTATCTAAAAGGAGAATTTTCATAGTTTAAACACAAATGTCAAGAATTGATTTCACAAAATAACACCATCATCATTTCAGAGAAAGGTGTCTGTAATTGTATTATATGGATATAAAAACAAAATGCTTTTAATTTGGATATTCCAGTATTAAAAGCATTTTAAAGTCTTATTTTTTATCTTTTTTTGAAGATTGTGGTTCTTCCGGCTCCTGGAATAATTTCTTAAGCTCCACAGATTCCAAAGGTTTCATTCTTCCGGAAAGAATTAATGAAAGTTCTTTTCTACGGAAAGCCGCTGCATATCTTTCTTTTTCATCTTCTGTTTCAGGAACCATATCCGGAATTGGAATAGGACGGTTGAATTCATCTACTGCAACGAAGGTATAAATTCCAGAATTGGTATGAATTTTTTTCTGATTAATCGGATCATCAGACCATACATCCACATATACCTCCATAGAAGTAGAGAATGCTCTAGAAACTTTAGATTCCAGCACAACAACTCCCCCTTCAGGAATCGGATGATTGAATGAAACGTGGTTTACAGATGCTGTTACTACTCTTCTTTCACAGTGTCTAGCTGCAGAAATAGAAGCACATCTGTCCATTTTTGCTAAAAGTTCACCACCAAATAGGTTTCTTAGAGAGTTAGTTTCGTTCGGAAGAACGATATTGGTCATAATGGTCAGGGATTCTGACGCTGTTTTTATTTTTGCCATTTATTCTTAGTGTTTTTTGGAGCAGCCGGAACTGGTTTAGTCGTTTTTCCGGCAGGTTTTGCCAATGAATCTTTCTTCAGGGAATCTGAAACCGGAGGTTCAGGAGTATGAACCATTACTTTCACGGTATCCTTTACAATTCTATGGGTAGAAGTCTGTACAGAAACTTTGTTAAAGGATTTCTTTCCAAAGAGAAGTTCCTTTTGGGTAAATGCGAAGTATACAATACCTAGAATCGGAATTATCAGTAGAAAGAACCAAAGAATGGTCTTCTTAAACTTATAATCCTTTTCGCGATTTTCTGAAGTATTTACTTTCTCTCCATTATTAATGTCGGAGAACCTGATCTCTTCTAATCCGAAAAAATCCGGACGTCCTGCTTCTACTCTTTTTCCTTTGAAATGAGTATGTCCTTCTTCAGTAAAGATGGTTCCCAGATTTTGAATGTCAAGAACCTGTTCTGCCTGAAGCTTTTTCTTCCAAAAATCAGTCTGTATCTTCAGATCACTTCTGGAAGCCTCTACAGACATTTGTTTTTCTTTAGCAATATAAACGGTAAGATCTTCAGCCTGTACTTCATAGTCAATTGTAAACTCAATCTGACTTGCAGGAGGCAGGATACTTCCGTTTTCTGAATTGATAATTGCCTTAGAATTTTTCAGAGAAAACACCCCAAAGCCTGGAACCGTGACAGTTCCAAATTGTTTTAAATATTCTAAAATGTATGCTGAAATATTCATTTGGCAGCAAATTTATAACTTTTTCATGACTTTTTGAAGATATTTAACGCATATAAAAAAAGACTGCCGAAGCAGCCTTTTGAGTATTTCATATTAAAATAGGTTCACTATTCATGATCTCTAATCTCTTTCAGGGTAAATTTACAATTCACTTATTTACATTCAGTTCTTTCAATCTATTGAATTTTCCAACTGATTCCAAACATGAAGTTTGTTCCTGCCTGTGCAAAGTAAAGTGGACTTCCATCTTCACTCACAGAACCATTATTCACATACTTTTTATTGAACAGGTTGTTTACCAATAGTTTTAGTGCAATATCATTGTTCCCAATTTTAAACTGATACTGTGCATTAAAATCTGTCAGTAAATAATCTTTAAGCTCTAGATTTTTGTCTTCCGTATTATCCAGGTACTGCTTTCCAACATACTGGTTCATTAAGGCAAACTGGAAATTTTTATTTGGATTAAACTTTATGCCCAAATTAGCAATCATATTCGGAGAAAATGAAATTTGAGTATTTCCTAAACTTACAGGTGTTTTTCCAATTTCAATATTAAAATCCTGATTTCTGTTCTGGCTTAAGGTAATGTTACCGGAAACCTCCCATTGTTTTGAAAGCTTTGCCAAAGCACCAATCTCCACACCACGTCTGTAACTCTTTCCTGAATTGCTTCGGATAAATGCCCCCACACTGTTAAGTTGTCCATTCAAAACCAACTGATTCACATAATACATGTAATAAACATTCGCTGTCAGGGATAAAAATCCAAACTGCTTTTCTAAACCGGCTTCAAAATCATGAAGCTTTTCAGGCTTCACGTCATTGTTAGCCATAATATCTGCTCTATTTGGTTCTCTATGAGCATGAGCATAAGACAAGAATATCTTTCCACCCTCTATTTTATAATTCACCCCCGCTTTAGGATTGAAGAACAGCCAGTTTTTATCCAGGTCAGCACCATCATCGTCTCCAGCCATGATGACCTTAGTATTATAGTTAATGCTTCTAAGCTGTAAATCTCCAAAGAACTCAAAATTATCCATTCTGTATAAGGCCTTGGCAAAACCAGAAACTTCATTCTTTACAGAACGATTTCTGTAATATTCACTTTCATGGATCTGTGGATAAAAAACTCCGGTAACGTTTCCGTAATGCCTTCCATAGTACTGATTGGCTACTGCTCCAAAGTTCAGGTCAAGATTTTCAAACTTCCCATAAAGCGTAGAAACAACTCCATAGAAATCATTATTTAACCATTTTTTTCGGATAAAATCTGATTTGGTAATCGTTACCCCATTCTCAATAATATTAGGCAGTTGATATTTAGAGAAAGAGCTTGCTTGCTTATAGTTTTCGTAATATCCCTTTCCTTTCGTGTAGTGGAAAGTTGTTTCAAGATTCCAACGGTCATTGAATTTCTGTTCCCAAAGTAACTGATAATGATTCTGTCTGTAGTTATCCGTTTCATTATCATAGAATCCGGTAATATTCCCATTAGCATCCACAATTTTACCCGAATTGTTGAATCTTGGATTGGTTTCCCACATTTCTCTGCTGATTCCGTTCCATGCCTGATATGTTTTTTCTTTCCCACCAAAAGCCATTAAACGCAATTTGGTTTTTCCTTCTTCAAATAAGGCAGTAAAGTTGTAAGAATGCAGATCAGAAGAAGCTCTGTCTATATATCCATCCGAATGAATATTGCTGTACCTTCCCATTACGGAAAGACGGTTCTTCCAGAATTTCCCGGAACCTACCTCAGCTGAATATTTATAGGTATTAAAAGAACCATAACTATCATCGGTTTTAAAATAAAATTTCTCTTCCGGCTCCCTTGAAATCACATTGATACTTGCTCCAAAAGCTGAAACTCCGTTATTGGAAGTTCCAACTCCTCTCTGAATTACAATCTGTGATGCCGAGCTCGTTAAATCCGGAACATTCACAAAAAAAGTCCCCTGACTTTCTGAGTCATTATAAGGAACTCCGTTCATCATCACGTTAATGGCTGTTCCGGAGACCCCACGAATTCTAAAACCAGTATATCCTACTCCGTTTCCGGCGTCCGAGGTCGAAATTATTGAAGTTTGATTTTTCAAAAGAATAGGGAGATCCTGTCCCAGATTTTTACCATCTAAATCTTTCTGAACGTTGATAATTTCCTTAGCAACAGGAAGTCTTTTGGTAAAGTTAACCGCTTCTATTTCCCTGATCTTCAGAGAATCTGTGTTTTGAGCCTGCATAAAGGCTACAGAGCCTACACTAAGCCCTAAAAAAAATAATCCTTTCATTCTATAAATCTTTAACATTTAATGAATAAAAGGGGATCGATAAGATATTATACAAATTCAACTCTCAGTAAAGTTGATGTCCCTAAACAGCATTACCTGTTCCAGGTTCAGTGGGTATAATCTCAGCCTGTTAAAGCACCCCTTTATTTCAGCCGCGAAATTACGAAAAATATACGAGATGCAGGTTTTCGTGGTACAGGATTCGAGGTTTAAGGTTACAAATTATAATAAAGGCGATTATCAGAAGGTTTATTGTATAAAAAAATTAGAGTTATAAATAATGAATCACTATTATTGATCAATAGTATTCATTGTTTATGTTCTAGTATGTTTTGTTATTCGCGTCTACATAATAATAGTTTTTGCCATCTTTTGTCACTTCAAACATCTTCCCTAATTTCCAGCTGAAGTTTCTTTTAATGTTTGAATATTCGAAAGGAATGATAATTTTATTATTAACATCAATCACGCCGAATTTATCATTGTTTGAAGCCACAATCATCGGATCTGCAACATCATCTCCTTCCATAATGTAGAGATACTGATATTGCGGATAGATCTGATACTGGCGATAGTCTGCAGCATTCACGAATTTTGATTTTTCAATAATTCCATAGAAACCATTCAGAACATAGGCTTGAAAAAGTTGTTGCTTATACTCTTCAAACTTACATTTTCCTAAATCCGAATCTTTAAACTGATACACTCTTTTTCCGGAGTGGTCTACTCGATAAGAAATCATATTTTTTTCTACAGTTGCATAGTCTTTTGTTCCAAATTTTCTAACTTTTTCATTCGGCGAATTCAAAAGATTACAGTCTTCATAAAAAAATACAGCAATATGGTATTCAGGTTGAATGATGAATTTTCTGTTTTGATTGACATACCCGAAGCTATCCCCTTTCTTTTTAGGGATCAGAAGGGGAAGATCTTTATTGAGAACGACAAGATCAGGATTATGCCTGATTACGGCATTTTTCTCCTTTTTCACAGCGGATTTTGTAACATTTTTCGCTATAGGTTTTTTCACAGATTTAGCCTGAGAGAAAATAGAAATCGAAATAAAAATGCACAAAACATTCAGGATATTTTTCATATTCACCATTTGACTGCAAAATTACGACCAAAAATAGAAATTATCAAATTCATATTTATAAAGAATCTAAATAATTTCATTCTCATAAAATCGTAAAATTTCGTAATTTTGGGGAACATTTTGAATTGTTTAATAATTTAAAAAACTTTTAAAAAAGAGTGTAGATTATGCTGACCTTATTGGATTAATGTTGCATCCCATGCGAGATCTCAAAATGTCATTAATTGTATTTATACAGACCAGTAAAGAAGCAGCGAAATATTCTGCCTTTTAATATTGAAAGACTTCTATTATGAATATTTATAAGGATTACATCAAAGAGATTGAAGAAAGAAAAGACCAGGGGCTTCATCCAAAGCCAATTGATGGTGCTGAATTACTAAGCGAAATTATTGCACAAATCAAAGACTCAGGTAATGCAGATCGAACGGACTCTCTTAAATTTTTCATCTACAATACCCTACCAGGAACTACAAGTGCAGCAGGTGTAAAAGCTAAATTTTTAAAAGAGATCATTCTAGGTGAATCCGTAGTA
>NZ_CP033922.1:1615000-1887500 GCF_003815715.1 Chryseobacterium sp. G0162 | reverse complement strand
GTTGATAGGCTATAGGTGTAAAGACAGTAATGTCATAGCCGAGTAGTACTAATTACCCGTAGATTTATAGCCTGATATGGCGCACGAAAGTGCAGCAAGGTTAGCTCTTTGTGAAAGTTTTTATCGCTTAAAACAGATATCAGAGATTAGATCTCAGATATCAGACAAATTCGTCTGACATCTGATGTCTTGCATCTGACATCTTATATACAACCTTTAGGGTGGTTTTAGCGGTGGGGCTCACCTGTTCCCATTCCGAACACAGAAGTTAAGCCCACCAGCGCCGATGGTACTGCTAACGCGGGAGAGTAGGCCGCCGCCAGTTTTTATTTTATTTTTAAAAGTCTCATACAATTATGTATGAGACTTTTTTTTGCTCTATACTCCACAGCAAAACAAGAATCGATAAGTAATGGGTAATAAGCAATGAATGATGAGTAATGGGTAATCAGGACCATTATTAACGAATTGCTTTTAACAGTTCATTCTTTTCTATCATGTTGCATTTTATTCTTTCTGTCGAATATATTCCTGATACCATTACTTCTGATTATCTTACCGTATTTATTATCCTGTAAGGAGTTTTACCCATAACGTAAAAAGAGTTATAATACTTTTATTTTTAATAGTAAACATAGTAGTATAATAATTATGGATAATGCTCTTTTGGATCCCTGCAGAATGACAAAGGGAGAAAGTTGCTGATAAACTGAAGTATTATACTAATACTCATCATTTATTACTCATTATAGATTACTCATGATTCATGATAGAAGGCTTTCCATCAAAATTCAGTGTGATCTTCTTAAAATTCTTTGAAAAGTCTTCAATCATTGTCAGTTGATATTGTCTTTATTTTCTGTTAGCCTATAATACTTCTATTTAGAATTATTATAACGACTAGTTTCAGATATTTTCAATCACTCATTATTCACTATCCTTCATAGATATCATATTATCTCCAAATAATTTTTTACAAAATCACGTGTTTCCAGGTTCCAGGTATCCACCATATTATAAATCTGCATTTCGAATTTTAAATGTATAATGCGATATATGGTTTTATTCAGGTTTTCTTTTGGCAACTCCAGATTATCTATCCACATTGTGGATAAGTATAAACTTACATTTAAATACAAATAAACCAGTAAGTTAAACGGTATACTTATTCACAATTGCTTTATGGGTGTAAACTTTATGTTAAATAAACTTGCGTGAAATGGATGAAGTTTCTATCTTTGCCCCACTGAAAAACGAAAGGGATTCAGTAAGCGCAGAAGAGCTTTTAAATAAGCATAAACATTATACTTTACGAAAGAGACAGACGAAAAAAAAACTTTTAATTTTTAGGATTTAAAAGTTGCGAGTTAAAATAAAGTTTGTATCTTTGCAGTCCCAATTAAGGGAGCGCAGGAGTAGAGGGATTGAGGGTTAGGAAAGAGATTAAGGTTACTTAAAAAACTTTAAAATTTTCTTTCAAAACATTTGGTCGAATCAAAATAAAGTTTTACTTTTGCACTCGCAAATACGGAGCGACACTGACAGAAAGATTGCTTCGTTGAAAAGCGAAAGATATAAAGATCATTGACATACAATATAACAACCAAGTAAGGAAAAACTAAAGCGTTAAAAAACTTTGAGTGAGTCAGACAAACATACAATGGAGAGTTTGATCCTGGCTCAGGATGAACGCTAGCGGGAGGCCTAACACATGCAAGCTGAGCGGTAGAGATCTTTCGGGATCTTGAGAGCGGCGTACGGGTGCGGAACACGTGTGCAACCTGCCTTTATCAGGGGGATAGCCTTTCGAAAGGAAGATTAATACCCCATAATATAAGAGACGGCATCGTTTTTTATTGAAAACTCCGGTGGATAGAGATGGGCACGCGCAAGATTAGATAGTTGGTGAGGTAACGGCTCACCAAGTCTGCGATCTTTAGGGGGCCTGAGAGGGTGATCCCCCACACTGGTACTGAGACACGGACCAGACTCCTACGGGAGGCAGCAGTGAGGAATATTGGACAATGGGTTAGCGCCTGATCCAGCCATCCCGCGTGAAGGACGACGGCCCTATGGGTTGTAAACTTCTTTTGTATAGGGATAAACCTACTCTCGTGAGAGTAGCTGAAGGTACTATACGAATAAGCACCGGCTAACTCCGTGCCAGCAGCCGCGGTAATACGGAGGGTGCAAGCGTTATCCGGATTTATTGGGTTTAAAGGGTCCGTAGGCGGATCTGTAAGTCAGTGGTGAAATCTCACAGCTTAACTGTGAAACTGCCATTGATACTGCAGGTCTTGAGTGTTATTGAAGTAGCTGGAATAAGTAGTGTAGCGGTGAAATGCATAGATATTACTTAGAACACCAATTGCGAAGGCAGGTTACTAAGCAACAACTGACGCTGATGGACGAAAGCGTGGGGAGCGAACAGGATTAGATACCCTGGTAGTCCACGCCGTAAACGATGCTAACTCGTTTTTGGTTTTTCGGAATCAGAGACTAAGCGAAAGTGATAAGTTAGCCACCTGGGGAGTACGTTCGCAAGAATGAAACTCAAAGGAATTGACGGGGGCCCGCACAAGCGGTGGATTATGTGGTTTAATTCGATGATACGCGAGGAACCTTACCAAGGCTTAAATGGGAAATGACAGGTTTAGAAATAGACTTTTCTTCGGACATTTTTCAAGGTGCTGCATGGTTGTCGTCAGCTCGTGCCGTGAGGTGTTAGGTTAAGTCCTGCAACGAGCGCAACCCCTGTCACTAGTTGCCATCATTAAGTTGGGGACTCTAGTGAGACTGCCTACGCAAGTAGAGAGGAAGGTGGGGATGACGTCAAATCATCACGGCCCTTACGCCTTGGGCCACACACGTAATACAATGGCCGGTACAGAGGGCAGCTACACAGCGATGTGATGCAAATCTCGAAAGCCGGTCTCAGTTCGGATTGGAGTCTGCAACTCGACTCTATGAAGCTGGAATCGCTAGTAATCGCGCATCAGCCATGGCGCGGTGAATACGTTCCCGGGCCTTGTACACACCGCCCGTCAAGCCATGGAAGTCTGGGGTACCTGAAGTCGGTGACCGTAATAGGAGCTGCCTAGGGTAAAACAGGTAACTAGGGCTAAGTCGTAACAAGGTAGCCGTACCGGAAGGTGCGGCTGGAACATCTCATTTTAGAGCGTCGTTAGACGATAAAAAAAATAGTATCGCAAGATACAGAACTTACTTAAAGTTCAAGCTTTAGTTTTTTGTTTGGTTGATTATATTAAAAATACAAAACCCACTAGAAATTAGTAAAGGGATAGAGAGATTTTAGATTATAAATTATAGATTTTAGATTTAAAGAATCATTTAAAATTTTCAATTTAAAATTTAAAATTAATAATGAAGTCTCGTAGCTCAGCTGGTTAGAGCGCTACACTGATAATGTAGAGGTCGGCAGTTCGAGCCTGCCCGAGACTACTAATTATAAGACGGGAAGATATAAGACATCAGATGTCAGACAATAAAGTCTGTAATCTGAGATCTAAAATCTGAAGTCTACTAGAGGGGGAATTAGCTCAGCTGGCTAGAGCGCCTGCCTTGCACGCAGGAGGTCAAGGGTTCGACTCCCTTATTCTCCACATCGATGGTTTAATTTTAAAAAAGCAAATAGAGCCAAAAACAATATTTGCGAATTAGATCAGAAATAGATAAAGATCATTGACATTAACGGTAAAGACATCACAAAGAGATAACCGAGCACTTTCGAGTGCCGAGTTTATAAAAATATCGATAGACGAGAGTTTATCAAAAAATACTGAACTAATTTAATATTAGGAAAGAAATCGTTAAGGGCGTATGGCGGATGCCTAGGCTTTCAGAGGCGACGAAGGACGTGGTAAGCTGCGAAAAGCTGCGGGGATTGGCACACACGAATTGATCCGCAGATGTCCGAATGGGGCAACCCGGCTGGTTGAAGACCAGTCACCTCGTAAGAGGAGCAAACCCGGAGAACTGAAACATCTAAGTACCCGGAGGAAAAGAAATCGAAGAGATTCCGTAAGTAGTGGCGAGCGAAAGCGGATTAGCCCAAAAGCTTTTATATGTTTAATAGAATGTTCTGGAAAGAACAGCCGCAGCGGGTGATAGCCCCGTATATGAAAGGCATATTTAAGTGATAAATGAGTAGGGCGGGACACGTGAAATCCTGTCTGAATATGGGGGGACCATCCTCCAAGGCTAAATACTCCTGAAAGACCGATAGTGAACAAGTACTGTGAAGGAAAGGTGAAAAGCACTTCGAATAGAAGGGTGAAATAGAACCTGAAACCGTACGCCTACAAGCGGTCGGAGCAGCATTAAGCTGTGACGGCGTGCCTTTTGCATAATGAGCCTACGAGTTAATTTTACTAGCGAGGTTAAGGTATTAAGTACCGGAGCCGGAGCGAAAGCGAGTCTGAATAGGGCGCATAGTTAGTAGGATTAGACGCGAAACCTTGTGATCTACCCATGGGCAGGTTGAAGCTCTGGTAACACAGAGTGGAGGACCGAACCGGTTGACGTTGAAAAGTCTTCGGATGACCTGTGGGTAGGGGTGAAAGGCCAATCAAACTGGGAGATAGCTCGTACTCTCCGAAATGCATTTAGGTGCAGCGTCGTATATAAGTTTATTAGAGGTAGAGCTACTGATTGGATGCGGGGGTTTCATCGCCTACCAATTCCTGACAAACTCCGAATGCTAATAAATGTTCTACGGCAGTGAGGGCATGGGTGCTAAGGTCCATGTCCGAGAGGGAAAGAACCCAGACCAACAGCTAAGGTCCCCAAATATATGTTAAGTTGAAGCAACGCGGTTGGACTGCATTGACAGCTAGGATGTTGGCTTGGAAGCAGCCATTCATTTAAAGAGTGCGTAACAGCTCACTAGTCGAGCGGTCCGGCATGGATAATAATCGGGCATAAACATATTACCGAAGCTATGGATTTGTATTTTAGAATACATCTGGTAGGAGAGCATTCTATTTGCGCCGAAGCAGTACTGTGAGGTATTGTGGAGCGGATAGAAAAGAAAATGTAGGCATAAGTAACGATAAAGCGGGCGAGAAACCCGCTCACCGAAAGACTAAGGTTTCCTCAGCCATGCTAATCAGCTGAGGGTTAGTCGGGACCTAACGCGAACCCGAAAGGGGTAGTGGATGGACAATGGGTTAATATTCCCATACTTGCTCACACTAAAAAGGGGACGGAGTGCCGTACTTACTGGAGACTGACGGAATAGTCAAGGCCTAGCCTTCGGGCGAAGCTGCTGTAGGGAAAGTGCTTCCAAGAAAAGCCGAAGTGAAGCAACCCGTACCAAAACCGACACAGGTAGTCGAGGAGAGAATCCTAAGGTGCTAGAGTGAATCATGGTTAAGGAACTAGGCAAAATAGTCTCGTAACTTCGGGAGAAGAGACGCCATCAGCAATGGTGGCCGCAGTAAAGAGGCCCAGGCGACTGTTTATCAAAAACACAGGACTCTGCAAAATCGAAAGATGCAGTATAGGGTCTGACACCTGCCCGGTGCTGGAAGGTTAAGGAAGGTGCTTAGGGTTAAACCGAAGGCATTGACTGAAGCCCCAGTAAACGGCGGCCGTAACTATAACGGTCCTAAGGTAGCGAAATTCCTTGTCGGGTAAGTTCCGACCTGCACGAATGGTGTAACGATCTGGGCACTGTCTCAACCATGAGCTCTGTGAAATTGTAGTATCGGTGAAGATGCCGATTACCCGCAATGGGACGAAAAGACCCTGTGAACCTTTACTATAACTTCGTATTGACTTTGAGTAAGTAATGTGTAGGATAGGTGGGAGGCTATGAAGTGGGCACGCTAGTGTCTGTGGAGCCGACGTTGAAATACCACCCTTTACTTACTTGGAGCCTAACTTCTTTTAGAAGGACATTGCGTGGTGGGTAGTTTGACTGGGGTGGTCGCCTCCAAAAGAGTAACGGAGGCTTTCAAAGGTACCCTCAGCACGCTTGGTAACCGTGCGTAGAGTGTAATGGCATAAGGGTGCTTGACTGTGAGACCAACAAGTCGATCAGGTGCGAAAGCAGGACATAGTGATCCGGTGGTTCCGTATGGAAGGGCCATCGCTCATAGGATAAAAGGTACTCCGGGGATAACAGGCTAGTCTCCCCCAAGAGCTCACATCGACGGGGAGGTTCGGCACCTCGATGTCGGCTCGTCACATCCTGGGGCTGGAGAAGGTCCCAAGGGTTGGGCTGTTCGCCCATTAAAGTGGCACGCGAGCTGGGTTCAGAACGTCGTGAGACAGTTCGGTCTCTATCTATTGCGGGCGTTAGATGTTTGAGAGGGCTTGATTCTAGTACGAGAGGACCGAATTGAACAAACCTCTGGTGTATCAGTTGTACCGCCAGGTGCACTGCTGAGTAGCTACGTTTGGAAGAGATAAGCACTGAAAGCATATAAGTGCGAAACTCGCCTCAAGATGAGACATCTTTTAAGGGTCGTGGGAGATGACCACGTTGATAGGCTATAGGTGTAAAGACAGTAATGTCATAGCCGAGTAGTACTAATTACCCGTAGATTTATAGCCTGATATGGCGCACGAAAGTGCAGCAAGGTTAGCTCTTTGTGAAAGTTTTTATCGCTTAAAACAGATATCAGAGATTAGATCTCAGATATCAGACAAATTCGTCTGACATCTGATGTCTTGCATCTGACATCTTATATACAACCTTTAGGGTGGTTTTAGCGGTGGGGCTCACCTGTTCCCATTCCGAACACAGAAGTTAAGCCCACCAGCGCCGATGGTACTGCTAACGCGGGAGAGTAGGCCGCCGCCAGTTTTTATTTTATTTTTAAAAGTCTCATACAATTATGTATGAGACTTTTTTTTGCTCTATACCCAAATCCCAACAATAAATGAAATAAACAATTAGTGATAAGTAATGAGTAATAAGCAATGAGTAATATCCCCACTTCTATTGAATATTGGCTGTATAGAATACAAATAGTATTTAGTTTTACTCAATATATTGGTCATTATAGATTGTCCCATTATTGATTATTCATACCTCTTTCCTAGCCCTGATAGGAACGGTTACCCCACAGCATGAGTTGGCCCTTGGGTTAGGCGTAGGGTAAGGCATAGGCATAGGTGCGAGGAGTATGAGTGGAGAGCAGGATTAAGCTCCTGAAATACCTTAGAGTATTTACTAATTTCATACTAGATTCTACTTATTTGTAATTAACATTCTTTTATCATTTTGGTTTATTTGTTGTAAACTTTGTTTAAATGATTGTTTTTTTTTGTTTTTCTAATGGGTAAATTGTGTAACTTAGTCATATTAAAATGATTACGAATCTAAAATATACAATCTATGAAAAAACATTTATTCCCTCTATTTCTACTGTTGTTAGGTGTGAATGCACATGCTCAGCAGGATTTTTTTGCTATTACAGGAAAAGATACCGAAGCTATTAATTTCAGTGATTTCCGTGTAATGGATGTAATGAACGGGACTTCGGGTGAGAAGATTTTTACATCTGATTCCTCTACAAAAGTTATTTCACAAACAAGAAGAGGGCAAGTAACTGAGGATAAAAATTCCTTCAATAATTCCCAAGCAGTGACAATGGCAGCATTGGCTTATGATGCATCTAATAATAATCTGGTGTATATGCCTATGTTTTCGTCTAATATTTATGTTTTGAATCCTCAGACTAAAGAAATTACCTTAGTAGAAAATAATGTTGTCAGAGTAACATCATGTGATATTAATTCTCATATTACGAGAATGGCTACGGGCTATGATGGAAATATTTATGCTATTAATAATTCAGGAACACAGCTTTTACAAATTAGTAGAAAGGGAGGACAATATGTAGTTAATGATCTGGGAATCATAAAGGATGATCCTTCTAACGGTAAAAATTCATTTACCAGAATAGAAACAGGATTTGGAGGAGATATGGTTACTGATTCGGATAATAATTTCTATATTTTTGCTGCTTCAGGAAATGTTTTCAAGGTATCTCCTAAAGAATTAAAGGCGAAATTTGTTGGTAAGATTGCGGGGATTCCGGATAACTATTCTGTGAATGGTTCTGCAGTAAATGCGCAGGGAAAGGTAGTGATAGCAAGTGCTAAAGGAGCTCCTTTATATGAAGTGGATCTTGCTAATTTACAGGCCAAACAGCTACCTGGTGAAGAGAATCTACATATTTATGATTTGGCCAGTAAATATTTTGTGAATGACAGGGTTTCTTCAAATAATAAAGCATTAACGAACCTGGATATTTATCCTACCAGAGTAGATGAACAGTTTGTAAATGTTCATGTTAATAATAAGAATGTAAAAGGAAACATCAAAATGAATGTTTTTGATATGTCCGGTAAAAATGTAATGAGTCAAAGTTTGTCTGTGAAAGATGGGGCAATGGATCAGAAGGTTTATTTTAGAGGATTGATTAACGGAGCTTATATTATAAGTTTATCTGATGAATCAGGAAAAGTAATACTAAATAAGAAAATTCTTATCACTGAATAATTCACCCCAAAAGGTATCTATAAAATTAGACTTATTATAAAAACCTTTTCAATCTTCTTGAGAAGGTTTTTTAATGATTATTTGATATTCAACAAGTTTTATTTTTCGATATTAAAATGTACTTTTATAAAAAAATATAGATGAAGCTATACTTTAATGTAGGATATATTGTAAAAGCTGGAGAAAATCTGCAGTTGGTCATTCGTGAAGAAGGTGCTGCGGCTCATATCCATACGATGTTTTGTGCAGAGAATGGTTTGTGGAAATGTGAAGTTGATTATTTTTCAAAATCCATTTCCTATCAATACAGAGTTGTTAATGAAAAAGGAAATGTTTTAAGAGACGAGTTTGTTCAGCATCATCTTAATTTCCCGCATAACTATAAGGAGTTTATCATTTTTGATGAATGGAATAATAAAAACTTTCCAGAGAATTATTTAAATAATAAAATTCTTCACAACAAGTTACATGACTTTAGTCCGGAGAAATCCACAATCTTAAAAAAACATACTCATCTATTCAGACTGGAGGCTCCTATTTATAATAAGGATTGGAGAATCGTATTGTTTGGAAACACAGCTTCTTTAGGAAACTGGGATTATAATAGAGTTGTACCTTTGTATCAGACTGATTTTGGTTTGTGGGAAGTTTCTGTTGAAATTCCCGAGAATGAATTCATCCAGTTTAAATATTGTATTTATGATACGAAAGAAAATAGGGTAATAGATGTAGAAACCGGTGAAAACAGATTCACAATTGCTAATCCGCTGCCAGATGTTTTACAGATTGTATCCAACCATTATTTCAGGTTTAAAGGGTATCAGATGTATCACGATGCGGGAGTTGCCGTTCCTGTATTTTCTTTAAGAAGTGATGAAGGATTTGGAGTAGGAGAGTTCTCAGACATCAAAAAACTGGCAGACTGGACAAAGGAAACGGACCTTGGAATTATCCAGATTCTTCCTATTAATGATACTACAGCGAATTATTCGTGGACGGATTCTTATCCTTATGCAGCAGTGTCTGTATATGCTCTGCATCCCCAATATATTTCCTTAGAAAAACTTGATTTCTCTTTACCGAAAGAATTAGTTAAAGAGTATAACACTGATAAAGAGGCTTTAAACATTCTTGATCTTATCGATTATGAAAAAATGATCGAAGGGAAATGGAAATATCTGAAAGCTATTTTCCATGCAGAAAAAGAAAAGATTTATAAGGACAGAAACTTTAAGAAATTTATCAAAGATAATGAACACTGGTTGGTTCCTTATTCTGCATTCTGTGTTTTAAGGGATAAATACAAAACTCCTAATTTCAATGAGTGGAAAACTCATAAAAAATATATTGCTGGAAAAATCTCACAGTTTTTTACAACAAAAAGTAAAGACTATGATCTTTCAATGCTTCATGCATGGGTACAATACCAACTTCATGTACAACTGAAAGATGCTGTAGATTATACGCACAGTCTTGGAGTTTCTTTAAAAGGAGATCTTCCAATTGGAATTTACAGATATTCTGTTGAAGCATGGACGGAGCCTGAACTATTTGGTATGGATTTCCAGGCAGGAGCTCCACCGGATCAGTTTACAGAGCTTGGGCAAAACTGGGAATTCCCTACATATAATTGGGAAGCCATGAAGGCTGATGATTACAGATGGTGGAAAAACAGATTCAAGGCTTTGGAGCAGTATTTTGATGCTATGAGAATCGATCACATTTTAGGTTTCTTTAGAATATGGAGAATGCCTATTTCTGCCGTACAGGGAATTTTAGGATATTTTTATCCTGCTGTTCCTATCGTTGCGGATGAATTTAAGGCCTGGCAGATTCCATTTGAATTTGACAGGTACTGTAAGCCATTTATCAACAATGAAATTTTATGGAAATATTTTGCAGGAGATAGTGGAAAAGCTCTTGTATTTATGGATCGTAAAGAAGATGGAACCTATTTCTTTAAAGAAGAGTTTGATACCCAAAGAAAGCTGGTAGATTTCTTTAAGAAGAAACCACATGGTCCCCTGGAGGAAAAATTGATTTCTCTTTGTGCTAATGTTTTGTTTTTACCGGAAGAAAGAAAAGGAGTAACAGTATATCATCCAAGGTTTAATGTGTATAATACAGAGTCTTATCAATATCTTCCGGAATCTGAACAGAAAAGTATTTATGATCTGTACCACGACTATTTTTTCAGAAGACAGGATCATCTATGGTACGAAAAAGCAATGGAGAAACTCCCTGTTATCCTGAATGCTACAAAAATGCTGATTTGTGGTGAAGATTTAGGTATGGTTCCTGCCTGTGTGCCGATTGTAATGGATGAACTGGCTATTATTGCTCTGAAAGTTCAGCGTATGCCAGCAGAGAATATTCCATTCTACGATCCAAGATATGCTAGTTATATGAATGTGGTTACTGCTTCTTCCCATGACAGCTCTACCTTGAGGCAATGGTGGAAAGAAGATAAGGCTTTGACTCAAAAATATTTTAATCAACAATTAGTTCAATACGGAAAAGCTCCTGAAGAATTATCTCCAGAACTGGCTGAGATCATTATGAAGCAGCACTTATATAACGAATCTATGTTGGCTATTTTCCCGATTCAGGAATTTATGGCTACGGATGCAAGACTTACCAATCCTAAAATGGATAATGAAAGGATTAATAATCCTGCCGTATTTCCACATTATTGGCGTTATAGAATGCATATAAAGCTGGAAGACCTCAAGAACCAGAAAATGTTCAATGAAAAAATAGCCTACTGGATAAAAGATAGTGGCAGGATGTAAATTTAACTATTGATTTTCAATTAGTTATATGTATTTTAAAAAGAAGTTTAATCTTAGGATTTAACTTCTTTTTTTTATTTGCATCAAAAAGATAGAATTAAGATATTCTGCTATATATTAACCAATTAACGACTATAAAGATGAAAAAAATATTTTTGGGATTAACTTTTGGGTTGGGCGTTTTGACGTCTGCTCAACAGTATCCGAATAATGGTTGGGGTGATGATGGTTATTATCAGAATGGAAATGGCTATTACGGCGATGAAGATGACAGAAATTATTTCCCTGATGATTATTATTATAACTATCCTCAGGACTATTATCCAGGTGATTATTACCAAAGCTATTATAATGACTACAGAAACAGTATTATTAATATCGATTGGAACGGGTTCTTTGTTCAAAACAGATTAACCCGTTGGCAGGTAGATCAGATCATGAGACTGAATAATCTGTATGCGAGTTTTACAGCCTGGGATAATTTCTACAGATATAATCCGGACAGATGGTATTACGATAGATTCTATGCATTGGAAAGAATTATGGGGCCAAGGGTTTTCGTTGTTTTCCAGAATAATTATTACAGAGGAGCAAATCCAATTGTTTACTTCCAGAATTACAGAAGGACTTATTATGTTCCGAGATATGCTGTAATGCCAAGGTATCGAAATGTGAACATTAATATTTACAGAGTAGATCGCTCAAGGTTCAGAAGAGTTGATAATCCTACGTTTGATATTGTAAGAGGAAGCAGTAGACCTGATAATGGTTTCAGAAACTCAGGAGGATCCAACGGAGGCTTCAGAAATAATAATTCAGGAGGTTTTAGAGGAAACTCAGATAACGGAGGTTTCAGGAATAATAATTCAGGAGGCTTTAGAGAAAACTCAGATAACGGAGGTTTCAGAAATAATAATTCTGGTAGTTCCAGAGGAAACTCTGACAACAATGGAGGATTCAGAGGAAATTCTGATAAAGGCGGTTTTAGAAATAACTCCGGTGGATTTAGAGGAAATAATGAAGCAAAACGGGAAGCAGCTCCTGCACCATCAAGAGAAAATAATGGTGGATTCAGAGGAAACGGCGGTGGTTTCAGACAACAAAAATCTGAAAATTCTTCACCAAGTCGTGGTAACAGTGGAGGCTTTAGAGGAAGCTTGGTAAGGAATTAATTTTCATATATTATATTTAAGTGGTGTGAAGGGCAGGTTTTTATAATCTGTCCTTTTTTTTTGCATTATTATTAATTTATTTTAGTTAAAATTTAACATTATTTATGAATATGTTAATTTAACTTATGGTTTAATAGTGAATCAAAAAGGTATAATAACAATTAATTAAATTTTAAAAAGATGAAAAAATTAGTTTTAGCAATAGCATTTATCGGAATGGGTAGTTTTGCAATGGCACAACAGACAACTCCACAGGACAGGGAAGCAAAAAGAGCAGAAATGCAGCAGAAAATGCAACAAAAAGAACAGGAGCATCTTGCACAGATGCAAAAAGATCTTAACCTTAATGCTTCACAGGTAACGCAGGTAAAAGCATTACATGAAAAAAGAAAAGCAGAAATGAAAGCCGATTTTGCAAAAAATAAAGAGGCAAGACAGGCTAAAATGGAGGAAATGAAGGCCAAAAGAACACAAATGGATGCTGATATGAAGAAGATCCTAACTCCTGAACAATATGATAAATGGCAGGCTGACAGAAAAGCTAAAATGGAGCAGAAAAGAATGGCAATGAAGGATAGAAAGATGATGAAAAAGCCGATGAATACAGCTACTCCTGATGTAAAATAACCGTTTATAATTTTAATTTTTTAATGTGTAAAGGATGGAATTTTTTCCATCCTTTTTGTATTAATTTTCTGTAAAACTTTTGATTTCGGGCTTTTATTCCCTATTTTTGACTATAAATTTAATACTTATGGTTAGCGAAAAAATTGCAAAATTAATTAACGAACAAATTGCTCACGAACAATACGCCGCTCAATATTATCTTTCAATGTCTGCATGGTTTTCAGGAAAGGACCTGGATGGAATTGCAAATTACTTCAGAGTACAAAGCAAAGAAGAATTAATGCATGCCGATAAAATGTTTGATTATCTGAATGACGTTGGGGGAGAAATTATCATCGGAGAGATTCCAAAACCTCCACATGAGTTCGAAAACGCAACAGATATTTTTGAAAAGGCGTTGGCACATGAGAAAATTGTAACTAAAAGTATTTTCAATATTGTAAAAAATGCCAATGAAGAGGGTGATTTTGCGACAACATCATTCCTACAGTGGTTCATTAACGAACAGGTAGAAGAAGAAGCGAGTGCTTCTCAGTATGTAACAAAAATCAAAATGGTATGTGATAATCCATCTGCTTTATATCTTTTTGATCAGGAATTATCACAGAGAGTATTTACTCCTAATACAACTGCTTAAATCCCGAAAAGTTTTTAACAATATAAAACCGCTATTCTTTATGATAGCGGTTTTTATTTTTTAGTATAATGAAAGGCAAGTAGCTTTTATTGCATGACTACTGTTGATACTATATAATGAAAACAGGGAAGCAATACTCAGCAGATATAAAAGAGATAATAGAATCAATTTTTTACCATTCCCTTTTTCATGTCGGATCGAAAAGATCTGTACCAGTAAGAGTAAAGGATATACGAACGTAATGACTGCAAAGAAAGCGAAGAGCCAGGTCATAATTAAAGAGAATATACTTTGGAAATTAATGGTTTCAAGACTTCTGTTAAAATAAACATGAGCTGCCTTATCCCAATAATAAATAGCAGCTAAAGCAATGAAAATACTGAGGCTTATCCATTGAATATTGAATACAATCTTCCAGTTTTTAATGATACAATTTTTTAACATAAGCCTTTTGTGCTGTTTCTGATTTATAGAGGCTTATTTTTTCTGCCTTAATCTCTGTATTCTGATAGCTGTAATAAAAGCTATAGCTCCTATTATAAGACTAGAAAAAAAAGATTTTACTATACTTTCTGTAGGCATATACCTAAGACCATCCTTGGTTACAGGAGGATCAATATAATCTAGAATATTAAATATGACAATTCCGGATAAGGCCATCATAATGACGCTTATTAAAAATGAGATAAAATAAATTTTCATGGTTATATCATTAATACTTGTGTTAGTTTTTAAGGGTAAAGATTATTTTACATTTTCCAGCAGTTTTTTTATAGGGTGAAAGATACAGCTTAATCTATTGTTCCGGATATTTTAACGTATATTTTTAATGATATTTTATTGTAATTCAAAGAGATATTTGAAATAGAAGTAAATTTACAGATAAATGATCTGTGTTTTCAGAACTTTTTTACCCAACCTTTCAAGAATATTTTTGTATCCCTGTACCTGTTCTTCATCCTTGCCTTTCTCTTCACCGGTTTTAAAATCCACAATGATATAGCCTTCTTCACTTTTGAGAATACGGTCAGGTCTTGAAATATGGCTTTCCCCATTTTCAGAGATCATGATATCTTTTTCATTGATAACTTCCCACTTTTCATCAAAGAATTCAGAATATGTTTTTACAATTTCCTGTAAAGTGATCTGTATTTCGTTCTTCTCTTCTAGGGTAATCTGGCCTTCCAGAGCATAGCCATCCAATACTTTCGTAATATCTTTTTTAGTATTGATCTTAGATAAAAGTTCATGTACAAAAAGCCCGATCCTTACTTTCTCGTTTCGTACCTGATAATTTTTTGACGGAGTAGCAATTTTGATGGAAGTACTTTTTTCATTTACATTTTTCAGATTCTGAATATTCTGAGTTTTAAAAGAAGATGTCTTTGTCTTAGAATACTTTTTAAGCATTTCAGGTTTTACTTCATACAGATCAAATGAATCTGAATTTTCAGTGTTCTTGGTCTGAATAAATTCTAACAATTCGAGATTATTCGAAGTTTTATTAGCTTTTTGAAGATAGAAAAATAACTGCTCAACAGGTCTAGTGGTTGCTACATACTGTAAACACAACCTGTCAATCAAATTTTTATACGAATTCTTTTTATTGAATTTTTGAATTTCCTCATCATAAACTTCCAGGTTTTTACTGAACTGGTTAATGTTCACTGACTTTAAAGCATCACTCTCATTCGTTTCAAACCAATTGGTAAATTCACTATCCCGGTTTTTATTCATCATAGGAATGAAAACAATAGGGAACTCCAGCCCTTTAGATTTATGGATCGTCATAATCTGAATGGCATCAATATTTTCCGAAGCCTGAATGGTATAAGAAGATGCTTCTTCATCCCAGTATTTTAAAAACTCTTTGGTACTTGCCCCCGCATTTTGAGTAAAGTTGAAAAGCATTTCCAAAAAGTTCAACAGGAAGTCTGTTTCCTTATTTTCTACTGAAAACTCATTGATGTAATACTCAATAAAATTGTACAAATTGAATCTTGGAAAATGATCCTGCTTCAACTGTAGCGAATATTTCTGCTGGATAAACTGAAGTATTTCCTCATGACCTTCAATATCCAGAATTTCCTTCATTTCAAGCGTGAAATCTGCCATGTGAATTTTTCCTAATGTATTCAGATAATACATCATCATAATAAGACAAGGCTTATTTTTCGGATTGATTTCCCATCTTAAAAACTCAATGACCGCTTTCAAAGTATTAGAAAGCTCCAGGGTAAGACCTTTATCAGAAATGGTTTTAATATTGGTTTCCTCACCATGATAGGTTACTTTTAAGCTTCCCAGTTTTTGAGAATAGCTGAAAATATCAAAATTTCCTCGGCATAGAATTGTAATATCTGAGAACTTAAATCCATTATCCAGACATTCCTGAATATCTTTCCGCATGCTCTCTGAGGTATCATCATAAAACTCTTCGTTGGTAAGATTTTCGATCAGATTTACTTTTACCCGCCCGTCAATCTTCGATTTTGGTGTTTGTTCGGCATCCGTCCCGAAAATATTTTGATGCTCCTCTTCCAGTTCCAGAGAATGGTACTGATAGAGCTCATTATTAAAGTGTACAATATTTCTGGCACTTCTCCAGTTGTCTTTAAGAACAAGAAGATCCGCTTCCTTGGGGGAAAACTCCTTTTTATTGATAATATCCAGCATCAACTTACTTTCTCCGCCACGGAATCTGTAGATACTCTGTTTAGGATCTCCTACCAGAGTAAAAGAAGTATATTCGGTGGAAACACTATGATCTCTTAGTGGAACAAAGTTTTGCCATTGTAATTCTGACGTATCCTGAAACTCATCAAAGAAATAATGCTGAAATTGTGCCCCTACTTTTTCATAGATAAAGGCCGACGGCTCGTTTTTAAGATTTTCATTGATAAGGATATTAAATTTTGAAAGAAGAACAAGATCATTCTCTTCCTCAATCTTTTTAAGTTCATCCTGAATATCCTTATTGACTTTTAAAGGAAGCAGCGCAGATAAAATCTTTTCCTTCTTCTGGGTTTCAATGTACAGAAGAATTAGCTTCATCCTGTTTTCAATAAGCCGGTCCAGAATCTCAAAAATTTCAGATTCTTTGTGTTTGGACTTTGAAGAGGCTCCTTTTCTGTAATTATTGATGACCGATTCTTCCGCTGTAGTAGGAAAAGGAAACCCAGCTCTTTTCTGTTGGTAAAAATCAATAACCTTGGTAAAGAAGCCTCCAATTCCGTTTTTTCCCTGTGCAAAATCTTCAATCTCAATATTTCTTGATTTAAATAACTCAATAGAATTGGTAGCAAGCTCTGCAGCCTGTTTCTTATTAAGGACAATCTCTTTACGAAGTGCATTTTTAATGTCTTCATAATTCGTATCATCAAAACTCTGATTGCTTTTCAGATGCTCATAGTGAATATCCTTTACAAACTCTTTTGCCGAATCATAAAGGTTCTTGTTAAGATTAATCCTTTCATTATTCTCAAGGCTGTAATCCACATAATCCATAAAAGAATGAGAGATCGTATCATTCTCTCCAATCTGATCCAACATTTTATCAACCGCTTCAATGAGAAATGGTTCTGCTTCAATTTCCAGGTTGAAATTTTTTGCCAATCCCAATTCATAGGAAAAGCTTCTTACCAACCTTGAGTTGAAGCGGTCAATCGTTCCGATATTCAAAGTGGAATAGTTATGAAGAATATGATCCAGTAGCCTTTTTGAACGATGATGCAAATCATCAATAGTAATTTTTAATCCCTGCTCTTCAAAAGCTTTCTGAATGTTTTTAAGATCAGCATTCCCTGCATAATCGCTGGCAGCAAAATTTCCAAGCCAGGACAAAATTCTTTCCTTCATCTCATTGGCAGCCTTATTGGTAAAGGTCAAAGCGAGAATATTCCTGATCGATTGCTGTTGATTAGGATAGCGGAGACAGATCATCAGAAGTCGCTGAACCAGGGCATATGTTTTCCCGGATCCGGCTGAAGCATTGATAACTGTATAAGAATTTTGCATTGTTGAAGGAGAATTGAGACTGCAAGTTAGCTAAAATTTAAAAGAAAATTTAACAATTCAATCTGCCTATTTAACAGTTTCGCGACCAAAAGGCAGCAAGAAATACTAAAAGGCGTTAACGGTGGTTAAACTTATGTTTCAATACAAAAATAATTTTAGCTTTGCTCTATAAAAAATAATCCGTGAAATTCAAACTACTCCTTTTTCTATCTCTGATTTTCTTCATACATTCCAATGCTCAAAGCTATATTTTTGGAAAGGTGGTTTCTGAGAGCGGTGCAGAAATGAAAGATGTCACTGTCGTAAATATCAGAACTGATGAAATGGCATTCTCAAACGAAGATGGTCATTTCATGATTTCCGGGAGACCAGGTGATGAATTACGATTTATAAAAGCCGGATATGACAGAGTTGTGAAAAATGTTTCTCAGGAAAATGTACAGTCTCCGATGAACATCAGCCTTATTCGATCAACCATTCAGATTCCTGAAGTGGAGGTTAAGCAGGGGCTTACCGGGAATTTAAAAATAGATTCAAGAAGTTACAATAAACCTAAAAAAGTTCAAAAGCTGGAGATAGAGATGAGCCGCTATATTGCACAAAAATCAGATCCGAGAATCCTTGCTGCAAAACCTGGGGAATTTGTACAACCGAAAGGAGAAGGATTTTTCATTGGGAAAGTTAATGACAAATGGGATGATATTGATTTAATGAATTATATTCATGCAAGTCTTGGAGATAATTATTTCACCAATCTTAAAATAGAAAAACCATTGATTAATCATTTCATTTCTTATGTTTTAGCAGGTGGTTTTGAAAGGAAAAAAATCCTCAAATATGGATTTTGCAGTGATGCTGACCTGAACAGGTTCCAACGTTTTGTTCTGACAAGAATTTCTTCTTATCGCGCTCCACAGCCTCAAAGATAATCTATGGAAAACATATTCAAAACCAGTCTGTGTGTTATCCTTTCTCTCCTATCAGGAATATTGTTCTCACAGCAAAAAGTAACGGGATTTGTTACTGATAACACTCATAACAATATTAATCCGGTATTAATCATTAATGTTTCGAAAAATATTTCTGTACTGAGCGATTCTTCAGGGAAATTTGTAATAGATGCCGATGAAAATGATGAAATAAGATCTGTAAAAGAAGGATATTATCGTGCCAGTAAGAAGGTCTTAAAAGAAGATTTCAATACTCCTGTGCTAATGGTGCTCTCAAAAGCGGAGATTCAAATTCCGGAAGTACAAATTGCTTTCAAGCCTACAGGAAACCTGGAAAAGGATAGTAAGCGCCTTAATGAGTCTCAAAAATTAAGGTCTTTAAAATCGGATATGTCAAAATATATGAAAAGTCCTTTAGCAGAGCCCTTGCCTGATAAATCTATTTCCAAAACCTTTACCGGACATGATTTTAAAGCAGGGCAAGTAGATGTCTTAGGTATTATTGGTAAAGCAATAAATCTGTTTACGAATGCAACAAAACCTAAAATTACAAAGGCAAACTATCTGGAATTTCAGGATTTCATGGTACAACTTAAAAATGACGTTAATTTAGATTTCCTGAGAAAATATGGGATGGAAGATGAGCAGATTGATGCATTTCTCATTTATGCGGAAAATACGAGAGAACTTTCCAAAAAATTCAGAAAAGATTTCAATAAGGAGGTATTGGCATTTGAATTAAAAACTGCCTTTGTAGAATATCGTAAGTTGAATAAGCTTGATGCCAAATAAAATATTGGTATTTTTAAATGATAAAAGAACAATTGGATCATAACCTAAAAAATATTGTAAGTGTATATTGGAAAAAAAGTTTTCTTTTCCTTGTCATATTGTGCAGTAATCTTTTGTTTTCCCAGCAGACCGTAACGGGGCGGATTATTGATGACAACGGAGGAAATTTAAATGCAGTAACTATTGTCAATATGTCTACAGATAAAAAAGTATATTCCAATTCAGAGGGAATGTTTTCTATTGAAGCTAATCCTAATGACGAATTGAGGTTTGTAAAAGAAGATTTCACGAGAGTTTCCAGAAGAGTTCTTACAGATGGAATTAATGCTCAATTACTGATAACACTTTTCCAGATACCCAAAGATGTTGGCGAGGTAAAAATTATAAAAAAACTATCAGGTGATCTCGAGCAGGATTCAAGAGTTGTCGCTAAAGTAGATAAAGGAGAGCAGGTGAAACAATCCGTGGGACTTCCGCAGCCCGTTGGAAAGATGCGGGAAAAGCCGGCAGAAGTGAAAAGTGTTCTTTTACCTATATTATTAGGAAACCTCAATGTACAGGGAGTGTACGACCTAATCAGTGGAAAAGCCAGAAAACAGAAAAGACAATATAGATATGATGACCTCCAGGAACATATTGCCTGGGTTCGGAGCAGGGTAGAGGACGATTATTTTGTTAAGGCTGGAATACCTGCTGATAAAATTTCGGAGTTTATAGAATTTTCATTTGTAGCCAAGCCTCAGGTTCGTACGTATGTAAAAGCCCGAAATTTGTCCGGTGTTATGTTGAGAATGGAAGAGGTGATCCCACTTTTCATTGAAAGACTAAAGAATAGTCATCGATAACTCAATTTTTTTTAATGTTAAATAAATCTTAAAATATTGGAATGGAAATTGATGCAATAAACTCATAATCAAATCAAATTCACATATTTTATGAATAAAAATATTATTGCAGTTGCAATAGGCGCTTTAGGATTTGTTCTTGGCCTGGGATTTTTGGGAAATGCAATCAAAAACAGGAATAAATCTGAAAATACGATCTCCGTAACAGGATTAGGATCCAAACAGTTTACTTCTGACCTGATTACTTGGTCAGGAAGTTTTTCTAAAAATAATTCTGATCTGAAATCAGCTTATGATCAGTTGGCGCAGGATAGAAAAGTCATCAATGATTATTTGATTTCAAAGGGAATAAAACAGAATGAGATTGTATTTTCCTCTGTGGACATTCAAAAACAGTTCAGGAGTTATAATGATTCCAATGGAAATTATGTACAAGGAGAATTTTCCGGTTACAACCTATCTCAAAATGTCTCTATTGAAAGTAAGGAAGTCGGTAAAATTGAAAATCTTTCCAGAAATATTACTGAAATTATCAACCGTGGAATTGAATTCACTTCTTCTTCACCGTCTTATTTTTACACCAAACTAGCTACGGTAAAGCAGGAAATGATTGCCAGTGCTACAAAAGATGCTAAAGAACGGGCTGAAAAAATTGCAGAAAATTCGGGAAGTAGTTTGGGCAATCTTAAAAAAGCGACAATGGGTGTCATTCAGATCACAGCTCCCAATTCAAACGAAGATTATTCATATGGAGGAACATTTAATACCTCTTCCAAAGAAAAAGAAGCCAGTATTACCATAAAACTGGAGTATGAAGTAAATTAGATACTAATTTTAGCAGAAAAGTAAAGCGCAAACATCTGTGGAAATTTGTGCAATCTCCTCAATAAAAAATAAACGCCGGAAATACTCCGGCGTTTTATATTAAGGATAAACAATATCGCAAATTTCATTTTTAAGCTCTTCCACATTTTCAGGAGAATAATTGGCCAGAAGCCATAGGTTTAGAGATTGTTTCCCTTCTCCATAACTTGGTTGTACATAAGTAGTATCAATGAGTCCGAAACTATTTCTCTGATAGAAAGAATAACGTCTTTTAGCATCTTCATTCAGATCTTCAGGCTCAATTTCCAGGATAATTCTTGGATAGTTTTCCAGTAAGTGCTGCATAATATGAGATCCTAGTTTCTTGCTTCTGAAAGCCTCAAACACTTCAAAATGTTCTACAAAAACAAAAGAACTCAGCTCCCATAAGATGAGATACCCTATGGCCTCTGATTCATGTACTATAGACATAAAACTGACTTTAGGATTTGAAAATAAATCCAGAAACTGTTTTTTATCTCTTTGTTCGTCTACAGGAAAAGTGCTGGTATAAGAAGAATAGATTCCCTGAACTCTATGATCTTCAGCAGTAGTAATTGGTAAAAATTCCATAATTATAAATCAAAGACACTTGGTCTTCTGGTGATAAAAATATCTTTAATCCACAAAGTAAATGCCAAGCCCAGATAAATCAGAAAGAAAAAACCGGCGGTAGCAAAAGTAGAGTAGATGAAAAAGATCCTTAATTTGGATACGGGAATTCCAAGTTTGGCACCCATTCTTGTCAGTACACCAAACCATTCTCTTTCCATTTTATGACGGATATTACTCAGCATTTCAAGATTCTTTTAAAAGTTTAAATCCAATACTGCAAGTTAAGCAATTTTTTTCTTCACATGAGTTTTTGTAGTGATAAATCAGGCTCTGGCTTTCCAGAGCATTGGTAGCTGACACACCAAGGTTTTTCCAGCTTTGGACTACTGAGTTCTTTTCAGCTGGAATATTTTGATAGAATTCTATCATCTTATCCGCAATTTCTTCACTATGGTATTTATGATAAGTATACTTTAAAGGAAGAATAGTATTTAGAATGATGAGGTTAATAAAATCCTTACTTAAAGTTTTAGGCTGTACTTTTGAGATCGTTCCGAAATTGAAATGACAATCCCAATACTCAGAAGCTTTTACTGATTTAAATAGATCATAGAGTTCTTCAGTACTTTCTGCATCCATTACTTTTGAAAATAAATTCTGATGCTGGTAAAGATCTGCCAGCTGAGACAGACGGATGGTAGGAAAATTAGGAGGTCGTAGTCTCAAAAATTTAGGATGAAACAGGAGGTTTGGAAGGGTAAACTTTGCTTTAATAAATTCGAATTCCCGCTTCCATATTTTCATTTGTCCGTCTTCTGGAGTCGTAAGCCAGCCCGAAATTCCGAATAATAAAGCTTCAAGTTGCAGTGGATTCTGACGGATCTTATTAATAATACTGTAATCAATACTTTCTGCAATCTGCCTGAAAATATGAGCATTTACTTTTAATCCGAAAGAATAAGCAAGGCTGTGGAATAAAACCGCTTCAAAATTATTTTTATAAAAAATTAAACTTTGCTCAAGTTCAATAGATTTTTCCTCCAGTTTTTTCAGAATATTTCCTTCATGAAAGTGGACTGGAATTTTATCTTTATTAAAAATATTTTCACAGGCAATAAATTGATTACCATTGACTAATCTTTCGTACTTCCATATTATACCTTCATCAATATAATGTTTCAGTTCAAGGGTAGGAACTTTCTGATGGGTAAGCTCACTAATCTCAGTATCGTGTTGAAAAACTACATGAAGAATAATGTTCTGGTAATTGGGGTCTTGAGAATGATTGTGGAAAATCCAGTCCGAGGAACGAACATGCAGTTCTATATTTCCGGCAAGAACTACATTATTGATTTTGATTTTAGAATCGAGAAAATCCGGGCCGGCATCTTTGTTCCATTTCCCGAATTGGATAATTTCAACGGAATTTCCTTCAATATCCTTGAAGTCAAAATATTTGAAAACCTTATAGTTCCAAAGATATTGAAGTAATTTTTCCGTCATAGTGTGACGATAAATATAATAGAAATATTATACTTTCGTCAACTCCTTTTTAAAATTTTCTATAGTCGTTCTATACATTTTCTCATAGATAGGAAGAATATTTTTCAAATCGAATTTTATAGCTTGTTCTTTCGCATTTTCTTTCATTTTGGTTAAAAGTTCTTCATTGCTTAACAGCTTAATGGTGTAGTTGCTCATCGCTTCTACATTTCCGATCTCTGCTAAATATCCGGTTTCTCCCTGAATATTTACCTCAGGAATTCCACCTGCATTCGAGCTGATAACCGGAGTATAAGCGGCCATTGCTTCCAATGCTGCCAAACCGAAGCTTTCCTGCTCTGATGGAAGTAAAAATACGTCAGAAAGCTGCAGGATCTTATAAAGGTCATTTACTTTTCCTAAAAGACGGATTTTTGAGATAAGATCAGGATTTTCTTCAAGGAATTGGTTCACCTTTTCCATATCCGGGCCTTCACCAATGATAATAAGTTTAGATTTTACCTTCTTCTCAACGTTTTTAAAGATTTGCAATACTTCATCCACACGTTTTACCGGACGAAGATTCGATACGTGGATCAGAATTTTCTCATCAGGATTCGCAAACTGAGTTCTTTGACATTCCGTACAGTCGTCAAATTCAGAATTATCAATAAAGTTAGTAATCACCTGGATTTCTTTTTTGATATTGAAAAACTGAAGGGTATCCTTTTTCAGGCTTTCAGACACCGAAGTAATGGCATCTGACTGGTTGATGGAAAATTCTACTGCATGTTTATAACTTGGATGCTGACCTACAAGAGTAATATCCGTACCGTGAAGAGTGGTCACTAGAGGAATATCATTATTATCTTCCTGTAGCATCTGCTTAGCTGTAAATGCTGCATACGCATAAGGAATGGCATAATGAGCATGGAGTAGATCCAGTTTATAGAGATTCACAACTCTGTAGATCATAGAACTTAATGCAATATCATAAGGCTGATATTGGAAAAGCGGATAGGTCTGAACATTTACCCTGTGAAAGAAAATATTCGGATTAGTGATGTCTAATCTTGCAGGAAGAGCAGAGCTGATGAAGTGTACTTCATATCCTTTATTGGCAAGGGACATTCCCAGTTCTGTTGCTACAATTCCGCTTCCACCATAGGTTGGATAGCAAAGTATGCCTATTTTCATTAGATTATTGTTGTTTTGATGTTGTTTTATTTTGTGTTCATTGGGGAAATAGGATTCAGATCAATCCCCATTCCTGCTTTTAGCTGATCGTTAACCAATACAGGAAGTCTGCCCCAGATTTTTGTTTTCCCATTTAAAGCATCTGCTGTAGCATTCATAGAATCATCATTATTCTCATAAGATACCAGAACTGTTGAAACTTTTGATAGATCAATGTCTTTCAAAGCATAGGCGCTTCCGAATACATTCAGAAGTACATTCTGATTTTTAGTAAGGTCAGCAAGAACTTTTTTAGATTCTGAAGATATTTTATATGGTTTATAAGCTGTTGAATTATCCTTGTGGAAACCAACAATTACTGTAGAACCAGTTGGAATTGTACTGATCTCATTTGCTTTTTTAAGAATAATATTAGACCCAATTCTATTAGCAAATGTCTGATAAGGAGCTTCCTCTAACGGAACATAATACACTTGTTTTCCTGATAGAGGTAGTAGCTTTTTCTCATCTTTTAATAAAGTTAATGCGTTAGAATAAAGATTCTGAACCAAAATCTTGTGAGAATCATTATTCAGGTCAGCATCGATGTTGTCCGGATTTTTTGGAGCGTATTGTGTAAGTCCTAAGAAATATTTTGTTAATAAAATTTTCTTTACACTTTCTTCTACTCTGGATTGAGAGATTTCTTTGCTATCAATGGCCTTCTGAATCAGTTTTTTCCCTTCAGAAACCCCCTGAGAGAAAAGCATGATGTCATTTCCAGCTTTGAATGCCATAGCATCCAACTCTCCCGGTTTGTACTTGTTGGCAACGGCGCCCATATTTAAGGCATCTGTGATAATTAAACCTTTATAGCCAAGTTTATCCTTTAATAATCCTGTGATGATATTTTTAGAAATAGAAGCAGGAATACCTTTTCCAGATTCTAAGCTAGGAACATATAAGTGAGCTACCATAACGCCACCAATTCCTTTATCCATTAAAGCTTTAAATGGAGCAATTTCTATTGAATTCAATCTATCTAAATTGTGGGAAACCACAGGAAGATCAAGATGTGAATCTGTACTAGTATCCCCGTGACCAGGGAAATGTTTGATTGCTGCTAAAATATTGTTATCCTGAAGTCCATTAGAGTAGGATAGAGCAGAGTTAATTACATTATCCACCTCAGAGCCGAAACTTCTGTTACCGATAATAGGATTGTTCGGATTGGTGTTTACATCCACTACCGGAGCAAAATCCCAGTTGATTCCCATTCTGTGGCAATCTTCTGCAATTTTAGCAGACATTTGATACACTAGATTCTTATCCTGAATAGCACCTAAAGTCATTGCCCAAGGAAATTTATGTGCTGTTGCAATTCTTTGGAATAAACCCCATTCAGCATCCATTCCAATCATTAAAGGAATTTTGGATTTTTGCTGGAACTCGTTGACCAGGTTGATTTCTCTTGCTGCATCATCCTGCATCAGGATCAAACCTCCGATCTTATCGTTAGAAACAATATTTCTTACTTGATTAATATAGTCTTCTCCTTTATTTGTATAAAGAGCAACAATAAAAAGCTGCCCTAGTTTTTCATCCTGTGAAAGATTTTTATACGTTTTTTCAACCCATTTCTGAGCCTTTTTTATATCTTCTTTCGACGTGTTTTTTGGCTGATACTGGGCATTAATCCTAGGACTAATGAATGCTGCAATAAAGAGTGAAGTATATAATAATTTCCTCATGACTTTTTGAATAAGAACAAAAATACAATTAAAAAAATTGACAAAAACAAAGATTTTGAAATTTTTGGTATATGATTTGAATACGCAATATAAATAATAACTAAACATTTATAGAAATGAAAAAAATTCTTCCACTTATATTATTAGCCGGTGTCGGATTTTTAACATATAGTTGTGATAATAGCAATGATGATCCGGTTGTGGTAAATCCTGGAAAAGATAATGATACATTTCCAATCATGAAAGACTTAACTGGTACATTTGTAGCAGATAAGTACGTATTGAATGCAGATATCGATATTTTAACAACTGATGTAGTATTGGTGTATAGAAAAGCAGGAAATGCTTGGCAGCAGATTCCAAAGACGGTATATGTAGATGCATCCACTTCTATCTCACCAAGAAAATTTGATTATAACTTTGTCTTTGATAATAAAACCGTTCAGATTAGAATTGATGACGCTAACTTTAATCTTGGAACGATGTCTCAGGCAGAAGTAAATAATTATTTGGCAAATCAAACTTTCAGAATTGTACTTGTACCTGCAGATCCTGCGAAAAAGACTGCAAAAGTAAGCAACAGTGTTGATTTTGGAGACTATAATGCTGTAGTTAAGTATTATAACATTGATGAATCTAAGGTTAAAACCATCAATGCACACTAATTAAGAAATATCTTTTCAGTTTTTTATAATTAAAAAAGCTTCGGGAGTTATCTTCCGGGGCTTTTGATTTTTTATATGATATGAATAGGAGAGACTGGATAAGCAATGAGTCATTAACAATGGATAATGGTGAACTCATTGATCGTTTAGGACTAATAAAGCTGTCTTATAAACAATGATAAGGTCTAATAAATATGGATTGAAATAGAAGGGAATTTAATGAATTCTGATAGCTTTATAGTGAAAGTTGATAGTGGAATTGAGAAGTGATGAGGTGTCAGAACATAATAAAAAAACTTCAGAATTTATTCTGAAGCTTTTTTTATCTAGTTATCATTGTCATCGAGTAGATGTCCAAAGAAATCTTTTTTCGTTTGTAAATAGCCTTTACTTATCTCATTGGCCGGAATCTGTAATGGTATCCTTGAATTAAGATGTACATTACTATCTACCACATATTTTACCTTTTCAGGGTTATTGGTCAAAAGATTGACATCTTTTACATCCAACAGATTAAGGATTTCAATAGCTACACCAAAGTTCCTGTCATCAGCAGGAAGTCCCAGTTCAAGATTGGCCTGTACCGTATCAAGTCCTTTTTCCTGTAATGAATATGCCTTTAATTTATTGATGATCCCAATATTACGGCCTTCCTGACGAAGATAAATAATAATACCTCCGTTTTCGTGGATGTATTTCATTGCAGCATCCAACTGCTGCCCACATTCACATTTTTTTGAATGGAAAACTTCCCCGGTAATACATTCTGAATGGAAACGGACATTTACAGGTTTTGAAAAATCTGTATTGTCTGCGATGATTGCCATGTGAGGCATCCAGTCATTTTCGTTTTCGGAGAAAGCAATCATTCGGAAATTGCCGTGCTCTGTAGGAACATTGGCTTCCGCCTGAATTTTAATCATTGATAGTTCAATTAGTTTTTAACTTCCTGGTAAAGTATCTTCAATGACAGAAATATTGGTTTTTAAACGAACCAAATATCTGTTAAGAACTTCATCATCATCCTTGTCAAGACTTTGTCTTTGCTTTTGAATTTTTTTGTATGATTTTTCGAAGCTTTTTAGCGCTCTGCTTTTACCAGCTGAATTATTGGCGTCAATAGCATATAAATAATTCTGAAGGCTGTATTTCAAACTTGTAACCTCATCATTCAGCCCATTGTTTTTAAACTTAGGAAAAGTGGAGATGATATTTGAAATCTCAGAAGCGTTTACGTTTTCCTTGATATTGATATTAAAACTCTTCTTTGAGCCTCTATCAGAATCAGATCCTTTTGTATCGCTATAAAAATTATTTGACAGCGGAGAAAGGTTAAGCTTTTCCGTTGCGCAGGAAGATGTTAATAGTATTAGTACTCCAAAAAAAACTAGTCTTTTCATTTCTGTTGCCCTTTTTGATAAAGGATTGGGTTAAGACTTTCATCGTTATACATTTTCATTTGTTTGTATACTTTCATCTTAACGTTACCGTTCTCAATATCAGCAAGCAACTGATTTATAGAAGTAGATAGATCTTCCCTCTGAGTAAGCAGAACATCCAGTTTAGCCTGGCAATTATTTCTGTGTTCTTCAGAAGCGGATTCTCTATTGGCTTCTAATGACATATGATAAACCTTTAATGCAAGAATTGATAATCTGTCTACTGCCCAAGCGGGAGTCTCCGTATTTATCTTTGCCTCAGGTTTAGGAGTTATATTTTCAAACTTATTAAGGAACCAGCTGTCAATATACTCAACCAGATCAGTTCTTTTCTGATTGGAGGCGTCTATTGTTCTCTTTAATTGAAGAGCTTCAGCCGGATCAATATTTTCATCTCTAATAATATCTTCCAGATGCCATTGAACGGTATCAATCCAGTTCTTTGCATACAAAATCCGTTCCAAACTATCTTTTTCAAACGGGTTATTAATTAGAGTGTTAACGTCATCAGACACGTGATAGTCTTCAATAGATTGATTGAAGACTTTCCATGCAGTCTCAGTAAATTTCATTAATTCTAAGGAATTTTAGTTACTTGAAGAATTATTGTTTGTAGAAGACGACTTATTTTCAGAACCTGGTTTGTCTTCTTCTTTTACCGCATCTTTAAATTCTTTGATACCTGAACCAACTCCTCTCATTAGTTCCGGAATTTTCTTTCCTCCAAAAAGCAGCACTAAAAGTATTGCTACGATAAGGATATGTTGCCAAGATAAGGCAAGTATTGTTAGTGTATTCATCTCTTAAAATTTTTACAAAGTTACACTTTTTTTAATATGAAATCCAACCTAGTGGATCAACTGGTGTACTTCCATTCCATACTTGGAAATCAAGGGTATAGGCACCATCAAAATCCTGAGCTACAGTTCCTACTGGAGTTCCTGCAGAAACCTGCTGTCCTTTGGAAACACTTACACTTCCTAAGTTGGAATATATAGTAAAATAACTTCCGTGTTTAATGATTACGGTTTTTGTACCGTCATTGTTCGCAAGTACTGAAGAGACAGATCCCGGATATACAGACTTTGCACGAGTACCTGAAGGTACGGAAAGTTTAATCCCATTATTTTCTTCTGTAATATTTTTGAAAACAGGGTGTGGCTGTCTTCCGAAACGGTGAGTAATTTGCCCGGCTCTGTCTGCAGGATATCCTAATCTTCCTCTGTTTTCCGCAAAACTGCTTCCTGTGGAAGTAGTCACTCCGTAACTTGTCATTGCTTTAGACTCTGCCGCTTTTTTCTCTTCTTCTTTTTTCTTGGCTAGTGCTGCTTCTGCTGCTCTTGCTGCGGCTAACTTATCTGCTGCTGCTTTTGCATTAGCTGCTGCTTCATCTGAAGCTTTTTTCGCGGCTAATTTTCTTGCTTCATCTCTTGAATTGGCTTCTGCTTTTGCAGCTTCTTCATTACGCTTTCTTTCCTCCTCCGCTCTTTTTGCTGCTAATTCGGCTGCTCTTTTTGCTTCGGCTTCAGCAATTCTTCTTTCTCTTTCTAACGCTTCAGCTCTTGCTTTCGCTTCCGCTTCGATTCTTGCTTTTTCTCTTTCAGCGGCAAGTTTTGCTAAACGTATTTTTTCGGCTTCTGCTTTTCTTCTTGCTTCTTCTTCAGCTTTCGCAATTCTGATCTCTTCAGCAATAATTGCTCTGATCTGCCCTTCAAGAGCCTTGGATTGAACCTGTTTTTGTTTCAGTTCAGCAGTAAGCTTCGATTCATTCTTTTTAAAATCAGCTACCAGTTGCTCTTTTTGGGCTCTTTCCGTATTAATCGTAGCTAAATCCTTCTGTTGATTTACCAGAAGGTTTTCTTTTTCTTTTACAGAGTTCTGTCTTTGTGTAATGGTTTTTTTGATCTGATTGGCAGCATCAGTAATTTCAGCTGCTTTTTTATCCTGATAGTCTGAATACTGCTTTAAATATTGTACTCTTCGGATAGCCTCGCCCATGTTTTTAGCTGAAAGGATGAAGGTTACTTTATTCTGTACCCCTTTATTTTTATAAGCATTTACCAAAACTTCAGCATAGTTCTTTCTCAGAACAGCCAGTTCTTTATTCTGACGGTTGATCTCAAGCTGCTTCAGATAGATATCATCTTCAATAAATCTCTTTTCTTTTTGAGTGTTATTGTAGACTTTTTCTCTTAAGACTAACTTTTGATTAACGCTGGTAAGATAGGCTATGGAAAGTTTAGATTCGCTCCTTGTTTTAGCTAAATCTGTATTTATTTGTGCAATTTGTTTTTTAAGTTCGGCATTCTGTTTTTGTAACTGTTCTTTTTTCTGCTGCCCCTGGTGCAGCCCGAACATAAGAACACCTATTAAAAAGCTAAATTTTTTAATCATTTAATCTCAATTTTCTTATAACTGGATGGTACAGAATAAGGTGTTTCCATCCTCGAAAAGTCAAATTTCGTGTTTTCCAGTAAAATTTGACTAGATTTTGAGCCTTTTATAATTATTTTAACATTTTGCGGCAAGCGGATTCCATTGTATTCATTCCAATTACTGTAAGATATTTCTAACTCATCCGGAGATAAGACATCTTTTAAGTTGACAGTCAGTAAATCATAATTGGTATCATATTGCAATGCAATTTTGTACTCTCTCTGTTTTTCATCACTTACAATTTTCTGGTTGACATTAGAAACCATTTTGTATCCCTGTGCATTTTGAGTGAGTGTAAACTGAGAATCATTAATCTTTATAAAGGTTCTTCCCAACAGGATTCTTTCGAGAGCTTCATAATCAATGAAGTTAACGTTCAGTAGATTATTAAGATAATCAAAATCGGAATCAATATATGTTTTGCTTGTCTTATCCTGCCCTTTTATTCCTTCCGGAGTAGCTATACCTCTGGCCACATTAAGGAAAAGGGCTCTCAGGTTCATCCAAACTTTTTTATCATTTTCAATATAAATGGTTGCATCCAGTGTTGGAATAAAGCTGCCGGTTTCTACCCGTACCTTACTGTCAATTTTGATCTGCTCGAATTTTAGTGGGATTAGTACATGTTCGTAAAAGGAGAATTTATCCCTTACCGGTTGGTTTACATCTTTTGGATTTCTGTTATCTTCTGTTGTTTTGATACTGTCTTGGGGAGTACCTGTGCCACTTTTTACAGCATTACGGGTTTTACAGGATGATAAAGCAAGAAGCAATAAAAAAAACGGGATCCAATTTTTCATGTATTTATCTTTTCAATTAAAAAAATACGGTGCAATATTAACGCCAAACCACACAAAACATTTTGTGTGGTTTGGTTTTATCTTATTTAAGTTAAAGAATTTCTAATCTTATTTACTTGGAAAGAAAATCTAATACTGAATAATCTCCCAGAGAAATTTCTCTTGCCACTCCAAAATACTGAGCAGAATTACCAATCATAGAATTGGAAAGATTTCCGTGGTTGATTCTTGTGTTTTCCTGAATGAGAGAGTTTTCAATATTGGAATTGACAATAATGGTGTTATTTCCTAATGAAACTCCAGGACCTACTTTAGAGTTGGATATTTTTACATTTTCCCCAATAAAGCATGGCTGAATGATCAATGAATTCTCAATGACTGCAGAAGCAGGATAATGGCTCATTTCCTCTTTTTCATATTCAAGGATTTTGCTGTTGGTTTCTACTGTAGCATTTTTGTTACCGCAGTCCATCCAGTCATTTACTTTACCCAAAGTGAATTTAGCGCCCTTAGCTCTAAGGTTCTCCAAGGCCATCGTCAGCTGGTATTCTCCACCGTTTTTAATATCATTGTCCATGATATAGTTGATTTCATCCATTAGCTTTTCGGCACTATTGAAGTAGTAAATTCCAATGATGGCAAGGTCAGAGACAAATGTCTGTGGTTTTTCTACGAAGTCTGTAATGAAACCATAGTTATCTAATTTTACAACTCCAAAAGCAGATGGATCTTCTACACTTTTTACCCATATTACTCCGTCAGAATTTTTATCCAGCTGGAAGTCTGCACGGAAAAGAGTATCAGCGAAAGCAATAACAACATCTCCTGTCATTGACTGTTCTGCACATTTAATCGCATGGGCTGTTCCAAGTGGATCATTTTGATAATATAAACTTCCTTTTGCTCCTAGTTTTTCGGTAATCTGAAGAAGTGATCTTTCGATCTCAGGACCAAAGTCTCCGATGATAAAAGCTACCTCTTCAATTTTTTCTCCTGCAACCTTAGCAATATCTTCCACTAATCTCTGTACGATAGGTTTCCCTGCGATAGGAATAAGTGGTTTTGGAACGGTTAATGTATGTGGACGTAATCTGGAACCACGTCCAGCCATTGGAACAATAATTTTCATAGATGATATAACGATGTTTTTTGTTTAAATGTAATGTATTTTGGGCTAAATGTAATGATTAAAACATTTTTAAAAAGTAATATTTATCACATTTAACGCATTGTTTAGTTTTTAAAGCTTAATAGTTATCAAAAGAGAGACCAAAGTTTAATTCTTCCTGATTCTTGATAAAATCATATTTTTCTCAGAATAGATCAAAATTCCTAAGAAGATTAAGAATAATAAATTACTTGTTAAAATATTATAGTTAAGATATTTTACAATGATAAAACTGAAAACTCCAAGTAATAGTAAGAAGAAACTCATCTTCTTCATTCTATAAGGAATTGGGTAATATTTTTGTCCCAGCAAGTATGATACAATCATCATAATTGCATATGCCCCGAATGTAGCCCAAGCAGAACCAATCATACTGTGGTAGTAGGATAAGGCTAAGTAGTTTAAAACAATATTAATACCTGCTCCAATCCATGAAATTACGGTTCCAACACTCGTTCTGTCCGTTACTTTATACCAGGTGGAAAAGTTATAATATATTCCGAAGCAAAGGTTAGCTACTACAATAATTGGGATAATGTCTATTGCAATCCAATAAGATTTATTAGGAATAAAAACACTCTTTAACCATGAAATATTGGCGATGATTCCCAGAGCTACAGCACAGGCAAAAAAAGCAAAGTATTCTGCTACTTTAGCATAGGTCTTTTTAGCATCCCCTTTATCCATTTGCTTAAAAAAGAATGGCTCAATACCCATTCGGTAAGCTGTAACAAATAAAGTCATCAGGACGGCTAGTTTATAACAGCCTCCATAAGCACCGGCTTCCTCATCTGAAATATGATTTCTCTGTATAGATTTATCAAAGTTTTCATTCACCATAAAAGCAAGACCTGCCAGCATCAATGGAAATGAATACTTGATCATACGCTTAAATAAAGAGGTGATGAATTGGAATCTTACTTTTAATATAATAGGAAGTAACAAGAGGAAACCTAAAGCACTTCCTGCCAGATTACTGAAGAAAGGATAATCTACATTTTGATTTAGACCAAAACCTTTTGATACACTTTCTGGAATCCAAAAGAATAGAGCTGCTGTAAAAACTGCCTGAAATATGGACTGAAAGATTCTCACTGCTGAGTATTTAATAGGCTTATTGTGGAAACGCAGCCATGCAAAAGGAATCACCAATAGATTGTCAAAAAAAGCAATTAATGCAAACCATTTAATATATTGAGGATTATCATGATATCCTAAATAATCGGCAATAGGTTGATTGAATAAATAGCATAATGCCAGGAATAGGGTAGAGGTTGAAAATAAAAACCAGAATGAAGTATTGAAGGTTTTTTTCTCATTATCATCTTCCGCAGAGAATCGGAAATAGGCTGTTTCAAAACCAAATGAAAGGATAATGTTCACAAATGAAATCCACGCATAAAGCTGTGTGAAAATTGCAAAACCTTCATTGGGAATTTTATAGATCAACAGTGGATTAAGGATGAATAAAATAATTCTTGGCGCGATAGCCCCCACTCCATAAATAATTGTCTGCCCTAATAATTTCTTATACAATTCGAAAAATTTTATGCAAATGTAAATATTTAGAAATTGATTTATTACGAGTGATATAAAAATTCATTCATAAACCTTAATTTTGCTTTTTAGAGAAGTTAAAAGCAGGATGTTATCAATTCATGATTGTATGTATTCATAAGACTTCATTGTTAACTTACCCATTTTTAACCTCTCATTTCTAATCTAATTTCTAAAAAGTAAAATGAAGACCCTAATCAAAAATGTAAATATTGTCAATGAAGGAAGAATCTTTGAAAGCGATATCTTAATAGAAAATGACTTGATTTCTAAAATAGCTTCCGGTATTTCTGAAGATGCAGATCAGATTATTGATGGCTCAGGAAAATATCTTCTTCCTGGTGTGATTGATGATCAGGTACATTTCCGTGATCCTGGTTTAACTCACAAAGGAGATATTGAAACGGAATCAAGAGCTGCTATTGCCGGAGGAGTGACCAGTTTTATCGATCAGCCTAATACAGTTCCCAACGCTGTTACTCAGGATTTATTAGCGGATAAATATGAAATAGCTTCTCAGAAAGCATATGCCAACTATGGTTTTATGATGGGAGGAACAAATGATAACCTTGAGGAAGTTTTAAAAACAAATCCGAGAAATGTTCCGGGTATCAAATTATTTTTAGGGTCATCTACTGGAAATATGCTGGTTGATAATCCAGAAACATTGGAAAATATTTTCAGTAATACAACCATGCTGATCGCTGTTCACTGTGAAGATGAGGCCACTATCAGAGCCAATACTCAACAATATATGGATGAATATGGAGAAGATATTCCGGTGAAGTTCCATCACTTGATCAGAAGTGAAGAGGCTTGCTATAAATCCTCTTCAAAAGCAATTGAACTGGCTCAGAAAACAGGAGCAAGACTTCATGTCTTTCACCTTTCTACGGCTAAGGAAATGGAGCTATTCAGAAATGATATTCCACTAAAAGATAAAAAGATTACTGCTGAGGTATGTGTTCACCACCTTACCTTTACGAATGAGGACTACGAAACAAAAGGAGGTCTCATCAAGTGGAATCCGGCTGTAAAAACACAAAAGGATAAAGATGCTCTTTGGGAAGCATTGCTGGATGACAGAATTGATGTGATTGCAACGGACCACGCACCTCATACCGCAGAAGAAAAGGATAATGTGTATACAAAATGCCCGTCGGGAGCACCATTGGTTCAGCATTCATTAGTCGTGATGCTGGAAAACTATAAAAACGGTAAAATCTCCCTAGAGAAAATTGTTGAAAAAATGAGCCACAATCCTGCAATTCTTTTCAGAGTAGAAAAGAGAGGTTTTGTAAAAGAAGGATATAAGGCAGATCTTGTTTTGGTAGATTTAAATGAAGACTGGACGGTATCCAAAGATAACTTATTATACAAATGTGGATGGAGTCCTCTTGAAGGAATGAACTTTCACTCTAAAGTTACCCACACTTTTGTCAATGGAAACCTGGTTTATGATAATGGAAAAATTGCTGAAGAGAAATTTGGGGAGAGACTACTTTTCGAGGTGAAAGAATAATAAAAGTTATTATAACAATTCAATAGAAGCGGGCTTTAGCCCGCTTTTTTATTTCAAAAATTCCATTGGCTTTAGCCAAAACCTATTTTTTAGCCTTATTGCCCATATAAAAAGTAAGTTTTCCTCCATTCATAATCTCAGAATGCTTTAATGTGAAATTTTTAACCTCTTTTCCATTTAAAAGAACCTTTTGTACATATACATTTTGTGGGCTTTGATTGATGGCTTCAATTTCAAAAGTTTTTCCGTTTTCTAAATTTAAAACAGCATTGTCAATGGCCGGACTTCCTATTGAATAGTTGTCTGAACCGGGAGCTACAGGATAAAAACCTAATGAACTTAGAATATACCACGCGCTCATTTGTCCTGTATCATCATTTCCTCCTAATCCGTCCGGTGTTGCTTTATATTGCATTTCAAGAATATGACGGATCTGTGATTGGGTTTTCCAAGGCTGTCCTGCCCAGTTATAGAGATAAGCAACATGATGTGCCGGTTCGTTTCCGTGAACATATCCACCGATAATCCCTTCTCTGGTAATATCTTCAGTATCTGCGAAAAATTCATCGGGTAGGTGCATTGAAAACAGTTCATCCAGCTTTGATGCAAATTTCTTTTTTCCGCCCATCATTGTTATCAGCTCATCTGGATTTTGCGGAACAAAAAAGCTATAGTTCCATGAGTTCCCTTCAATGAATCCCTGTCCGTGGGTACTTAAAACATCGAAATCTTTTTTAAAACTTCCATCAGCAAGGCGCGGACGCATAAATCCGATGGTTTTGTCAAAATTATTCTTCCAATTTTGAGAACGTTTGATGAATTGATTATAGATTTCTGTTTCTCCTAAATGTTTAGCCAACTGAGCAATGGCCCAGTCATCATAAGTATATTCCAGAGTATTTGAAACTGAAGTTCCGTTTTTTTCAGCAGGAATATATCCTAGATCAATATATTGACCAATCCCTTCATAGTCTCTTTTGTTGGCTGTTTCTACACATGCTTTCAGGGCTTCTTTAGCATCACCATTATAATTTCCTTTGATAATAGCATCGGCAACAACACTTACGCTGTGATAACCACTCATGCACCAGTTGTCATTGGCATAATGTGACCATATGGGTAACATTTTCATTGAAAACTGATTATAATGAGCCATCATTGATCTCACCATGTCATTATTACGTTTAGGTTGAATAATATTAAAGAAAGGATGAAGAGCCCGATACGTATCCCATAAAGAGAATGTAGTATAGTTGATGAAATTTTCTGCTTTGTGAATATTTTGATCCAATCCTTTGTATTCTCCGTTTACATCCATATAAACTGTGGGGTTAATGAATGTATGATACATCGCAGTATAAAAATTGGTCTTTTGGGTTTCAGAACCTTCAATAACAATTTTATTTAATTCCTTGTCCCAATCTCTTTGCGCATTTGCCTTAACCTGATCGAACGTTAAATTTCCGGCTTCCTTCTCAAGGTTTTCCAAAGCATTAGCTTGGCTTACAGGAGAAATTGCAAGTTTGATCTCAATAGATTCACCTTCATTCGTGTCAAAATCAAAATACATTTTTAAATTTTTTCCAGCGATTTCCGGGAAGTTTTTTGTTTGATCGAACTTTCTCCAAAATCCTTTGTAAATCTGCTTTTCATCATAATTTTTCTGACCGTAGGATTTGAAAGGTTTTGAAAATGTCATCGCAAAATAAACCGTTCTTGTTCTTGCCCAGCCATTGGTTTGCCTATATCCTGTAATGGTGTTACCATCTTCTTTGCGGACATAGGTCCAGACATTTTTTCCGTCATAGTTATAGATGCCCGCCATCAGATCTAAAATAATATGAGCCTGATCAGATTTGGGAAAAGTATAACGATGGACTCCCACCCTTGGAGTAGCGGTTAATTCTGCAAGGATATTATAATCATCAAGCTTAACCTGATAATATCCTGCAGCGGCCTTTTCGTTCTGATGTGAAAATCTGCTTCTGTATCCATTTTCAGGATGTGTAGCCGTTCCGGGATTAAGCTGAAGCTTCCCAACAGTAGGCATTATCAAAAAATCCCCAAGGTCAGAATGCCCCGTACCACTAAAATGAGTAGAGCTAAAGCCTGTAATGGTTTTGTCTTCATAACGATAGCCTGCGCAATATTTATAAACTTCACCATTGTATTTTCCGTTAAGTTCATAGGAAATGCTGTCAGTTTCCGGACTTAATTGTATGGCTCCAAAGGGAACAGTAGCTCCGGGATAGGTATGCCCCATTTTTTCAGTTCCGATGAGTGGATTTACATATTGATATAATCTTTCAAATTTTTGAGCTTTAAAGTAAAGACTTAAAAATAATAGAAACAGAAAAACAATGGCTCTGTGATTTTTCATTAATAACAAATTTTCAAAGGTTAAAATTAATTAAAATCATCATTTGCTGTTTTACTTTATAAGAATTCGTTCAATATTTATTTTTTTCGGAAAAACGGAACCCTATTCCGTGCAGATTTTCAATTAAAATATCCTGTTCCGCAGCTAGCACTTTTCGCAACCGGGAAATAAATACGTCCAGACTTCTCCCCATGAAATAATCATCATCTCCCCAGATGGCCTTTAGGATATCCTGTCTTTTCACAACGGTATTTTTGTGATTGAGAAAATAATGAAGAAGTTCAGACTCTCTTTGAGTAAGAGTGATGTTGTTTTCTATGCCTTGCAGGGTGTAGTTTTTAGGGTCAAAATCATATTTCCCGACTTTGTATTTTACAGGAGTGGGATTGGTTTTCTTTGTACGTTTCAGGAAAACTTCTATTTTCAGCATCAGTTCTTCAATACTGAATGGTTTTACCAGATAATCATCGGCTCCTATTTTTAACCCTTTGATTCTGTCTTCCTTTAAAGCTTTTGCAGAAATAAAAATAATCGGGATCTCAGAGTTTTTACTACGAATCTGCTGGGCTACTTCAAATCCGTTCATGCCAGGCATCATAATATCCAGCAGACAAATATCATAATCCTTACTGTTAAATGCTTCCAATGCAGATTCTCCGTCCGAATAGCAGCTGATATCATAATAACTTTCTAAGCTGTCTTCAACCAGGAATGCTATTGTTTTGTCGTCTTCGGCATATAAAATTTTAGATTTCTCCATACTTACACATGATTAAATTGAAAACGGAAAAAAGAGAGTGGTGGTAATTCCTTTGTCTTCATTATTCTCTACAGAAATTTTCCAGAGATGCTGTTGCACTACTTTCTTTACATAAAATAGTCCCAGCCCAAAACCGTTTACTTCCTCACTTCTTTTGGTAGGTACCCTATAAAATTTTTCAAAAATATGAGGAATATTTTTAGCAGGAATACCCAATCCGTTGTCTTTAAACTTTAAATATAAACCTTTTGAATCTTTATAGGATGAAATGTTAATAACCGGGTTTGTTTCACAATACTTGATGGAGTTGTCTAAAATATTATAAATGATATTGGTAAAGTGAAATTCATCAGCCATGATTGACGTGCTGTTTTCAATATCTATCTCGATGCTGAGGTCTGCATTTTTATGCTGTATGGTATCTGCAATTTCCTGAATAAAAGGAAGCAGGACGATTTTTTGAGGCTTTAATGACAAGCCGGAAGCATCGTTCTTTGCAATATTCAGTATTTTTTCAATATGATTATTAAGCTTGTGGCTTTGATTGATAATAATAGAGGTGTAGGTCTGTAGTTTAGAGTTTTCCTGCACCAGATCCTGCTTATTGAGAGCTTCGGATGCTAAAAGTATGGAAGATAAAGGTGTTTTGAACTCATGCGTCATATTATTGATGAAATCTCTTTGCAGTTCTGAGAATTTCTTTTGTTGAATGATGGTATAAATAGAATAAACATAGACCAAAAGAATAATAATAAGGGCAAAAGTGAGCACATACCAGAATCTTAATGAGCTGATCAGATAAGTTGTTTTATCAGGAAACCGGATTGAAAAGTAATAGGTAAGGTTTTTGTGCTTGGGAAAATTAATCACTTTGTTACTTGGGCTTTCCTGATGAGAAGTCATAAATTTTCCGTACACCATTTTATCACTATGACAGTTATATAATGCATATACATAATCTGTATTGATTTGAAATCGGGTGAATTCTGTTTTGAGATAATATTCAAGAACTATGGGATGAAATTCATTATTAATATTGACTACATAATAGTCATTGGCGATATTCTGAACAGGATTTTCCGTATAGGAAGTTTTTCCGCCGGATAATTTTTCCGCAACTTCCATTAAGGCAATATTTACCTTTTGGTTAAACTTTTTATCCTCAAGATTATAAGCTTGGCGGGTCCACATCAGTTGAGCTATTAAAATTCCGATAATAGCGATGAACCCCAGCGTTATGATGATATTGAGTTTTTTTATTTTCATTTCCTGAAACAATATTATCCAAAAATATCTATTTATCTTTTACCATTAACAACTTGTTAACAAATGTTTGACAGCGGTTAACAAGTTGTAATCATAGTCTGTTTTACATTTGTTACATCGAAAAAGATAATCCGTTTTTAAATAATAAAATTTATACTCATGAAAAAACTAAAAATTACCGCTCTTTTGGCTGTGTTGGCATTCTCTCCTTTTTATGCTAACGTTCTTACTTCAGACGCTCCATCCATTGTAAAAATGGTTGCAGATGCTATTAAATGGAAATCAGAATCTATAGATGTAGGAAATATTCCTCAGGGAAAACCAAAATTGATCAGATTTGAATTTACCAATACAAGTTCAAAACCAATCATTATACAAAATGTGGCCCCTTCATGCGGATGTACTACCGCTGATTATACAAAAACGCCTATCCAGCCAGGAAAGAAAGGTTTTGTAGAAGCTAGTTATAATGCGGCAGCAGTAGGTCCATTTATGAAAACTGTAAATGTTACTACAAGTGAGAGTAAAACGCCTAAAACGCTTTCATTCAAAGGAGTTGTTGCTTCTTAATAGATCGTCTTGAAACAATAAAAATAGTTTGGTAATTATTACCAGACTATTTTCTTTTGGAGTATTTGATGTATTTTTTTTAATAATATTATGAGGAATAATTATTTGTAGCATTATTTATCGACCTATTTTAAAGGATTGCATTTCAATATTTATTATTTTTAAGAAAAAATATTTTATGAGTCTATATACACAACCGATGTTGCGCGAAGGTGCACTGAAAGATAAAGTAGCGATTGTAACAGGAGGTGGAAGCGGTCTTGGAAAAGCAATGACTAAATATTTTCTTGAACTGGGAGCCAATGTGGTGATCACCTCCAGAAATCTGGAGAAATTACAGGCTACAGCAAAAGAACTGGAAGAAGAATTGCGAAGCAATCGCGAACGCCAAAGCGAAAATAAAAATGATAGTGAACAAACAGGCGGAAAAATTCTTTGTGTAGCTTGTGATGTAAGAAACTGGGATGAGGTGGAAGCCATGAAAGAAGCAACGCTGAAAGAATTCGGGAAAATTGATATTTTATTGAATAATGCCGCCGGAAATTTTATTTCTCCAACAGAAAAACTGACTCATTCCGCTTTTGACTCTATTTTAGATATTGTTTTAAAAGGAACAAAAAACTGTACACTTTCTATAGGTAAACATTGGATAGACTCTAAGACTCCTGGAACTGTTCTGAATATTGTTACAACGTATGCATGGACAGGTTCAGCCTATGTTGTGCCATCTGCGTGCGCAAAAGCAGGTGTTTTGGCCATGACAAGATCACTGGCGGTAGAGTGGGCAAAATATGGAATTCGTTTCAATGCGATTGCTCCGGGACCTTTCCCTACAAAAGGAGCATGGGACAGACTTCTTCCCGGAGATTTGCAGGAAAAATTTGATATGAAGAAAAAAGTTCCGTTAAGAAGAGTAGGAGAACATCAGGAGTTAGCTAATCTTGCTGCATATCTTGTATCAGATTATTCTGCTTATATGAATGGTGAGGTAGTGACTATTGATGGTGGAGAATGGCTTCAGGGAGCAGGAGAGTTTAATATGCTTGAAGCAATCCCGGGCGAAATGTGGGATGCATTGGAAGCCATGATTAAAGCAAAAAAATCAAACTAACTTAATTTATTTAAAAAAGTAGCCCGGATTTGTAACAATTCCGGGCATTTTTTTTACCTATGCATTACATTAGTAATAATTTTTTCAAATGAATTTAAAACTTCCAACCCTTGTTTCAGCTATTACAGTTTTCTTTTTCTCAGGATCTGTAGTAGCACAGGAAACCCCAAAATATGATTATGTAGAAGCATTTAAGCCATTCTTCTATCCTCAGACAGGTACGGAAACCCGTTCTGCAAGCGGACAACCGGGACATGCCTATTGGCAGAATTCAGCGGATTATCATTTAAATGTCAGCTTGAATGAAAGTAAAAAAGAGATTACAGGTACCGCTGAAATTAAATATACCAATAATAGTCCTGATAAACTTAGCTTTCTTTGGCTGCAGCTTGATCAGAACCTCTTTGCAAAAGATTCCCGTGGAAATGCGGTTGTTCCTTTATCTGGAAGCAGAAACGGAGCTCATGGAGAGGCTTTTGAGGGTGGTTACACCATTAAATCAGTAAAAATTGATGGTAAAGAGGTAAAATATACCATTACGGATACCAGGATGCAGATTGATCTTTCTGGAGAATTAAAAGCAAGGGGTGGCGTGGCAAAAATTGCTATCGAATATTCCTTTATTTCCCCTGAATATGGTTCAGACAGAATGGGAATACAGGATACCAAAAATGGTAAAATATTTACCATGGCACAATGGTATCCGAGAATGTGTGTATATGATGATGTTATGGGATGGAATACGCTTCCTTACGTAGGAGCTTCCGAATTTTATCTTGAATATGGAGATATTACTGCAAATATTACGGTACCAGCCAATCATTGTGTTGTAGCATCTGGAGAACTTTTGAATGAAAATGAAGTCTACAGTAAGGAAGAAATCAACAGGTGGAACCAGGCAAGAAACAGTGATAAAACTGTAATGATACGTCCGGAATCTGAAATCGGTAAAAACAAATCTTCAGGAACAAAAACCTGGAAGTTTAAAATTACACAGGCCCGTGATTTTGCGTGGGCATCATCTGCCGGCTTCATTTTGGATGCGGCGAGAATTAATCTTCCGAATGGTAAAAAATCATTGGCTATTTCTGCTTATCCTGTGGAGAGCGCAGGAGAAAGAGCATGGGGAAGATCTACAGAATATACAAAAGCAGCTATAGAACATTACTCAAAGAAATGGTATGGGTATACGTATCCTGCTGCAACCAACGTAGCCGGAAATGAAGGCGGAATGGAGTATCCGGGAATTGTTTTTTGTCACATGGATTCTAAAGGAGAGGAGCTTTGGGGAGTTACGGATCATGAGTTTGGGCACAACTGGTTTCCTATGATCGTAGGTTCTAATGAGAGATTATTCGCATGGATGGATGAAGGGTTTAATACATTTATTAACGAAATTTCCACAGAAGCTTTTAATAAAGGGGAGTATTACAGGAAAAAGAATTTAGGGCAAGCAGGAAATTTTTTTATGAATGATAACCTGGAACCTGTTATGGTGGGACCAGATAATATGAAAGAAAGAAGTATTGCTGCTTTGGCCTATTACAAGCCTGGTGCCGGATTATCTATTTTACGAGAATCAATTTTAGGGCCTGAAAAATTTGATAAAGCTTTCAGAACTTATATAGATCGCTGGGCGTTTAAACATCCTACTCCATGGGATTTCTTTCATAGTATGGAAAATGTTTCAGGAGAAGAATTAACCTGGTTCTGGAGAGGGTGGTTTTTCAATAAATGGAAAATTGATCAGGCAGTGAAGAGTGCTAAATATATTGATGGAGATTTTAAAAAAGGGGTTCAGGTTACAATTGAAAATATTGGACAATTACCGGTTCCTACTACGGTTCAATTGGTATTTAAAGACGGAACAACAAAAAATGTCAAAATACCTATCGAAGTCTGGAAGAGAAATACCGAATGGACTTTCAAGGTGGATTCTAACAAGGAAATAAACGGGGTTAAGCTAGATCCGGATTCCAAAATACCTGATACTAATTTAAATAATAACAGTTTGGTATTGTAGTATTCATCATTATTCTTAAAATAAATAATTTAACATTATTATCATATAAATTGGACTTCTCTGTCATAGAGAAGTCTTATTTTTGTCTCAAATTGATAAAATAATTATGAATTTCAGATTTTCAATGATACTCTTGATGCTTTTTGCACTAGGATTTTCGCAGGACCTTACCGTAATGAGTTTTAATATCAGATTAAATGTAGCTTCAGACAAAGAAAATGCATGGCCGGAAAGAAAACAGGATGTAACGGATCTTTTAACCTATTATCATCCCGATTATTTTGGTGTTCAGGAAGCACTTCCTGAACAGATGAAAGATATTAAAAATGGGTTGAAGAATTACGATTATATTGGAGTAGGAAGAGATGATGGTAAAGAAAAAGGAGAGTTTTCTGCTATTTTTTATGATACCCAAAGACTGGATGTGATAAAATCAGGGACGTTCTGGTTGTCTGAAACTCCTGAGAAACCTTCAAAAGGCTGGGATGCTGCATTGAACAGAATTTGTACCTATGCTGTTTTTAAGGATAAAAAATCGAAAAAAGAATTCCTTGCGATGAATCTTCACTTCGATCATATTGGAAATGTAGCCAGAGTAAAGTCTTCAGAATTGATTTTGAAAAAGATCAAGGAGCTTAATCCAAAGAATTTGCCGGTAACGGTGAGTGGAGATTTTAATCTTACAGATGATACGGAGCCTGTTAAAATTCTTTCCCAAAATATGGAGGATACTTTTTATCATTCTGAAACGAAACATTATGGACCTGCAGGAACCTTTACCGCTTTTAATGTAAATGAAGTACCTAAAGACAGAATCGATTATATTTTTACAAAAGACTTTAAGATAAGATCTCACCGTCACATCAATGACAGAAGAGAGAACCTTCTTTATCCATCGGATCATTTTCCGGTTATCGTGAAACTTTCTTTTTAAAAAATTAGCGGGTTGGAAAATCAATTTCAAATCCAATTCCTCTCAGGGATTGGATTTTTACGTTCGGGTCATTGCTGAAATACTTTCGTAACCTACTGATAAATACATCAAGGCTTCTTCCTGTAAAATAATCATTGGTTTCCCATAGGTTATCCAGGATATTGTTCCTTGTGATAGTAGAATGGTTATGCTTCAAAAGATATAATAGTAATTCTTGTTCACGAACCGTCATCCGCACATTACCGTTAGGATGGGCTAAGAGAAGCTTCTGGGTATCTAAAGAGTAGTCTCCGATTTGAATCTGGGGTTCTATAAGTGGCGGAGATGTTCTTTTCAGAATGTTTTTTATTCTCAATACCAGTTCTTCAGGATCGCATGGTTTGGAAATATAGTCGTCTGCCCCTATTTTTAATCCGGTTAAACGATCAATTTTCTGATTCTTTGCGGTTAAAAATAAAAGAGGAAAGTTATTTTTCTCTTTTAATATCATTTTTGCAAGGGAGAAACCATCAATATTAGGCATCATCACATCCAGAATTCCGATCTGAAAAGGAAAATCAGCAGAAATTAAGGGGATAATGTCTTCAGGATTCTGATACCAGCTGATATCAAAATCTTCCAGTTCAAGATATTGTTTAAGGATGGTTCCGAAATCGGAATCATCTTCTGCCAGCAGGATTTTAGTTTTCATATGGAATGGTTATTTTAAAAGTACTTCCAACACCTGGTTGACTGGATACATCAACTTTTCCGTGATAGGAGGTAATAATTTCTTTTACAAAATAGAGCCCAAGCCCAAGTCCTTTACTGTTATGGATATTATTGGCTTGTATTCTGTAGAATTTTTCAAAAATGTTCTTCAATTCTTTACTCTCCATACCTTGGCCATTATCGGAAACCTCAATTTTTAGACTCTGAGCAGAATTACTGGTATTAACTGTCACAACGGAAGCTCCATATTTTATACTGTTTTCACAAAGATTTTTTACAACAGTTTCCATAAGGTTTTTATCAAAAGGAAGCTGTCCTGAGATCTTGTTTTCAAACTTAAAATCTATTTGTGGATAAGTAAAAGCCAGATCCTGAATAAAGAAATCCCAGTTTTCAGACTGTATCGCAGTCATTTCCTCAGGCGTTTCATCTTTATGAAGCTGTAGCATGAGGTTCTCCAATCTTGTGATCTGCCGGTCAATCAATGGAAGAGTATCAGGATTCCAACCTTTTTTCAATGTTTTGGATGCTATTTTTAAGGTAGCAATTGGAGTTTTAAACTCATGTGAAATGTTATCCACAACAGTGTGGAGAACTTTTACCTGTTTTTGTTGTTTGATGAGATTTTTGATGGTGAAAATATACAAAACAAGGACGCTCGCAAGAAGGGCAATACAACAGATGATTAATAGAAAGATTTCTTTGAAAACAAGACTTTGTATATTTTCAATTTCAATCTCCGTCTGGGTACTAACATAGAATGAATCCACATCATTGACCGGGTCTTTTCCTGTAGTTTCTTGAACGGAAGAGGTTCTCCATGTTCCAACGCTGGTAATGCTTGGTTTTATCACCTTATCTTTTGTTTCGTAAATAGTAACAGGCTGCTGTATCAGTTTGATGCTGTCAGGAAGATGGAGGATCAAAGAATATTGAATTCTTACACAAATTATATATCCGTCTTTTTTTCGGCGATCATTAATGTAAGTTGTTAAATTTTTCCCGGATTTTTTTTTGTTATCTACTAAGTATTTTAAAAAGTCCTCTTTATTGAGCTTTTTGTGATAATATCTGATAATATTCTTTTGCAGAGAATCGCTTTTCGAATCCTTAGAAGAATGATTGTTCACTACTTGATCGGTATAGACTGAAATACCCTGATCTATGGATCTGTATATTTCCCTTTCTTTCACCTGATAGGTCTTATACATGAAATAAACCTGAATTCCCAACAAGAAGAGGAATAACGTGGCAAAAATATAAATCAGGTTTTTGTTATTAGATATCATCGAAACAAAGATAAAACTTTCGCATCTCACCGAAATTGAATTTTTATTATTAACCTTTCATTAACCTTATAATTTGTATGGTTTTTCTTATTTTTAAAGGATTAACAGACTATTCCATGAAAAAACAGATGATCCTTTTGATGGTATTGATTGGAGGTGTGGTAAATGCACAGACTCATCGATTCATCTACGAACTCCAATACAGGCCGGATCCTAATGATGCAGCTTATGATAAAGAAGAAATGGTGCTGGATATTAATCCTGAAGAAGTAAAATTCTATGAATTTGAATTTCTAGTGAATGATTCTCTTAACATTCTTCATGGCGGAATGTCATCTCAGCATACCAGCCAATCTGAGCAAACAATCATTAGAAAAAGAAACTCCAATAAAAATAAAAACTATTTCCAGATCAGAATGATGCCTTATTATTATGTTTTTGAGACAGAGGATAATATTCAATGGAAAATAGAGACTGAAACGAAGAAAATCAATAATTATAATTTGCAGAAGGCAACAGCAAGATTTGGCGGGAGAAATTGGACTGTATGGTTTACAACGGATGTTAATATTCCTGAAGGCCCTTATAAATTCAGGGGCTTGCCGGGGCTTGTTCTATATGCAGAAGATGATAAAAAAGATTTTATTTATTCTTTATCCCGAAATATTAACCTTCCGAAAACATATAATACAAAAGGTTTTCTCGAAAGACATTACTCATTAGATCCCATTACTATTGATTTTAAGAAATGGATAAAACTAAACCTTGAATTTTATAATGATCCCTATGCTAGAATGAGAACAGAGTTTCAACCGGATTGGAATGTAAAGATTGAAGGGCAGCAGATCAAAAGTAAAGAGGAATTTGCCGGTTTAACTAAACAAACACAAGCTAATATTAAAAAATACTATAATCCTATAGAGCTGGATAAAGCAATTCCTTATCCATAAAAATATCCCTTATTAATTTTAAAAGCCTGAATTTTCTGATTCAGGCTTTCTCATTTTAAAGCAAAAAAGACGTTAACCCATCATTAACCTTTCGTTAACCGAAATTCTCCCTACCAATATGGAATTTTGTCCTGTAAAAACAAGCCGTAGTACTGTTTTACATCATTCTTAAAAATGTAATCATGAACAAAACTCTTCTTTTTCTGTGTCTTCCCATAATGATGCTGGCTCAAAAACAAAAAATTGCAGGAACGGTAATGAATACCGAAAACGAAAAACTTTCTGCAATAAATATCAACCTGTACAATTCCAGAAATGAGTTAATCAAAGAGTTAAAGACTGATGGCAATGGAGGCTTTATTCTGGAGGGTGTCAAGGAGCAAAATGTAAAATTGGTCGTGAAGAACAACGGATATTCTCTATTTGAAAAAAATCTGGACCTGGAAAATCCGGACGCTTTACAAATTATTCTCAGAAAGGAATCTCAGGAAATAGAAGGAGTGGTGATGACCCAACGGAAACCATTGGTGAAAAGGAAAATAGATCGACTGGAGTTTAATGTGGAAAATAGCAATATTTCATCACTCAATGCATGGGAGATTTTAAAGAATACACCCAGTGTTACTGTCAATAATAATGTGCTTACGGTAAAAGGAAGTACAGGAATTTTGGTCACCATTAATGATAAAAAAGTAATACTGACAGGTGATGAACTTAAAAATCTCTTGGAAAACACACAGGGAGATGAGGTGAAATCTATAGAAGTGATTACCAATCCACCAGCAAAATATGAAGCTTCAGGAAGCGCTGTACTGAATATTGTGATGAAAAAGAACAAGATTGAGGGCTATCGTGGAATTCTGTCTTCAAAATATATTCAAACACAATATGCGAAGGCCGTTTTTGGACTGTCTCAATATTATAAGAAGGATAAACTTTCCATTATGGCAAGCTATTATAAAGGGATGGGTACTTATTTCCGTGAAGGATCTGACTATGTCCGTTATCCCGAAAGCCAGACCACATGGATAAGTACGATGAACAGGAAGGATAAAAACACTAACCAGAATACCCTGAATTTTAATGTAGAATATGAGTTGGACAGTTTGACTAGCTTAAGCCTCAACTATTCAGGGTATTTTTCTCCAAAGTCTTATGGAATTTATGATGTACCCACATTAATCTACAACAATCAGGATATTGTAGAATCAAATTATAGAACTCTGAACGATCATGAATCAAGTTCCAATAATAGTTCAGTTAGCTTTCAGATAGACCGAAAACTGAATAAAAAAAGCAGTCTCTCCTGGATTAATTATTTTACAGGAAACAATGCTGATAAGTACCAAAATGTAACGACTCACCTGGATTTTGCAGGTCAGACTCCAAGAGGTGAGAATTTTGTAACGCAGAATAAGGCTGATGTTCAGCTGTATTCTACCCAATTGGATTATCAGTGGAAAGGAGATAAGTTGGAGCTGGAATCCGGCGCGAAGTATAGTTTTGTAAAAACAAACAGCAAACTTGATTTCTCGGATAATGAAAATGGAGTGATGGAATTCAGGCCTGAAAAAAGCAGTGATTTTAATTATAAAGAATATAATTTTGCTTTATATTCCTCATTATCATACAATATGGGAAAGTGGAATTTTAAAGGAGGTCTTCGTGCAGAAATGACAGATCTTGAAGGAATTGTTTCTGAACCTTATAACCGTAATAAAAATAATTACTGGAGTTTTTTCCCAACCTTTTATGCCCAATATACTACAGAAAATAAGCATGAATTTGGATTTTCTTATGGAAAAAGAATCAGCAGACCTTCTTATTCATGGCTGAATCCTGCAAAATCTTATTATAATCTGTTTTCATACTTCCAGGGAGATCCTCAATTAAAGGCAACTATTATTCATAATCTTAATCTTTCATATTCCTGGAAAGACTGGCATCTTGATCTGTACTACCGAAAAGAGTTGTATCCTTCTATGGAAATTTCATATCAGGTACCAGAAACGAACAATGTGGTGTATAATTTCACCAATATTGAAAAAGGACAGGCATTTGGGTTAAGTTTATATAAAAATTTCCAGATAAAGCCTTGGTGGAATGTCATTATGTCTGAAAATCTTGAACACAATGAAAATTATTTCAATGGAGTAGATGGAATGCTGTATCAAAATAAAGTCTGGAATTGGATGTCTAACATTTCTACCAGCTTTATACTGGATAAAAGTACTGATTGGAAAATGGAAATGGGACATCGATATTTCTCTCCGGGAATACAAGGGCCATTCACAATTTCAAGTAATTGGTCTGCCTATTTTGTGATGAACAGGAAGTTTTTCAATAAAAAACTGGAAGCGGCATTTGTAGTAAATGATATTTTTAAAACCACCCGCCAGAAGGTTGTTACCCGATATGCCAATCAGGATAATTATTTTCTGGATTACACAGACACTCAAGGGTTCACTCTAACTTTGAAGTACAATTTTGGAAATCAATCTGTGAAGAATGCGAAAACAATCAAAAAGACATCTGAGCAGGAAAGACTTTAGAATATTTTAAATAAAATACTAATTACCATAAAACATTATTATAAAAGAAATTATCACTTGGTGTTACATTTTCGCTATTTTTGATACTTATCTAAAAAAGAGATTATTATGAAGAGATTTTTTTCCGGAATGTTGGTTGTAGTTTCATTGTTACAACTCTCTGCTCAGGAATTGTATATGCCGAGAAATATTAAAAGAGCTTATGAAAAAGGAACCCGTGATATTTCTGGTGCACCGGGCAAAAACTACTGGCAGAATAAAGGAATATATAATGTTGATGTAAAAGTAGATGCCAATACAAAAACTGTTTCCGGAAAAGAAACAATTGTTTATACCAATAACAGCCCGGATAACCTTAATGAATTGGCAATAAGATTTGTAAATAATCTGCATAAACCACAATCTCCAAGATCAGGATCGGTCTCCAAAGATTTTTTATCCACTGGACTTAAGATCAAATCATTCATTGTAAATGGTGAAAAATATGACATCAATAGTGAGGATTGGGGAACCGTTGAAAAAGTAAAATTGAAATCAGTTTTAAAATCAAAATCAAAAGCTGAGGTTAAAATTGAATGGGAATATCCGCTTTCTGTGCAAAGTGGTAGAGAAGGGCAGATTGATCCTGAGACGTTCTATGTAGCATATTCTTTCCCAAGAATTTCTGTTTATGATGATTATAACGGATGGGACATGCTTCCGCATTCCGACAGACAGGAGTTTTATAATGATTTTAATGATTATAGCTTTGCGATTACCGCTCCAAAGAATTATGTGGTGTGGGCAACCGGAGATTTCCTAAATCCCGAAGCCGTTCTTCAGCCGGAATATTTAAAACGATATAAAGCTTCATTGAAAAGTGATAAACTGATGCATATTGCCACTGAGCAGGAAATGAAGTCAGGGAAAGTCACCCAGCAAAATAAATGGAATGTCTGGAAGTTTAAAGCCAATCATATTACGGATTTCTGTTTTGCATTGAGTAACCATTATGTGTGGGATGCAGCCAGTGTTCAGCTTAAAACCAAAAGAGCAAGCGTTCAGGCAGGATATAAAGCAGGAGCAAAAGATTTTGAACATTATGTAGACTGGATGCGTTATAACCTGGATTGGTTTTCCAAAAACTGGCCGGGAGTAGAATATCCTTATAATGTAATGACAGCTATTCAGGGATATGCAGATATGGAATATCCGATGATGATTAATGATACCAGTATTCCGGATGACCTTCAGGATGCGAGGCTTACAGCAGATCATGAAATTGCACATACTTATTTCCCTTTCTATATGGGAATTAACGAAACGAGATATGCCTTTATGGACGAAGGGTGGGCAACTACCTTAGAATATTTAATTGGAATTGATGAAAATGGGGAAGCTAAAGCGAAAGAATTTTACAAAAACTTTCGGGTCAAAAAATGGATCAATGATCCTTCAGCAGAACAGGACCAGCCGATCATTACAATGAGTACACAGGTAAGTGGTTCCGGGTACGGAAACAATTCGTATGTGAAAGCATCCCTATCTTATCTTGCCTTAAAGGATTATTTGGGAGATGAACTATTCAAGAAAGCATTACATCATTATATGAATAACTGGAACGGAAAACATCCGGTTCCATGGGATTATTTCAATTCTATGAATACTGGTTCCGGGAAAAATCTGAACTGGTTCTTCCAAAATTGGTTTTACACGAATAATTATATTGATTTAAAAGCAGCAGGAGCTTCACAGATGAATGATTTGCTTACAGTGAATGTGGTGAATGTAGGTGGATTTGCCATTCCGTTTGATGCTGTATTATCCTACGAGGATGGGACCACAGAGAAATTACATTTTTCACCTTCTGTTTGGGAAAAAGATCAAAAATTAACCGATCTGGTGATTCCTATTAAGAAAAAAGTGAAATCTGTATTGCTGGACGGAGATCTTTTCATGGATTATACACCGGGAGATAACAGTAGAACTTTATAAAAAGTAAAAGCCTTCATATTTTGAAGGCTTTTTTTTATTTTAAAAATAGGCCGTTAATCGTAAACCTAATGTAATATAATTGATTTTTTCTTTAGTAATCAGGTTGTTTAATTCCTGATCCAACTCGGCGCTTTCCTTAATCTCATCACTGAAGTGATAACGGATCGTAGAGTTGATCTGATTATAATCTGTATAGAAAGTAAGCCCAAGTCCTGGGTTGAACTTATAAGTCATAGAAGCACCTGTATTCCATCGGAAAGCTGGTTTAGGTTTGTATCGGGCAATCTGAAGCTCGTGATTAGGAGTGTCTATATCGTTTCCTTTTACAAATACTTTTCCACTGGCAGTAGCAGCATATCCACCGGTTATTTTTAACATAAGTTGCCATTTATCTGAGAATTCATGAGAAAAATAAGGTCCAATCCCTGCGGCCAGGAAGCCCATAGATTGTGTTTTAACTTCATGGTCACCAAAATCTTGTCCATCATCAAAGGTTATTCTTTGAGACTTAATAGGGAAGCTGCTGAAAGTGATATCTGCTCCCACACCCCATTTTTTTGAAAAGAAATAAGCCCCTTCCAATCCACCTTCAAAACCAACTTGTTTTTTGTCATCCAGTTCCGATTCTTTCAGGAAGTTGGTCGTCCCTAATGCTGTCCCCATCTTTAGGGAAAGGAAAGAAGGATAATCGTTTCCTTCTATTCTGGATAAGAGACTTAAATTATCTCCTTTGTTCTTATAAATTTTATCAATAAAGAAATACCCAAGTTCTGTTGATATAATTCCAATCCCAGCACCGGCTAGGATATCCGGAACCCAGTGTCTGTTATTTAAGTTTCTCCCAAGCCCGGTAATGGTAGCAGAACCATATCCTGCAATACTATAGGCTGGATTTACCATTCCATATTCTTTGTGAAGAAAACTGGCATTGGTAAAAGCCATTGCTGCATGTCCTGATGGGAAAGAGTTATTTTTAGATCCATCCGGCCGCTCTACTTTTGCAGTATATTTGATAGAATTTACCAGTATTCCCATAATTACTAAGCTGGCACCGTAAGATAATGTGGCTCTTCCAATACTATTTCTTCCTTTCACACCTCCCAGTTTTAAACCGTAAACCGCTAAAGCAGGAGCGTATTGCAGATAATCATCATATTTAACTTTGAAATTGGGAAGATATCGGTTCCTTACCTCACGGATATTCTCTTTTTCTCCCCATGTAGCTGCAGCTGCAGTAAAAAGAATAGCAGGAGCCACAGATTTTTTAACCCATTCTTTCTTGAAAAATGGAGTAGGTTCCTTTATCGTTGAATTGTTATTGAGTAACGAAATATCTTGCTGAAGGTTTCGATTCTGGATGGTATCCTGTGCTTTCATACAAGCTAGGTGCAATAGTATTCCTGATGCTAGTGCTATTTTTTTCATCTTAGTTAAGGGTGCTGAAATTAAATCGCGTAAAAATATAAAAAAAATCTATCCCAAAAATTGAGATAGACTATTTTAATGATTTTATAATATTTCAATCGATTTTGTTGATTATCTTAATCCAGATCTTGGTCCGGATGCAGATACTACAGCTTGCATTCTTGTTTTTTGATTGGCAGAGAACATAAACATTGCTTTATCATCCACATAATCCATATAGTTCATAAACATCTGAGAACGGCTTACCCCTCCACAAACTCTGTTCAGAGGATATGTTGGAGTTCCATAATTTGGACCTGGCGAAGTTGGAGTATCATTAGAGTAATCTGTCTGGCAGCCTGCATTAGACGATCCCCAAAGGTGTGGAAGGTTTAAGTAGTGGCCTACTTCATGCGTTACTGTTCTTCCTAAGTTGAATGGAGCAGAAGCACCGGTTTTTCCTATATACTGATATCCTATTACAAGACCGTCATACCATTGGCCTGCATTTTCGGGATAATAAGCATAACCTAAAGTTCCAGGCTGGCTATTTTCGTCAAGGATTGAGTTGACAACCCATATGTTCATATTTTTATTCACATCAGTTGCATCAATGCCTCCGGTGCTCGCTTTTTTCATCTGTTCGAGATCAGATCTCCAGCCTGTTTTTGTGCTCTGTTTACGGTTAGTCGCTACTAATTTAAAACGGATTTTTACATCACCAGCTGCTGAAGGTTGAAAGGCAGAAGGAATTTTAGTAATGTCGGAATTGGTAGCCCCATAATCAGCATTCAATACTGCAATTTGTTCTGCGATTCTTGCATCGGAAACATTTTGAGCAGAAGTATTGTAAATTACATTAAATACAACCGGGATCTCAACAGTTCCATCTGCGAGCACTTTTCCTAATTTAAGATTTTCAGAGAATTTTTCGGTATTGAACTCAATATCTGCCATTTTTTGCTTAAGTGCAGGGTTCTTCAGAAGCATTGCTTGTCTTAGTTCTTCTGACGGACAGCTTCTTTGAACAGCGCTTGGAGTAGGTTTTCCCTGATCCAGTGGCGCTTCGTTTTGATTGGTTAAGCTGTCAGAGTTACATGCTGACAAAAAACCTAGAGCTAAAGCTCCAAATAAGAATTTTTTCATATCGTTATAATATAATGTGGTTGAAGGTGTGAAATTATATTATTTAAAATTGATATGCAAATAATTTTAGCTATTATTTAACAAATACTTATTTAATATTTATTTTCTTTATGTATATTGTAATATAATTTAATTTGTATTGAATTTTAATCATTTTTAATTAATTGTTTTATATTTCACATTTGAGTGTATTTTTAAAGAAAATAATTTTATGCTTTATTCGTTTTTCATAGAATTTTTTTTACAATGAACTGGCCCGGAAAGGCTATGTTAGAAGAAGGGAAGAAATTATTTTTTTGATTGATTCTTTTTATTAGAGTTTTTTCAGGATGATTATATGTTCAGAACAAAAAAATCTATCTCAAATCGAGATAGATTTTAAAGTGGTAAGTCTTTCCTTATAATTTAATTGGCAAAACCGTTTTTAATAGCAAAAACAGCAAGGCCAACACGGGTTTTTAAATCCAGTTTTTCGCATAACTGATCACGATAACTTTCTACTGTTCTCGGACTACAACACATTCTGTCTGCTATTTCTTTATAACTTAGCTCTGTTACAGTGTATTTTAAAAATTCTTTTTCCCGCTCAGAGATTTTTACTGATGTTTCAATGTCATTTTTATTGAGATTGGAGAAAATAATCTTTGAGGCCCATTCAGGATAAAAGAAACCGTCTGTATTTAATCTTGTAAGTGCTATTTCCAGATCTTTGGGATGGGTATTTTTTAAAAGATATCCTTTTGCCCCATTTTTAATCATTTTAATAACACTGTTATCATCACCCTGCATACTGAGTGCCATTATTTTAATATCTGGATGATTTTTGGTGACCCAGGCTGCAGTTTCAAAACCGTCCATAATTGGCATGCTGACATCCATAAGAATAATATCCGGAATTGTATTTCCTTCTTCGAATTTTTGAATCAGGTCTTTGCCGCTTTCACAGACATAGATAACTTCGAACTCACTGAAGTTACCAATAATCCCTTCCAGGGCCTTAGCAATAAGTATATGATCGTCAACAATTACTATTGTTTTTTTCATGGCTGTTTCTTTAAGATAATATTAAGTTGGGTTCCTATATTCTTTTCGCTCTCTAGACGGAAATCTGCTCCAATAATTTCAGCTCTGTTTTTCATATTAGTGAGACCAATTCCATTAGATTGAGTCCGGGTTGGGTCAAATCCGATTCCGTCATCACGAATGGTAAGTTCCCAAAGTATGTTTTCCGATGTATTTAAGCTGATGAAAATATTTTTGCAGTGAGAGTGTTTTATACTATTTTGGATAAATTCCTGAGTGATTCTTAGCAATAGATTTTTATGAACAAAGCCAAGATCCAGGTAGTCAAAATTATGTTCAAAACTGATCAGGCATTTCTTCAAAGAATTGGTATTATCAACTTCTTCCTGAATTAAAGTTACAATTTCTTTTTGACTGATATTATCATCAGTCAATGTTTTTGAAAGGCTGCGCAGATCCTGCAATGACTGATTGATGATCTGGGAAACCTGGTCAATTCTCTCATTGGCTTCAGGAACTTTGTTCTCATAAAGCATTTGCTGAACATATAAGCTCACCAATGTCAGCTTTTGCCCAATATTGTCATGCAATTCTCTTCCAATCTGCTGCATGGTAGCTTGCTGGATCTCGAGCTGAGTAGAAAGGAGTTCTCTTTGGTGAATTTCATTTTTCATCTCTATTTCATTAAGATATTCTTTTTTACGCTGTCTGTAATTTCTGATATAGATGGCCACAGCAACGGCAAACATTACAAAGAATGTATTGAAAAGGATGATCGTAATTATTAATTCTGCTTTCCCCATATGAATGAACTTGCAAATAAAAGATACATGATAGTTCCCGAAACCTGAAAATAAGCAAAATATAGATCCCATAGATCTCTATATTCCCAAAGAAGAGACATGAAGGTCATAAACGGGAGTGTTCCTATATAAAAAAGAGTATTACCCAGATTAATATAAAACATCCTGTTGGTACTGAATTTTAGGATTTCTGTTGAATTAACCTGCTTATAATATTCCATAACGACCAGAACCATCAAAAATATACATCCTAAAGTGTAATTGGGAGCATACACAACTTTTCTTTCTACAAAGAGTGAAAGTTGTGGAATAAACGCTGCAAAATATAGCAAAGAAAAGATATAGAATAGTTTGGGTTTCTTCAGAGATTTTATCGCATATAACCAATAAAAGAAAATAAACTGCAATGGCATTACAAAATAATTGTAAAAAATAATCCTATCGATACGAAGCTCCTCCTCTGCCCATTTCACAGATGATTCACATAGGAATATAGCAATAAGATACAAAGCGAAAAGTTTCCAATGCAGCTTTTTTTCACGGTTAAAATAAATAATGGATACTAAAGCAGCGATAGCCTCTCCGGTATACATAAATTGTGAGAAAAACCTTTGGAATTCAGTCATAGTTTATAATAAGTTCTTTTTTAATTAATACTAAAGCATTCCTATTGAGCTTGCTGGAGGTGATAAGGTTCCTTGATTTTCTCCTATACCTTGGAGTTTTGGACCACGTGCATTGAGTGTAAGGTTTTTCAGGTTATTATTTGGTAATGAGTTGAAGTCAAAATGTATAATTTCTCCGTCTTCATTTTCTTTTTTCAATGTAGGGACCATTATAAGGGTATGTCTTTCAGAATACTCCTGCGGAACGGGATGACTTTCCATCATATCCCAATTTTCGATTTTCGGGTAGGCGGCATAATAAAATCTGATTCCTAAATCTTCCTGGGTACATTCAGGATTTATTTTACTGGCCTCATGTTCTAATTGGTTAATGAAATTTTTTAGCTTAGGAAGATCAAACCATATGCAATGGGCATCTGTTATTCCCATAGTTTCATTAATAGCATTCATTTGGTTCTGACGATAGTTCTCAATAAGAGCCTTTATCAGATCATTAGACATTCCTCCTGCATCAGGAGACTGTCGATCATTAGTAGATTCTGTTTTCATAACTTAGTTTTATAATGGAATATCCGTATTTCTGCAAATTTCGTAAAAAAATGTATTAGAAAATAGAGTAGGGAATAGGGAATTACACTATTATTTTTACCGTATTTTTACGGGTTGTGTACTAATAGAAAAAAGATAAAGATAAAATCGTGTTATTATGCATAAAAAAACGGAGAATTTTTCTCCGTTTTATTCTAAATACAAGGATGCTTTCTCGGATCCCTGCAAATCATTCCTGATGAACAACAAAGACCGCTGGGGCAGTTCCAGTTTTCATCACATTCAACTATTGGAGCAAACATACCGCCGGAAATTTTCTTTAATTCTTGTCTTTTTAACTTTTTCATGCTGATTTTGTTTAAGTTATTAATTTGTTGAAGCCTAAAATTAATAATATTTCACGTTAAAAAGATATAAATTATAAAAAAGTGTTACTATTTTCCAGTTTATTCGATAACTCGGGAAGTATATAAATCAGTTATTTTTTGAGATTTATCTTCAAAGTTGTATTGTATCATACGCCATGAAGTACCAAATGTAATATGCCATATTGCAATGCCGGCAGGAGTTTTAACCTTAAATGTCGATATTTTACCATTTTTGATAACTTTTTCAAAGTTACGTTCTAATATACCATCTGTTACTTCTTTATATTCATCTCGTAGCTGTTCCAACATAGGCTTTTTTAAGAGTTTACTGCTTATTTTTATAGCCTGTTCTTTAGTCAGCTTAAACTCTTTATCCCAATCTGCAATGAATATGAGTTTTCCATTGATATCATATTCTTTTGAAGTCCCAGTTGCATCCTGTGATGGTAATTTTGAGGTATCAGTTCTTTTTAATTGTCCATTGTTGGGATAGTAGCTATTCCAGGTTCTGAGTGTGTTGTTTTTATTAATAACAATTTCTGTATTTCCGTAGCTGTTGTAATCAATCTTAATCCCCTTATCAGTTGTAATGCAAAGCTGGTTATTATTTTTAAGGAAATAAGTATATCCTTTTTTTCTGATCTTGAAATATGCCGTATCAATATAGGTTTCTATAATGAATAAGGTTCTTGATAGTAGATATTTATCTGTGATTTGTGAAAGAGGTTTTCCGTCAGCAATCATTTTCTTTTTCAATTCTTCCATTTTAAGATGGATAAGACTGTCTTTTTTTGATTTTATAAAATAAAAGTGATCTTCAAAGACAACATCCACTGTATCTTTCTTCACGGTGTCAAGATACTCCTTAAGCATATTCTCATAGTCATGCAGATTGAAAGGTGAAGTAACCTTATTTTGAGCTCTAGTGAAAAGTGAGATCAAAAAGAAAGAGATCAAAAAAAGTTTTCCAGGCATCAGTATAATTTTGTTTTAAAAGTATAAAAAAATAAGTGCCGCAGATTTCTCTACAGCACTTATCTACAAAAATTAATGTATATGAAAAAAACTACTTTATTCTTTTATTGTTCAGTAGGTCTGAACACCAACCCTGTTTCTACAAAATAATCCAGGGTAATTCTGTCACCGTCATTTACATTTCCTGCCAGGATTTCTTTAGACAGTTTATTCAATACCTCTTGTTGGATGACTCTTTTTAAAGGTCTTGCTCCAAATACCGGATCATATCCTTTTTCCATCAGATAATCCACAGCGTCCTGGGTGAAAGTCATGATGATGTTACGTTTTGCCAACATATCATTGAACCCTCTCAACTGATACTGAACGATTTTTCCGATTTCTTTCTTTTTTAAAGGCTGGAACAGTACAATCTCATCAATCCTGTTCAGGAATTCCGGACGTAAGGTCTGTTTCAGTAAATCAAAAACTTCCTCTTTGGTCTTTTCTACAACTTCGTCTACATTTTCATCGGTAATCTTTTCAAAATTCTCCTGAATCAGGTGTGAACCTAAGTTCGAGGTCATAATGATGATTGAATTTTTAAAATTCACAACACGACCTTTATTATCAGTCAAACGGCCGTCATCTAAAACTTGTAACAAAGTATTGAAAACATCTGGATGTGCTTTTTCAATCTCATCCAAAAGAACTACGGAATAAGGTCTTCTTCTTACCGCTTCAGTCAATTGTCCACCTTCATCATATCCTACATATCCCGGAGGAGCTCCTACCAATCTGGAAACACTGTGACGTTCCTGATATTCACTCATATCAATTCTCGTCATATTGTTTTCATCATCAAATAAGAATTCAGCTAATGCTTTTGCAAGCTCAGTCTTACCAACACCGGTTGTTCCTAAGAATAAGAAGGATCCGATTGGTTTTTTATCATCACTCAATCCGGCTCTATTTCTTCTGATCGCATCTGCTACAGCCTCAATAGCTTCATCTTGTCCCACAACTCTGTGGTGAAGTTCTGCTTCCAGATTCAATAACTTGTCTCTTTCAGACTGCAATAACTTGGTGACTGGAATACCTGTCCATTTTGCAATCACTTCAGATATGTTTTCAGAGGTTACTTCCTCCTTGATAAGCTCATTTTGATGGTTTTGCATTTCAAGTTCAAGCTTTGCCAACTCATCTTCTTTTTCACGAAGTTTTCCGTATTGTATTTCCGCTACTTTGGCATAATCTCCAGCTCTGGAAGCTCTTTCTGCTTCTAACTTCAGAGATTCAATATCTTTTTTGATCTGGGTAAGATCTTCACTTTTTTGTTTTTCTTTCAACCACTTGGCATTGATCTCATTTCTCTGCTCAGAAATTTTAGCAATATCTTCTTTTAAATGGTCAATTTTAGTCTGATTACCTTCTCTTGAAATAGCGGCTAACTCGATTTCAAGTTGCATGAGTCTTCTGTCTAAAACATCCAGCTCTTCAGGTTTTGAATTGATTTCCATTCTTAGCTTAGCAGATGCTTCATCAATAAGGTCAATCGCTTTATCCGGTAAAAATCGATCTGAAATATATCTTTGAGACATTTCCACCGCAGCAATAATCGCTTCATCTTTGATTCTTACCTTGTGGTGAGCCTCATATTTATCTTTAATCCCACGAAGAATAGAAATTGCAGATTCAGTATCCGGTTCTTCTACCATAACCTTCTGGAAACGTCTTTCCAACGCCTTGTCCTTTTCAAAATACTTTTGGTATTCACTCAATGTAGTGGCTCCAATCGCTCTTAATTCACCTCTTGCAAGGGCTGGTTTCAAAATGTTGGCAGCGTCCATCGCTCCTTCACCACCTCCGGCTCCTACTAAAGTATGGATCTCGTCAATGAAAAGAATAATCTGTCCATCAGATTTGATTACTTCATTCACTACAGATTTCAGACGCTCTTCAAATTCACCTTTATATTTTGCTCCGGCGATCAAAGCTCCCATATCTAGTGAGTACAATGTTTTATCCATTAGGTTTTCAGGAACATCTCCACTGATAATTCTATGAGCAATTCCTTCAGCGATAGCCGTTTTACCTACACCCGGCTCTCCGATTAGGATCGGATTGTTTTTTGTCCTTCTGGAAAGGATCTGTAATACTCTTCTGATCTCTTCATCACGTCCGATTACCGGATCCAGTTTTCCTTCAGCAGCTAACTCGTTGAAGTTTTTAGCATATTTATTTAAGGATTGATAAGTCTCTTCTGAACTTGCAGAAGTAGCCTTGCTTCCTTTTCTTAATTCTTTAATAGCTCCTTCTAATAGTTTTTTAGTTACTCCCATGTCTTTCAGCATTTGAGAAACTTCGGAACTGGTTTCAATAAGAGATAACCATAAATGTTCAATGGTTACATATTCATCCCCCATTTTTTTAGCAATGTTGGGAGCATCCAGCAATACTTTGTTTGCTGATTGTGAAAGATAGATATTCCCTCCCTGTACTTTGGGAAGCTTTTCTAAATTTTCACGGTTTCGTTCTCTTACTAAATTGGCATCTGCCTCAGATTTCTTTAATAAGAAAGGCGATATATTTTCATCCACCTGAAAGATTCCTTCAAGGAGGTGTTGAGGTTCAATACTTTGATTGCCCAATTCCATAGCAACTTGTTGTGCTGCCTGGATGGCTTCCTGTGATTTTACAGTATATTGGTTTAAGTTCATATTTCTATATTTTTGGTAATGATTCGTTTAAAGTTTAGTTTTAAAAAACATCAAGAAACTAAATTTTCAGGCTCAGTTTCTTAATGCCAATCAATTATTTAATCATGTAATCGATGACTGTATCGCAAAAACTGTTCAATTATTAAATTTACAAAAAAAAAGGACAAAATTTCCGGATTATGTATTTTTAACGATAATTTAACTTGACAAAATTTCCGATTCTCTAAAATTTCCTCTCAAATTAATGAACATTCCGTCAGTCTTGAATTTGAAAGCCTGGAGGATGGGTTTGAAAATATATGAATTTGAGTATCAGGAGGGCATAATTTATTTCAGAATAACTACTTTTGCATTTTTACAGATGGAACTTAAAGAAAAACAAAGGAAAATATTAGACGTCGCCGTAGAACTTTTCAAGGAGAAAGGGTATATGGGCAGCTCGGTAAGAGATCTGGCTACGAAGCTAAATATCAAGGCCGCATCATTATATGCACATATCCGTTCGAAGGAAGAAATCCTGGAATGGGTTTGTTTTGGTATTGCACAGGAGTTTTTCGATGAGCTTCAGGAAGTAAAAAATACGGATATTGCTCCAAGGGAAAAGCTGAATCTGTTGTTAGATAAACATTTATCGGTTGTTCTTAAAAACCGCGATGTTACCCATATTTATTCCATAGAATGGAGACATCTGGAAGAAAGGCTTTCTGAATTTGTAGAATTAAGAAAAAGTTATCAACAGGAAGTGGAAAAGTTAATTTCCGAAATCTACCAGGCAGAAAACTGGGAATTGAAATCGCCGTCATTTACCACCAGATTCATTCTTCATACCCTAAACAATTCCTATTTCTGGTTCAAAAGAAGTAGTGATTCTACCGATGAAATTACCGATGAAATAAGGGATAAGATCCTTTATGGGCTGTTGGGCAATGAAAAGCAATAAAATTTTTTCGATCATAACAGATTTTATCAAATTTATCTATAAACCTAATTATGATAAGTCTGATGATTGTGTTGGCAGAGCAATTAGTAAGTTATTACTTTTATTTCTTGTCGTTTTTGTCTTAAGAGTATTATTTATTTTTGCCGATGAGTTTTTTCTTTTAACGCATTTAAAGAAAAGTATTGCACAACCCGATCTCAAAATTCTTATACTATCCTGTTCATTGGTTCCTATTATCGAAGAAATTGCATTTAGATTGCCACTCATTTTTTCACCAATTCATCTCTCTCTTTCAACATGTATTTTATCTTTTTATATCATTAATAATTTTTTTTCTGTAGAGAACCAATATGATATCGAAAACTATTTCTTTCTAAGAGTTCTTATTGCAGTAATAATTGGTTTTATTGTTTGGTTTGTGAGTAAAAGCTATGCTGATGCTCTGAAGACTTTTTATAAAAGAAATCCCTTTCTTATCATATATACTTATAGTTTAGTATTTGCGATGATGCATATTGGAAATTATATAATAGATTCGAATTTTCTGTTGACTTATGTATGGGTTATACTACCAGTTTTTATTTCTGCTTTATTATATAGTTTTGCAAGATTGAAATATGGCTTTTTTTATTCTCTTTCTTTACATGTTATCAATAACTTAATTCCTACAATCATTCATTTTATTATTTAGAATCATTCAAAATATGACGAAAATCATAAAAATTTTGTCAGCTTCCAAAATCTTTTTAAATTTACACCTAACAAATGTTAGTTAGTTTTATGGATTTTTCAGTTGAATATCTGGAGCTGGGTCAGTTGAGACAGCTTCAATCCGACCGCTTAGTAAATCTCATGGGTTATCTGAACGAGAAATCGGAATTTTATAGAAGAAAGTTTGATGAATTGCAGATATCTCCACAGGATATAAGGTCAATTGAAGATATCACGAAACTTCCAATTACTTACAAACAGGATTTAAGAGACAACTACCCATTCGGATTATTTACGGTTCCTAAAACTGAACTTCAGAGAATTCACTGTTCAAGCGGAACTACAGGAAAACCTACAGTGGTAGGATATACTAAAGAAGATGTGGAACTTTTCAGTGAAGTGGTAGCTAGGTCATTAAATGCCGCAGGAGCAAGACCGGGAATGCAGTTACATAATGCGTATGGTTATGGGATTTTTACCGGAGGTTTAGGGCTTCATTACGGTGCAGAAATGTTAGGAATGAGCGTTCTTCCAATTTCAGGAGGAATGACAGCCAGACAGGTAGATCTAATCATAGATTTTAAGCCGGAAGTGATCTGCTGTTCACCATCCTATGCTCTTACCATTGCGGATGAGTTTGCTAAAAGAGGAATTTCAGCTGATGAAATCAGTCTTAAGTATGCTGTATTGGGATCAGAACCGTGGACAGAGATTATCAGAGGCCACATTGAAGAAAGATTAGGCGTTCATGCCACCAATATTTATGGTTTGAGCGAAATCATTGGTCCTGGAGTTTCTATGGAAGATTTTGAAGAGAAAGGAGGAGCTTATATCTGGGAAGACCATTTTTATCCTGAAATTCTGGACCCTGTTACTAAACAGCCTGTCCCGTTCGGAGAAGAGGGAGTATTGGTTATAACAACCTTAACAAAAAAAGCGATGCCGCTTCTGCGTTATTGGACGAATGATATTACAAGTCTCTATTACGATGAAAATGCCAAAAGAACTATGGTGAAAATGAAACCGATTGTTGGCAGAGCAGATGATATGCTGATTGTAAGAGGAGTAAATGTATATCCAAGTCAGATTGAAGAGGCATTTTCCCACGTAAAAGGAGTGGTTCCCAACTATTACTTAACTCCCATTGAAAAAGAACATATGTGTGTTGCTTTGGATATTGATGTTGAAATTGATGATGAACTGGTAAATACACAAAAAATACAAGCCAATACCGATGATTATTTTAATTTTGTCGGAAGCTTCGGAAGAAATATTGAAAACGAAATCAAAAAGAGAGTAGGCATCACTACAAAAGTGAAAGTTCATGCTCAGGACAGTTTGCCGAAGTGCGAAGGTGGAAAAATTAATAGAATACTAAAAAAATAATGAATTCATTTTATAAACTTAAAACTGTAAAGGTTCAGAAGGATACTTCAGACGCTGTAAGTGTTGCAGTGGAGATTCCTGAAGAACTGAAAGACAAGTTCAGGTTCAAACAAGGGCAGTACCTTAATTTCCGAATGACAATCAACGGAAATGAAGAGAGACGTTCTTACTCTATCTGCAATGCCCCAAGCGAAAAAAGCAATACTTTGGAAGTTCTGGTAAAATTGCTTGAAGGAGGAAAAGTATCAGGATACTTCAATGAGCATCTTCATATGGATGAAATGCTGGAAGTAATGCCTCCAATGGGTGGCTTTAATACTTCTTATCACCCTACAAATGTAAAAACATACATAGGATTAGCGGCAGGAAGTGGGATCACTCCGGTTTTATCCAATATTAAAGAAAGTCTTTATCAGGAACCCAACAGTAATGCTTATCTGTTTTACAGTAACAGAAGTATGGATCATGTTTTGAGAAAAGCTGAAATAGAAAAACTGGTAGAACAGTTCAATGGAAGACTTAAAGTGATTTATTTAGTAAGTCGTCAAAAACATGAAGATCCTGTTTTTGAAGGAAGAATTTCTCCTGAGAAATTAGATCAGCTGTTTGAAAGATATACAGAGATTGATGTAAAGGAAGCAACTTACTTCATTTGTGGTCCTTCAGAAATGATTAAAGGCATCTCCGATTATTTAAAGAAAGATAAAAAAGTACCTGCTATCCAGGTCTTATTTGAATATTTCACAGCTCCTGACGAAGAAAATACGGAGGAAATGAGTGATGAATTCAAAGCGATTGCCAATATTGAAAGTATGGTAACGGTAATTATTGATGATGATGAGTATTCATTCCACCTTAATTCCAAAAAAGAGAGTATCTTAGATAAAGCATTGAAAGACAATCTTCCTGTGCCTTTTGCATGCAAAGGAGGAGTATGTTGTACGTGTAAAGCGGAAGTTTTGGAAGGAGAAGTTTTCATGGAGAAAAACTACGCACTTACCGAAGACGAAGTAGCCAGAGGTTACGTTCTTACCTGTCAATGTCACCCGACAACGAATGTGGTGATGCTTAATTATGATGTTTAAACATTAATGTAACCATGTAACAATTTACCAGTGTAACAATCATTGTTACATTGCTAGACTGATACATTGCTAAATTGAAAAAATTATGGACTTAGAAAAATTTGTTGAATACGTTCACGAAGAAAATAAAGTAGAGCCAAAAGATGTAATGCCTGATGATTACAGGAAATTATTGGTTCGTCAGATTTCACAGCATGCCCATTCTGAAATTGTAGGAATGTTACCGGAAGCCAATTGGATTTCCAGGGCTCCTTCCTTGAGAAGAAAAATGGCACTTCTGGCTAAGGTTCAGGATGAGGCAGGACACGGTTTATACCTTTATTCTGCAACAGAAACTTTAGGAGACGGAAGTATCAGAGCAGACAGAGATGCTACTTATGATGATATGCTGGAAGGAAAAGCAAAATATTCAAGTATTTTCAATTATCCTACGCTAAGCTGGGCAGATATCGGTGCTATCGGCTGGTTAGTAGATGGTGCAGCCATTATGAACCAGGTAATGTTGATGGGGAACTCTTATGGACCTTACTCAAGAGCGATGGTAAAGATCTGTAAAGAGGAGTCTTTTCATCAAAGACAAGGATATGAGATTCTAATGGCGCTTTGCCGTGGTACCAAACAACAGAAGGAAATGGCTCAGGCTTCATTAAACCGTTTCTGGTGGCCGGCTCTAATGATGTTTGGACCTAATGACGACAGCTCGCCAAACTCTAAGATCTCTATGAACTACAGGGTAAAAAGAGAAAGTAACGACAGTCTTCGTCAGAGATTTATTGATGTGACTGTTTCTCAGGCTGAATTCTTAGGACTAACGATTCCTGATAAAGACCTGAAATGGAATGAAGAAAGACAGCATTACGATTTTGGAGAGCTTCCTTGGGGTGAATTTATGGAAATATTAAAAGGAAACGGTCCTTGTAATAAGAAGCGTATTGAAACTAAGAGAAAAGCGCAAAGAGAGAATTCTTGGGTAAAAGAGGCGGCAGCTGCTTTTGCAGAGAAACAACAAAAAGAAGTAATATAATTTGAAAATGTGCTAATTTGAAAATTTGAAAATGACTTTAACCACGTTATTTATACTCAAATTTTCAATGAACACGATTCATCAATTTTCAAATTAACCAATTTTCAAATTTTCAAATTAATTATGGCAAATTTAGATATGTGGGAAGTGTTTATTCAGACTAAACCGGGATTATCTCACAAACATGTTGGAATTGTACAAGCACCAACAGCAGAAATGGCTTTGCAGAATGCAAGAGACGTTTATACCAGAAGAAAAGAAGGAACTTCTGTTTGGGTAGTTCCAAGTAAATATATTGTGACTTCAGAAGGAGTAGATAAAGAGGCTTTCTTTGATCCTGCTGATGACAAACTGTACCGTCATCCAACTTTCTACGAGATTCCAAACGACGTAAAAAATATGTAAAACAGCTATTGGCTGTTAGCTACCGGCAATTCGCCAAAAGCTAGATGCCAAAAGCCAAAAGCTAAAATAATGAACCCATTATATAATTATTTATTAAAACTAGCAGACGACAGTTTCATTATGGGACAGCGTTTATCTGCATGGTGTGGTGAAGGTCCTTATTTGGAGGAAGATATTGCATTAACAAACATTGCGTTGGATGAACTTGGTCAGGCTAATAACTTTTATGTGTATGCTTCAAGAGTGATTGACAACGGTAAAAGTGAGGATGATATTGCATTTTTAAGATATGAACACGAGTATCTAAATGCACACTGGACAGAGCTTCCTAATGAAGATTATGCACAGACGATTCTTAAAGTATATGTTTTCTCGATATACCAGAAATTGATGTATGAGGCATTATCAGATTCTGCAAATGAAGAACTTTCTGCGATTGCTCAAAAATCATTAAAAGAAGTAAGATATCATTATACTCATACGGCATCCTGGATGAAGATTTTTGCGCAGGGAACAGAAGAAAGCCGTCAGCGTTTGGAAAAAGCCATCGAAAACATCTGGGAATATACCAAAGGTCTGTTTGCTAAATCAGAAGGAGAAGATGATCTTGCTGTGTTGAATATCGTTCCTAATGTTGATGACTTGTACAAAGAGTTTGTTGCCATTACAGAAAAAGACTTCCAGACTTTCGGATTAGAATATCCAACCAATCCGTTTATGCAGCCAAAATCAAGAACCGGATATCATACAGAATACTTTGGATTTATCCTTTGTGAACTTCAGTATATGCAGAGAGCGTATCCAGGTTGTACTTGGTAAAAAGTGTGGTTTGAAGGAAAAATATTTTAAAATATTGATAATCATTTTGGTTATTTTAATCCCCATATTTTACTTTGGAATCATTAACACACAAGTTAGTTTAAAGTATGAAACCAATAATCCCGGGGACTGTATTTCACAAATAACCAAAAGAGATTTATGTCAGGATATAAGACAGAATAAAATATTGATTGTTGCAGATCTTGTTTTAATTGTTGTTTTATTAGTGTTTAGAAGAAAAATAATAAGAGATTGAAAAATCCTTTAGAAATATTAGAACTAGTTCCCGATCCGGAAATTCCGGTAATTAATATTGTAGAGCTGGGAATTGTAAGAGAGGCACAAATCACAGGAGAAAACTCCTGTGAAGTAACGATCACTCCTACCTATTCTGCCTGCCCGGCAATGTTTACTATCGAAGAAGATATCATGAAAATCATGAAGGACAACGGATGGGAAGCTAAAGTAGTCACCAAAATGTTTCCGATATGGACAACGGATTGGCTGACAGATGAAGCGAGAGAAAAGCTCCGTGCTTTCGGAATTACACCTCCTGAAAAAGGAGCTGATGAACACCACATCGGGAAACCGAAAAAATGTCCGCGTTGTGGTTCTGAGCACACCAAACAGATCAGCAGGTTCGGGTCTACCTTGTGTAAGGCTTCTTATCAGTGCTTAGACTGTCTGGAACCTTTTGATTATTTTAAATGTCATTAATAGATAACAATAAGTCAAAGTATAAGTTTAATTCTAAATTTTACGGACTATGCAAAACATAACGATGATAAGACTAGATTGTTAAATTGTTAGACGGTTACATTGATTTATATTGTTAAATTAGTGCATTGTTAAATATAAAATACAAAACTATGTATACACAACTCGATATTGAATCGCATTTTGACGGGAAGCTTAAAATCGCCTACCTCAATCAACCTGAAACGATGAATGCGCTTACAAAGCCTGCTTTAGCTGATCTGAGAGATTTTGTTAAGGAATGCAGTGAAGACGAAACGGTAAGATGCGTTGCCATTTCCGGAAGAGGAAGAGCATTTTGTTCTGGTCAGAATCTGGATGAAGCATTCGTGACAGGAAAAGAGCACCATGATCAGGATATCATCAGAAAAATTGTGGTAGACTACTATAATCCATTGGTAATGGAGGTTACCCGTTGCAAAAAACCGGTTATTGCATTGGTAAATGGACCTGCAGTAGGAGCTGGTGCAATGTTAGCTTTAATCTGTGATTTTGTATTGGCTAACAACAAGGCTTATTTCGCTCAGGCATTTTCAAATATCGGTTTGATTCCTGATACAGGAGGAACTTATTTCTTACCGAAACTTTTAGGTAGACAGTTGGCTAATTATTTAGCGTTTACCGGTAAAAAATTATCTGCTGAAGAATCTAAAACTCACGGTCTTGTCGCTGAGGTTTTCACTGAAGAAGAATTTGGTCCAAAATCAATGGAAATCCTTGAGAGAATGGCAAACATGCCAACAGCAGCACTTAAGTTAACGAAAAAAGCCTTTGCTAATTCTTATACTAATACTTTAAAGGAGCAGTTGGAACTTGAAGGTGATCTGCAACAGGAAGCAGCAGAAACAGAAGACTTCATAGAAGGGGTAAATGCCTTCTTAGAGAAAAGAAAACCTAATTATAAAGGAAGGTAAAATTCGTATTAATGTATTCATGTAAAATGTATTAATGATTTTAAAACTGGTTTACATGAATACATTTTACATTAATACATTGTACAGATAAAAATGAATATTGGAATTATTGGGGCAGGAACTATGGGTGTTGGAATTGCCCAGGTAGCTGCAACAGCAGGATGTAAGGTCGTTTTATTCGATGTTAATACTCCACAAATAGATAAAGCACTTATAGGTTTAGAGAAAACCCTTCAGAAATTAACTGAAAAAGGAAAAATTTCTCAGGAAAAAGCCACAGAGATCAGGAACAATATCGTAAAAGGTGAAGCCTTACAGGATCTAAAAGATTCCAATTTGGTTATCGAAGCGATCATTGAAAACAAAGATATCAAAACCAGAGTTTTTACAGAATTGGAGACCTATGTTTCCGAAGACTGTATTATCGGTTCCAATACATCATCTATTTCTATCACCTCTCTTGGTGCAGAACTAAAGAAACCGGAGCGTTTCATCGGAATACACTTTTTCAATCCGGCTCCGTTAATGCCTTTAGTGGAAGTAATTCCATCCTTATTAACAGAAAAAACTTTAGCGGAAAAAATATACAACCTCATGAAAGAATGGGGGAAAATGCCTGTGATTGCTAAAGATATTCCAGGGTTTATTGTCAACAGAATTGCTCGTCCATACTATGGTGAAGCATTAAGAATTGTAGAAGAGAACATTGCAACACCAGAACAGGTAGATGAAGCAATGAAGACTTTAGGAAACTTCAAAATGGGACCATTTGAATTAATGGATCTTATTGGGGTAGATGTAAACTTTGCTGTAACCACAACGGTTTATAAAGATTATTTCTATGATCCTAAATACAAGCCCTCTTTACTTCAACAGAGAATGTCTGAAGCTAAACTTCATGGCAGAAAAACAGGAAAAGGGTTTTATGATTATAATGAAGGAGCTGTAAAACAAGAAGCACAAAAAGATGATGCCCTTTATCAGCAGATCTTTTTAAGAATCATTTCAATGCTCATCAATGAAGCTGTAGAAGCAAAAAGATTAGGCGTTGCCAATGATGAAGACATTGAACTGGCGATGCAGAAAGGAGTCAATTATCCAAAAGGATTGTTAGGTTGGGGACAGGAAATCGGGTATTCAAAAATTTCTGAAACCTTGCAGAACCTTTACAACGAATATCAGGAAGAAAGGTACAGACAAAGTCCTTTGCTTCGTAAAATGAACTAGATAATTTGAGAATGTGCCAATTTGAAAATTGATTATAACAGGTTTTCATTTTCAAATTTTCAAATTTATTTAATTTTCAAATTAATATTATGAATATAGAAGAATTCAGAGCTGAATTGGAAACAAGGCTTCTCATTGAAAAGCAGTATTTAACCGAGGAAGCATCTTCCATGGATAGTCAGGACAGGCTTGAATTGCTGGGGAAGTTTAATGAAAAATACAGAACGTTAATTCAAAGACTAGCTAATGAAAATGGAATTGATTTAAACGCAATGTATGAAGGAGAAAATACCTCTGAAAACACCAATATCCACCTTTCATATGAACAGGTCATTTTAGGTAAAACAATGCGTGTTTACGATAAATTATCGGATGAATTGTATGAAGAAATAATAAACGAATAGTAGAAATGAATCCAAGACAGTTAGCAGATTATATGTTCAATCAGGATTATTTTTCCCAGTGGATGAATATCAAAATGATTGAGGTTAAAGAAAACTATTGCTTGATAGAAATGCCTATCAAAAAAGATATGATTAACGGACTTAAAACCGTTCATGGAGGAGTAACGTTTGCTTTTGCGGATTCTGCACTGGCATTTTCTTCTAATAATACAGGAGATGCAGCTGTAGCTTTAAACTGCATCATCAATTTTACAAAGGCAGGAAAAGAAGGTGATATTTTCAGAGCAGAAAGTATTTTGGTGAATGATACCAGAAAAACAGCAGTTTATGATATTAAGATCACTAATCAAAACAATGAGCTGATTGCTAAGTTTGTAGGAACAGTATATAAAATCGGGAAAAAAGTAACAGAATTATAAAGAATTTGAAAATTTGAAGATGAGGTAATTTGAAAATTATTGTATTCTTTAAATCTTACTATCAGACATTTTCAAATTCTCAAATTGACTCATTTTCAAATTAAAATTATGAACAACGTATACATCATAGACTATGTCAGAACTCCTATTTCAAAATTACAGGGAGGATTATCAGAAGTAAGAGCCGATGATTTGGCAGCTATTGTTATCAGGGAAGTGGTTGCAAGAAATCCTGAAGTTCCTGTAGAGGAAATTGAAGATGTAATTTTCGGATGCGCTAATCAGGCTGGTGAAGATAACAGAAACGTAGCCAGAATGGGACTTTTATTGGCTGGACTTCCTTATAAAATTGGAGGAGAGACCGTAAACAGACTTTGTGCTTCGGGAATGTCGGCAGTAGCCAATGCTTTCCGTTCTATTGCAGCTGGTGAAGGCGAAATTTACATTGCGGGTGGAGTAGAGCATATGACACGTTCACCTTATGTAATGTCTAAACCAAGTGCCGCTTTCGGAAGAGACAGTCAGATGTATGATACCACTTTTGGATGGAGATTTATCAATCCGAAAATGAAAGAAATGTATGGGGTTGATGGTATGGGCGAAACTGCAGAAAATCTTGCAGACATGCACCAGATCAATAGAGAAGATCAGGATAAATTTGCCCTTTGGTCTCAGCAGAAAGCTACCAAAGCACAGGAAAGCGGAAGACTGGCGGAAGAAATTGTAAAAGTTGAAATTCCACAGAGAAAAGGAGATCCGATCGTTTTTGAAAAAGATGAGTTTATTAAACCAACCTCTTCTATGGAAGGATTAGGAAAACTTCGTCCGGCTTTCAGAAAAGAGGGAACGGTAACTGCCGGAAACGCTTCAGGAATGAATGACGGAGCAGCAGCACTGATCTTAGCCAGCGAAGAAGCAGTTAAGAAATATGGTTTAAAACCGAAAGCTAAAATTTTAGGATCATCTGTAGCAGGTGTTGAGCCAAGAATTATGGGAATAGGACCTGTAGAAGCTACTCAAAAATTATTAAAGAGATTAAATTTGTCTCTGGAGGATATGGACATTATTGAACTTAATGAAGCTTTTGCAGCGCAAGCTTTAGCGGTAACAAGAAGTTTAGGTTTACAAGATGATGACGCAAGGATCAATCCAAATGGAGGTGCTATTGCCATCGGTCACCCACTGGGTGTTTCCGGAGCGAGAATCATCGGTTCTGCAGCCATAGAACTTCAGAAGCAGGATAAAAAATATGCATTGTGTACCCTTTGTATCGGTGTTGGGCAAGGGTATGCAATGGTGATTGAAAAAGTATAAATCAATTTGAAAATGAAACAATTTGAGAATTTGAAAATGTTTAGTGGCATTATTAATTTTCAAATTAACTCATTCTCAAATTCTCAAATTAAAAAATATGAACATCTACTCATATCACGGTATCCGTCCCATTATAAAACCTTCTGCCTATATTCATCCACAGGCAGTGATTATCGGGAATGTGGAAATTGGTGAAGAAGTCTATATTGGTCCGAATGCAGTGATTCGTGGCGACTGGGGAAAAATTATGATTAAAGACGGAGCTAACGTTCAGGAGAACTGTACGCTTCATGTTTTTCCGAATATAGAAACCATTTTAGAAGAATCAGCTCACATTGGACATGGGGCAATTATTCACTCCGGACATATAGGGAAAAATTGTTTGATTGGTATGAATTCCGTTGTGATGGATAAAGCTTATATTGGTGATGAAAGTATTGTTGGTGCTTTAGCGTTTGTTCCTGCCAACTTTAGATGTGAGCCTAGAAAACTGATTGTAGGAAGCCCTGCAAAAATAATCCGTGATGTTTCTGATGAAATGATTCATTGGAAAACAGAAGGAACAAAACTATACCAGGAATTGGCAAGAGAAGGAAAAGAAGCGATTCTGCCTTGTGAACCATTTACAGAATATGTTCAGCAAATTCCAACAAAGATTGTTGATTATAGTATCTGGGATGATGTGAAATAATAACCATTCAAAATTAAATATGATTAAGAAAATTGCTCTTGTATGCAGCATGATGTTTGCGGTTAATTATACGGTTTCAGCACAGACTGTTACTACAAAACCGCTTACGATAGGAGAAGTGAGGACTTTTAAGTCTAAAACACTGAATGAAGAAAGAACATTAAACATCTATCTTCCTCAAAACTTTGATAAATCAAAAGCCTACCCAATTATTTATCTTTTAGATGGAAGTATGAATGAAGATTTTATCCACGTTTCAGGGTTGGTGCAGTTCTTCAATCAAATGTATTCTATGCCGGAAACCATTGTGGTAGGAATTGCGAATATAGATAGAAAAAGAGATTTTACTTTTTACACGGATTTGAAAGATTTACAGAAAGATTATCCTACAACAGGGCATTCTGATAAATTTATCACCTTTTTTGAAAAAGAATTGAAGCCTTATGTTGAAAGTCAGTTTAAAACAACAGAAAAATATTTGTTTGGACAATCTCTAGGAGGGCTTTTAGCAACAGAGATCTTATTGAAAAAACCTGAAATGTTCAACAACTATTTCATCATCAGTCCGAGTTTATGGTGGGATGATGAAAGTCTTCTTAAACAGGCTCCTCAATTACTTTCAAAATCTGCTGATACTAAAAAATTCGTTTATGTTTCCGTAGGAAAAGGAGAACATCCTGTGATGATAAAAGATGCAGAAACGCTATATGATGTTTTGAAAAAAGCAGGAAAGAAAAACTGGACATTAGAATATAAAATGATGGAAACAGACAATCATGCAACCATTCTTCACAGAAGTTTATACGAAGGATTGGTGAAATTGTTTCCGTATCAGGAGCCAAAATAAACTATAAGTGTAACAATATACCAATGTAAAAATGTAACAATTCTTTTCATGCCGGATACAGTAAGTATTTATTGGTAAACTATTAGATTGATACATTGTTAAATTAAATTCTATATGGAAAAACTAAAAAACTATATATACGGTGAATGGGTAGAAGGAGCCGGTACCGGAATCCCTTTATACAACGCTGTAACAGGAGAGCAGGTAGCCGTTTCCGATACTGAAGGTCTTAACTTTGAACAGGCTCTTGATTACGGTAGAACTGTAGGGTACAAAAACCTTTCTTCCATGACGTTCTATGATCGTGGGGAAATGTTAAAAAAAGTAGCCCTTTACCTGTTAGAAAGAAAGAAAAAATATTACGAATTGTCCTATAAAACGGGAGCTACTCACGTTGATTCATGGGTGGATATTGAAGGAGGTTTCGGAACATTTTTTACCTATTCAGGATTAGCAAAAAGAATGCTGCCTAACACTTCATTCTGGGTTGACGGTGATACTCAGAAAATTTCAGCTAACGGAACGTTTTTAGGTACTCATATTTTAACACCAAGTGAAGGGGTTTCTGTACAGATCAACGCTTATAACTTTCCTGTTTGGGGAATGTTGGAAAAATTATCCACATCATTGTTAGCAGGGGTACCATCTATTGTTAAGCCATCACCCTTCGGATCTTATCTTACGAATGCCGTATTTCAGGATATGATTGAAAGTGGAATATTACCTGAAGGAGCAGTACAATTGGTATGTGGAGAACCTGGAAATATCCTTGATTATGTTCAGGATGGAGATTCTGTATTGTTTACAGGTTCAGCTACTACGGGAAGAAAACTGAAATCACTTCCATCTGTTGCAGGAAATGCCGTTCGTTTCAATATGGAAGCAGATTCTTTGAATTGTTCTATCCTTGGATTGGAAGCAAAACCAGGAACTCCGGAATTTGATTTATTTGTCAAAGAAGTTCGAAACGAGATGACCACAAAAGCAGGTCAGAAATGTACAGCGATCAGAAGAATCATTGTTCCTGAGCATTTGATTGGTGATGTTCAGAACGCTCTATCCAAAGCTTTAGATCAAACCAAGATCGGAAACCCATTAAGCAGAGAAACAAAAATGGGATCTTTGGTGGGAAGACAGCAATATGAAGAAGTTTTAAGAAAAGTAAATATTTTAAAATCAGAAACAGAACTTGTCTATGACGGAAAACATGAACTTGTAGACGCCAGCTATGAAAACGGAGCATTTATGAGTCCTAAGTTATTCCTGAATGATAAACCTTTCGAGAAAAATATCTCTCATGATGTAGAAGCTTTCGGGCCAGTATCTACATTAATGCCATATAAAGATGCTGAAGAAGCAGCTGCTTTGGCAAAAAGAGGAAAAGGAAGTTTAGTTGGATCTATTGTTTCCCACGATGAAAACTTTATTGCAGAAACATCATGGAAAATGGCCTCTCAACATGGTAGAATCTTTGTATTGAACAGAGACAATGCTAAAGAAAGTACTGGTCATGGCTCACCACTTCCTACATTAATGCACGGCGGACCTGGTAGAGCAGGAGGCGGAGAAGAAATGGGAGGATTAAGTGGTCTGCATTTCTTCCTACAGAAAACAGCTATTCAGGGATCTCCGGATGTATTGAAAGCGATTACTAAAATTTATCAGCAAGGAGCAGAGAAAAAATTCTCAGATAAACATCCTTTCCAGAAATATTTTGAAGAAGTTGAAGTAGGAGATTCTTTAGAAACTGCAGGGAGAACAGTTACTGATGCAGATATCGTAAACTTCTCAAACGTTTCATGGGATCATTTCTATGCACATACAGATGCTACAAGTTTAACCGGGACCATTTTTGATAAAACCGTTGCTCATGGATACTTCATCCTTTCAGCTGCGGCGGGACTGTTTGTTTCTGGTAAAAAAGGACCTGTTATCGCGAATTACGGATTAGAAGAATGTAGTTTCTTCAAACCAGTCTACGCCGGAGATACGATCACTGTTTATTTAACAGCAAAAGAAAAAATTAACAGAGGAGTAAAAGGAAGAAATATTCCATCTGGTGTGGTAAAATGGTTGGTTGAGGTTATTAACCAAAGAGATGAGGTCGTTTGCGTAGCAACGATTTTAACTTTGGTGGCAAAACAATCTCCTTTCATTGATCTGACGGTGAAAAATGTTCAGAAGATATTAAGTGGATTAACGGAAAGTACTCCTGCACTTTGGGGGAAAATGTCTCCACAGCAAATGATTGAACACTTAGATCAGGCTGTATTGGTAAGTTTAGGGGAACCAGAAGCAGAGAAATGCTTTACTCCTGAAGAACATCTTGAAAAATGGCAGGATTCTCTTTACAACCACAGAGCAATGCCGAAAGAATTTACCGCTCCGTTCTTACCACAGGATGGTTCACTTCCAGAACTTACTCATAAGAATCTGGAAACAGCAAAACAATCTTTCATTGATAACTTGAAACGATTTGTAGTATATTACAAAGAAAATCCACAGGCAGAACACATGAATTTTGTTTTTGGAAAACTAAATAAAGAAATGTGGGAACTGATGCATAAGAAGCATTTCACCCATCATTTTGAACAATTTGGATTGATTTAATTCAAAATAGATACTCATTAAACTCCCTTTCAGCTAAATGTTGAAAGGGAGTTTATTATTCTGTTTTTATTCTCTAAATTCAGGAAAACTTTTAAGATGAGGGATTGGATTATTTTTATGGCTTTTGGGGGACTGGCTTTTTTTTCTTGTTCTGGGAACCCCAAATCTGGAAGTGAAGGTTATTTTTCTGAAGAGAAATTTGTAGACAGCCTAAATGCAGGAATAAAAGGTGAAACGAAAGTAGTCTTTGAAAAGTTTAGGCATACCGGAAATGGAGATGCATATGCTTCCATTCATTTTTATGACTTGAAAAAGATCTGGGTGGAGTCCAAAGACTCAGAATTTACCACATGGGAGCTTAAGAACAGTTTTAAATTTGACAAAGATGGAATCACCGATCTTAATGTGGAGATTAAGGATTTCAATAATGATGGATTTGATGATATAACTTATCAAAGTGCTATAGCAGGAAGAGGAGGAAATATCGTAATGACTTTATTCGTATATGACCCAAAAAGTAAAGACTTTATTCACATTAAAAACTCAGATAGGTATCCGAACTTAAGTTATAATACAAAATTAAACTGCATAAATTCTTTGATATTAACTGGCTATACTACCACAGTATTTCTTAAAATTAAAAATGATTCTTTGGATGAATTTGCAAGAGTAGATGTTTCAGATACCATTAGGGTAGAAGTAAAAGATACTATGGGAAAGTTCAAAATTATTCAAAAGAAACCATTTCTAGGTTCTGATGAGGATACTTACAGAGTCTTTAGAAATTACAATCCCTTGGAATACTAACTTTATAGTATTTATTGTAATTACTACGGAGATTTTTTGATTTATCCTTGTTGAGATTCAAAATCCTACCATGCATAATCTGGACTAGATTTAAAAATATTTTTTATCTTTCTAATGTTAACTTAAGAAACACAGAAGATGGCAGATATCAGAACTACTTCAATTGAAGCAGATTGTTTTTACCATATTTATAATCGTGGTATTAATGGAGAGAATATTTTCAAATCAGATCGAAATTATCTGTTCTTTTTCAAGAAAATGTCCGAATCTCTTTTTCCTGTATGTGATGTATATGCCTATTGTCTGATGCCAAATCATTTTCATATTTTAATTAAAATAAAATCAGACTTTGAATTGGGCAGCCTTGTCAAGGTTTTAAACTTGGACAAGGATAGTTAGGAAAAGATTTTGACAATCAATAAACGAATAGTATTTTTAAACTTCAATCATAAAATAAGCAATAATGAACGAAAGCTGGCAGCAAAAATGGGAAGAGATAAAAGACAAATTGATATCTCCTGTAGATATTGAAACCTATTTTACCTCAGATGAAATTATGGAACAGAGAATGGAGACAATGGGAATTGGTAATGTTTCTCTGCCATCAGGAAAAGTAATCGTAAGAGATCCCCTGGTATATCTGAATCAAAGAGAGCAGCCTTTTTTTGTTGAAGTTCCTAAAGGAAATTTTCCTGTAACCATTGCCGTAGTAAAATTGGAAGATTGGGGAGATCGGTATGCTGCTGCAAAAGTTGAGTTTACAAAAGAAAAGCCGGTTATCTATAGAGAAGCATTAATAGGTATTGAAAATATTGAAGATGCCAATGAAGACGCATTTTTTGGTTTCAACGTAGATGCCGGTTTAGCCTGTATTACCGATCCTGAAGTGGTGCCTTATGTGGATAAGTTTATTGAGGAACTGGATGTTGAGAATATTTACGATGATTATTTTGCAGAACTGTTTGCCAAAAGCTATAAAGAAAACCCGAGAAACCAAAGAGATCCTGGAGACTGGATCAATTGGAAAGTACCCAATACAGAATATCAGATCCCAATTTTTGCCAGTGGAGTAGGAGACGGTGTATATCCGGTTTACTTTGCTTATGATGAACAGGATAAATTATGTGGAGTATATATTCACTTTATCGATATTGAGTTAGAATTATCCGAATATGATGAAGACGAGGAGGATGAAGATGACGATGCAACTCAGTCAGATAATTTTGTCTTTCTAAAATAAATTCAATGAATAAGACTTTTGCAGATCAGGTTATTGAATTCAATGAAAATTTAACGTATTCAGGAAGTCTTCCTGAGGGCTTTGAAGTATTGAACCCGTACCTGGACAATCCGGAGACGATGCAGGTGATGCAAAAGTTTTATCACAAATATTACAATGATTCCAAGAAGAGAAAGTTTATTATAGGCATCAATCCAAGCCGTCATGGAGCCGGTGTTACAGGCGTTCCGTTTACCGATACCAAACGATTGGAAAGTATCTGTGGGATCAAAATGGAATCTGCCCATACTCATGAAGTCTCTTCCGTATTCATGTATGATATGATCGCAGACTATGGTGGAGCCGATTTGTTTTACAAAGATATTTATATCAATTCTCCATTTCCGTTGGCCATCGTACGAAAAACAAAAAATGGCTGGCTCAATGCCAATTATTATGATGATAAAGAACTTTTCAAGGATGTGAAAGACTTCATGATCGATTCATTGAAAAAACACATCAGCTTGAATCTGGATACCTCAGAAGTCTTTGTCCTTGGTAAAAAGAATGCTGAATTTATTTCAAAACTCAATAAAGAAGCTCAGCTTTTTGGAACGATGACGGTCTTGGAACATCCACGGTATATTCAGCAATATAAATCAAAAGAAAAACAGCTGTATATAGATAAATATATTTTAGCTCTAAAAAGATAAAAGCCAATAATTTTAATACTCTGTTTCTTATTAAATTGTGAACATGAATGTTTTCCCTAAAAACACAATCTTTAAATACAACTGGCGGGCTTATCAGAAGAGATTTCTGGATCATCTTGATGAATATCTTGTAGATAACCACCTGCATGTCTCTGCACCTCCGGGTTCAGGTAAAACAGTACTTGGATTGGAAGTAATGGTAAGACTTGGCAAACCTACGCTCATTGTTGCCCCTACATTAGCTATCAAAAATCAGTGGATTCAAAGGTTTTGTGAACTATTCCTTCATTCAGAAACGGTTCCTGCATGGATATCTTCAGATATCAGAAAACCAGGAATCATTACCGTAACAACTTATCAGGGCATTCATTCTGCTACTGAAGCCACCGAAGAAGAAGAGGAAACACTGGCGAAATCTTCAAAAGTTCCGGCTTCAGAAATTATAAAACGGCTTCAAAAACAAAAAGTAGGAACCCTTATCCTGGATGAAGCTCATCATTTGAAAAATGCCTGGTGGAGGAGCCTCATGGAACTTAAAGATAAAATTGAACCCACTGTTGTATCCCTTACCGCCACACCGCCTTTTGATGTTTCCGGTACAGAATGGCAAAAATATATTCAGTTGAATGGTCCCATAGATGCAGAAATATCCGTTCCTGAACTGATGATTGAAGGCGATCTTTGTCCACATCAGGATTTGGTACACTTTGTATTACCTTCTCGGGAAGAACAAAAGAAAATTGAATATTACCATGAGCAGGCCTTAGTATTTTTTGAAGAAATTAAAAAAGATGAAATATTTCTTAATGCTATTGAACAGCATCCTGTGTATCAGAATCCACTGGAACATTTAGATTGGATCTATGAAAATATATCTTCTTATACTTCTGGTCTGGTCTACCTTCATTTCAGAGGAGAAGAAATTCCAGAAGTTCACTTTGAAATCATTGGTGACCAACAAAGGTATATTCCTCAATTTGATTTCTTCTGGATGGAAGAACTTCTCGACTTTTATTTACTGGTAGATGAGGTTCATTTTAAAAATTACGAAGATCACCGTACTAATTTAGGGAATCGATTAAAAAGGCACGGATTTTTAGATCAGAAGACTTTGAGCTTTTTTAATAGTAAAAATGTAAACCAGATTCTCAATTCAAGTATAGGCAAACTTCAGGGGATAAAAGATATCGTCGATTTGGAATTTTCCGTGCTTAAAGATGATCTGAAAATGGTTATTCTTACTGATTTTATCAAAAAAGAATACCTGAATAACGGAACTGAGAATATACTCAACCTTGATAAAATAGGAGCCGTTCCCATATTTGAAAAACTGCGACGGGAAAACTTCCAGCAGAAAAAAATAGGCATTCTTACAGGAAGCCTGGTGATTATTCCGGCAAGTGCAAAAAGTATATTTGAAGAACTCTGTAAGAAAAAAAAATTATTTGGAATAGGGCTTTCACCATTGAGCTATGATCCGGATTATCTCGTAATCAGCCTTTCGGAACAGGTAAAACATGATATTGTACACATTATTACGGAAATTTTTCAACATGGAGAAATTCATGTTTTGATTGGAACCAAATCTTTATTGGGAGAAGGTTGGGATGCTCCTAAAATGAATACTTTAATTCTGGCAAGTTTTATCAGCTCCTTTGTACTTTCAAATCAGATGAGAGGAAGAGTCATAAGGACAGATAAGGATATTCCTCATAAAACTGGAAATATATGGCATCTTGTATGTTTTGATACCAAAGATGAAATCGGAGGCCAGGATCTGAATATTATGAAACGAAGGTTCAAAACCTTTGTTGGGATTTCCAATAAAGATATTCCCACCATTGAAAACAACATTGAAAGGCTCAATATTAAGACCATAGAAAATAATGAGGAAATACAGGAGATTAACCAGTCATTTTTTGTTTTGGCTCAAGATAGAGAGAGCCTTATCAACCGTTGGAGAAAAGCGCTTGATCTTGGAAATATTTTAGTAGAAGAAATACATGTTCCTGCCATCAATATGACTGCCATGAAGGATGTGAAGATGAGTTATATCGGAGAAATGTCTAGAAATATGATTAAGGTGATGGTTTCTTCTATATTATTATTCTGGCAGAATCTTCTATTGGGAATCTTTAGAAATTTTCAGGCAATTGATTCTGTAAAAACCTTTTCATTATTTGCTTCCTTGTTTGGATTGGCAGGTTTCATAGTATATGGAAGAAAGTTATTTATATCCGCAAAGCAATACTGGAGATACAGAGATATAGGAAAACAACTAGGAGCAATGGCAGAGGTGGTTTTATATGGTCTGATTAATGAAAGATTGATAAGAACTTCTTTGGAACAATTGAAAGTTATAAGCTCATCCAATAGCAGTGAAGGTGCATTTTGCTATCTGAAAGGAGGTAGCCAATATGAGAATGCACAGTTTATCCAGACTTTACAGGAAATGGTCTCTCCGATAGATAATCCGAGGTATGTTCTGAGACAGAAAAAGAGATCTTTTCTTTTCAAGAATGAACAGTACTTTCCGGTACCTGAAATTTTTGCAAAAAATAAAAAAAGTGCAGAATTTTTTACTAAAACATGGAATAAAGCGGTAGGAAAATCAGAGTTAATTTTTACAAGAACCATTGAAGGACGCAAAATCCTATTAAAACTAAGATTTGAAGCTCTTTTAAAAAGAAATGGAAGAATAGAGCATCTCCACAAATGGACAAGATAAAAAACAAATCCCTCAATATAATCGAGGGATTTTGTCTTTCATGAATTAGAATCTTTGTGGGAACAAGATCGGATGTGGAACTTTTAAATATTAGTTTTTAATAACTTTAGTAGACTCAGTGGCTGTTTTGATAAAGTAAACTCCTTTTGGAAGTTCTGAAATACTGATTTCATTAGAACCTTTTTGAACCTGAACCGTTTTTAGGACTTTACCATCAACACTATAGATTTTAGCCTCTGAATTTTTTTCAGAACTGATAGAAAGAGGTCCGTTGGTTGGGTTAGGATAAAGAGTCAAGTTTTTTTGAGTGCTTTTAGTTTCTGAGGTTCCCAATACAATATTGCTGTCTTTTACCCATGTAAAAGCATCAAGCCCTAGGTAATAATAGTTACCGCCAAGAGTTAGTTGAAGTTGGTCAATCACAATATTGGAATAATTTTGTCCATTAAGATTAGTAAGGTCAATGAGAGTATATCCGTTTGTAGTCCCCAAACCTACTGTGAAATTATTGGTCTTTGTTGCTGAGAATTTAGTTACTCCACTCAATTTTCCTGTTACAGTAAGAGTACCTGTAACATTAGGATTTGAAAACTGATTAGCAACATACACCCAAAAACGGTTTACTTTAAACAGATTGGAAGTTGTTTTTATACTAAACGATGCACTAGTAGGCCCTACATTAGTTGTATTGTCAATATATCTGTTATCGTTTGCGGTACCACTCCATCCTGTACCTGGAAAAACTCCTATATTGAAAGTAGAGGAATGTGAAATGATATTGAAAGTAACTCCATTATCTGTAAAACTGCTACTTCCACTAGATTCGGTTTCAAATGTCTCTGTACTGGTCTGCCCGAATGAAAAAATTGAAATGAGCAGACTACAAATGGTTAAAAAGATAGTGCTTTTCATGATTTCTGTTTTAAATATTAGGTTTATAGTATATTAATCCCGAGGAGGATAAATGCCTTCAATACAAATAATGTAATTTAATCCAAGATAAGGAGGCATATTATTGACTGGAAGATTTTGTCCTACAAATGAAATAGACTTGGTATTGATTGCTGTGTCTGGGTCTGCATCTATAAAACTTGGAACTGCCTGAAAATTTCTGCCGTTAGGAATCCCTGTGATAGCAAACGATGAAGCTGCAGAAGGGGTTACGCTGTTGGCATTCTGATTTGCTACCTTAAGTTGAAAACCAGCCCCAACGCTTGGTAGATTTGAAGACAATAATGTGTTTTGTGTGGTTCCAGCCACTACACCCAGTGGATAATTTTCGTTGGCATTTACATTTCCGGCCCCCAACGCCATTCTTCCCTTTAAGTTAGGAAGGGCAAAGGTAGTTCTTCCGTCGCCACCATAGGTTGTTCCTAAAATTGAAAATACTGCTGAATAGTTAGCGATACTCAATAACCTTCCATCACAGAACATCCATCCTCTTGGTGCAAAATTTCCTGCAAATAATTTAACGATTCCAATGTACTCTTCCATGGTATAATTTTTTAGCCTTTAATTGTCTTACTCTGTTGATGGCTTTTCAGATTCCGCCGTTAAGTGATTTATTTTCTTATCCAAAGGAACAACTAATCAAAAGGCAGTACTAGAGTAGAAAATACCAAATTGAGCATTCCGTATTTCTACGTAAAGGGATATTATTTGTACTTAAAAATTGAATTGAGTATTTTAAATAAAGTAATTAATAATTGTTTGTTCAATAGTAATTTCCAATTTACTTTCTTTCAGTCTTCTGCTTAAAAAATAAGATGAATTTGTTTGTTTTAAGTTTTACTAAAAGCGCTGTATTTAGTATTTTTGTAAGAATCCAATAAAAATTAAAATGAACGAATTCGTTGCATCAGAAATCAAAAATAATATTGCCGAAATTACTTTCGGAACCCCAAAAAGTAATTCCCTTCCGGGAGCGATTTTAGAAAAACTGGCTCAGACTATTTTAAATGAAGGAGCTAAAGATGAGGTAAAAGCTATTGTTATAAAAAGCGAAGGTGAAAAAGCATTCTGTGCAGGAGCAAGCTTTGATGAACTTCTGGCTATTGATGAGCTTGACGCTTCCACTAAGTTCTTTGGAGGTTTTGCTAAAGTACTGAACGCAATGAGAAACTGTGGAAAGATTGTTGTTGTAAGAGTGCAGGGAAAAACAACAGGAGGTGGAGTAGGAATAGCCTGTGGCGCTGATTATTGCTTTGCAACAAAAGATTCTGCATTAGCACTTACGGAAATCAATTTAGGAATAGGGCCTTTCGTAATTGGTCCTTATGTAGAAAGAAAAATCGGAAAATCACAATTCTCAGCAATGGCTATTGATGCTGATTTCAGGTCAGCAGAATGGGCAGAACAACATAATGTATATCATTCTGTTTCAAAAAATATTCAGGAAATGGATGAAAAACTGGAAAAATTTTTACAGACATTAGCATCAAGGAGTAGTGATGCTTTAGCATTAATCAAAAAAGTTTCCTGGGAAGGAACAGATCATTTTAATGAACTGATGCCAGCAAGAATTCATATGAGTGCAAGCCTTATTTTAGAAGATTCTGCTAAGAAGAATATTGAAGCTATTAAAACTCGATTAAAAGTGAAATAAGTAATAAAAAGCTATTTTTATTTAAAAATACTTAGCCGTTGATTGTTTCAACGGCTTTTTTGGTTGTGAAATCATTTTATTTTGATGTTTTTCGTATTTTCGAATGTTTTTTAAGTTCTTCGTTTATTGAACTATTATTAAAATTATAAATAATTAATTAATTATTTATTTATAATTTTCATTCATTAATTATATTTAGTTAATTTAACCTTTTTTATTATATTTTGTGATTTATTAATATATATTTGCTTCCACACTGTTAAATTTAGTTAAATATGAAAATGCGATTGTCATTAATGACTACGGCTGTCCTCTTTTTTGCAGGAGGGCATTTCGTAGAAGCCCAAAAGGCAAAACGCGACACCACAACTCAGGAAACAAAGATTGATGAGGTTGTTGTTGTAGCGTACGGTAGTCAAAAAAAGGAAACTTTAGTAGGCTCCAATACAGAAATTAAAGCAAAGCAGTTTGCTGATCGTCCTATTACCAATATAGGACAAGCTATTGACGGGGCTAGTCCCGGAGTTAACGTGAGTACGGGAACCGGCCAACCAGGAAGTGCTCCAAGTGTACAGATTAGAGGAATCGGGTCCTATAATATCTCCTCTGCTCCCTTGTATGTTGTAGATGGTGTAATTTATACAGGTTCTCTTTCAGCGCTCAACCCTAATGATATAGCATCTTTTAACATCTTAAAAGATGCAGCATCAACCTCCCTTTATGGCTCAGCAGCAGCTAATGGAGTAATCCTTATTACTACAAAATCGGGAAGAAAAGGTACTGATGTTTTAAACTTTAGTATGAGTACTGGGTATGTAGGACGTTCAATTCCCGAATATGACCGTGTAAATGCTGCTCAATACTATCCTTTGATCTGGGAAGCTTTGAGAAACGGTAGACTTACATCGGTTCCTGGAACTACTGTTGCTGCAGCAAATGCATATGCTTCATCAAATCTTATTTCTGGGGTGTTAAAGACTAATATATATAATGTTCCAGATAATCTGCTGGTTGTAAATGGTATTTTGAATCCCGAAGCTCAGTTGAAGTATACAGATTTGGATTGGCAGCAACCACTTATGAAAACCGGTTTCAGGCAGAATTATGAACTTAATTACAGTGGAGGAACAAATAAGACAACCTACTTTGCATCTGTAAGTTATACTAATGAGTTAGGGTATATTATTAAATCTGATTTTGAACGTTTTACGGCAAAACTGAAAGCAGATTCTCAAATCAAAAGCTGGCTTAAAGTGGGGACAAGTCTTAATGCAGTCTCTACTTATGGAAATAACTCAGTAGATGGAGCTAATAATAATGCGGCTTATATCAACCCTTACAGATGGACAAGATTTATGGGACCTATTTACAGTCCGTATGCTCACGATCCATCTACTTTTGCTAATCTGTACGATATTTCCGGTAATCTGATGTTTGATGCAGGAAATGCAAGAGGTGCTGATGCAGCAGCAGGAAGAAATGTTATCCAGGAAACCCTTTTAAATAAAGATATTTCAAAAAACTACTATATTATTTCAAGAGCTTATGCCGAAGCTAAAATAGATCAGTATTTAACAATTTCAACGAACGTTGGATATGATATTAGAAATAACAGAAGAAGTACTTACGGAAATAAAATAATCGGGGATGCAGCCCCTGCTGGTTCTGCAGAGAAGACCTCAATTCTTGAGCAGACACTTACTTTTAATCAACTCTTGAACTACAAAAGAAAATTCGGTAAACACAATATGGAATTCCTTTTGGGACATGAAAACTACAAATACCAGTATGAATACCTTTATGGGTACAAGCAGGGACAAGTAGTGGATGATAATGATGAGCTTATCAATTTTGTGACAATTAGGTCACTTCCGTCATGGACTGATAATTATCGTAAAGAGAGTGCGTTTTCAAGAATCAATTATGATTTTGCTTCCAAATATCTTCTATCCGGGTCTATACGTTGGGACGGATCGTCAAGATTTAAAGAAGATGTAAGATGGCATTCATTCTGGTCATTAGGTGCAGGCTGGAGAGTAAAAGGAGAGGATTTCCTTCTAAGCTCAGGAACTGTTAGTGAGCTTAAACTTCGTGGATCATATGGTGAAGTAGGTAATGATAATACCAACAGTTATTATATGTACCAGAACACATTTGATTTAGGATATAATAACGGAGCTGAACCGGGAATACTGTTTGGGTATTTGGCGGATCCTAAAATCACATGGGAATCTAACAAGCAAACAGATATAGGAGTTGATTTCGGATTTCTTAATAACAGAATTTCAGGATCTGTGGAATATTATAACAGAATTACCGATGGGTTGATCTTTCAGGTTCCTGTACCTGTTTCTGCTGGGGTGCCGAACAGTTACATTTATAAAAATGTCGGAGCAATGTATAATAGAGGTCTTGAAATCAGCTTAAGTGGAGATGTTATCAAAAATGAAAATTTCCAATGGAGTCTGAATGTAAATGCTTCTACCCTTAAAAATCAGATTACAAAATTATCAGATGGAATCACTGAGATTATCAACGGTACCAAAAAAATTTCTGTAGGTCATTCTGTTTACGATTATTGGTTGAGACAATGGTATGGGGTAGATCCCGCAGACGGTTCTCCATTGTTTTTGGTTGCTGATGAGCTTGCCGGAACAACTGCTTCAGATATAAGAACAGTGAACGGAACTTTGGTTACTACCAACCTGAATAAAGCAAAATATGATTACTCAGGAACAGCAATTCCTGATCTTTTTGGAAGTTTTGGTACATCAGTTAGCTATAAAAACTGGTCATTGTCTGCAATGTTCACTTATCAGCTCGGAGGGATGACATATGATTCAAATTATGCTTCTTTAATGTCAAGTTATTCTCAGGGAGGAGCATTAAGTACAGATATTTTGGGCAGATGGACGACCCCGGGTCAGATTACGGATATTCCTGCTTTAAATACATCCACATACGTTAGTTCTAATGCTGCATCAAGCAGGTGGTTAGTAAAATCAGATTTTATTTCTCTAAGACAGGCTTCATTAGCTTATAGTTTTAATCCAAAAGATATTGCTCAATATGGTCTGACATCATTTAGAATTTTGATTTCAGGAGAAAACCTTTGGAGTAAAACAGCAAGAAAAGGTTTGGAGCCTGGACAAAGTTTTAATGGTACGGCTTCTAACAGATATACACCGTCCAGAATTATTACAATCGGGTTTAATGTTTCATTTTAAGAAATTATGAAAAATATAATACAAAAAAATAAAAAATGGGCCGTGTTGTTGTCGGCTACTGCAATGTTGTTTCTAGGATCTTGTAAAAGTGATTATCTTGATACAGAACCTACAGCCGCAGTTTCTGAATCGGTTGCTTTTTCCAGTGCTGCAGGTGTGATGTCGATTATCAACGGAATGCATAGAGATCTTTATTCAAGACAGACCAACAATAATAACAGTCAGGGACAGAATGGACAGGGAGGTATCATGATTATCATGGATGCTTTGGGAGAAGATCTGGTTTTTCCTTCTACCGGAAACAATTGGTATATTTCCACTGTACGATGGCAGGATCAGGCCAATGCCAACAGTGACTATGCTTTTTATCCATATCAACTGTATTATGCGTTGATTAGAAATGCTAATTTGGTTATTGCCAGAGCTCCAGGAGTTCCTGTAGGGTCAAATGAAGAAGCAAATACTATTAAAACAGCAATAGGAGAAGCACATGCTTTCAGAGCATTTTGTTATTATATGTTAGTTCAGATTTATGGTAAACGATATGTACCCAATACCAACAACAGTCAATTAGGTGTTCCTATAAGACTAATTGCAGATGAAAGTTCACTTGCAAGAAGTACTGTTGAAGAGGTGTATAAGCAGATTAATTTGGATTTAAATGAAGCATTAGTAAAACTTGCAAATACCAAAAGAATCAGTAAATCTCACTTTGATAAGCAGATCGTACAGGGGCTCATTGCTAGAGTTGCTTTAACTCAGGGGAATTATTCTTTAGCTGCAGCTTCTGCCAATTCAGCGAGATCTGAATTTAAGTTGATGGATAATTCAGCTTATCTTTCAGGATTCAATAACTTAGGAAACCAAGAATGGATGTGGGGATCAGCTATTGCTGCAGATCAGGGAGATTCTTTCTCTAACTTTGGTGCTTATATGTCAAGAAACTATAATTCTACTAATATCCGTCAGGCTCCTAAGGCTATGAATACAAAGCTTTATGCAATGTTTCCTAAAACTGATGTTAGAAAGAAAGTTGTAGATTCTACCGGAAAACATTTGGATTTAGCACTTCCAGCCACTTACGCAAAATTTCCCTATACAAGCCAAAAGTTTTTATCAGTAAGTACTTCTGATAGTAGAGTGGATCTTCCATTGATGAGAGCTGCAGAAATGTATCTTATAGAAGCTGAAGCATTAGCTAAAATGAATCAGGAATCTGCATCAAAAGCTGTGTTTTTGCAATTACAGAAAAATAGAGATGAAAGCTATAAGGGAACTGTAAAGACAGGAGCAGCTTATATTGATGAAATTCTTAATAGCAGAAGAATAGAATTATGGGGTGAAGGCTTTAGATTTCTGGATCTGAAAAGACTGAATATGAACCTTGACAGAACGGGTGCTAATCATTCTTCCACTGTGGTAAATAATTTATTTACTGCCCCTAATACTGATAAACGATGGGAGTTTTTAATTCCACTTAAAGAGATTAATGCCAACCCGCTTATTGTACAGAATCCTTTATAAAGTCACTTTTTAATATATTTTAATGCAATGAATCCTGTCCAAAAGAGGCAGGATTCTTCATTTTTCAAAAAAATATTTTGCAAATTCAAAATAAATTATAACTTTGTAATTCAAAGTTCTTTTTATGGATTCAAAAAACTATCACGAAGATTTGTCTCATATCCGTTCTATGATGGAGCGCTCTTCCCGATTTATTTCTTTGAGTGGACTCTCAGGAGTTGTGGCGGGTGTAGCAGCACTTTTAGGTGCCGGATATGCTTATTTTGCCATGGAAAGTGAAAAAATGGAGTACGTTAACGGAGGTAGACTTCATTTTACAACCGCATTGGTTCAGGAATTAATTATTACTGGGTTAATAGTTTTGGTGGTTGCTGTTTTTAGTGGATATATTTTTACAGCCAATAAAAGTAAAAAGAAAGGATTAAAGATTTGGGATGCTACTACCAAGCGACTTTTAACTACCTTTGCAGTCCCGTTAGCAGCGGGTGGAATCTTTTGTGCAGCCCTTATTTGGCATCATTTAGTAGTATGGGTAGCTCCTACAACTTTGATCTTCTATGGGCTGGGTCTGATAAGTGCAGAAAGGTATACTTTACCAGATGTAAAATACCTGGGGTATTGTGAAGTAACTCTTGGGCTCTTCTCTCTGTTTTTTCTAGGATGGGGATTGTTTTTTTGGGCTATTGGCTTCGGTGTTCTGCATATTGTTTATGGACTTATTATGCATAAAAAATATAAATAAAAATTAACTTTGCAGATTCTTAGGTGCTATTCTTTACAAGCATTGACCTATATCTGCAACCTATTATCTATTATGATCAAAATCAGTCAACTCAATAAAGAATTTGAAAGTCGTGTAAGACTGGGCATTATGTCTGTTCTTATGGTCAACGACTGGGTTGATTTCTCTGAAATGAAAGGATTGTTAGAGATTACAGACGGAAATCTTGCCAGTCATAGTAACGCCTTGGAAAAAGTGGGGTATATTGAAGTAAAAAAAGAATTTGTAGGGAAGAAGCCTAAGACCTCTTATCGAGTCACACAAAACGGAAGACAGGCTTTTACCGATCATTTGGATGCCCTGGAAAAATTATTAGGACGATAGTTCTATATTTTTTTGAATTTTCACTTTGTAATTCAAAGTTCTTTGTTTTAAAATAAACTAATTATTATATATTATGAAAGACCGGGAAATTATCAATCTAAGTAAATCAATATTTGGAATATGCCTCACCATCGGAAGCATTTGCCTTTTAGGAGGATTGTTTAAGAATGAATCATTTGCAGTCGCTGGCTACCTATTGCTTCTTTTTGCTGCCCCACTCAATTTATTATTTGTATTAATTTTTTTGACCTGTGGACTTGTCAACAGATCCAGATTAAAAATTTTTGTAAAATCAATAGGTATCCTTTCCATCAATATTCCAATTGCCGTGCTGTATACTGTAATTGGCCTTTATCTCTTTTCTGATGGACACTGGTAATGTTTCTGTTATGAATAGATTAGAATATTATTTTAAAAATACATAATACTATGAAAAAAATACGCGTTCAGTTTCTGCTTTTTGTATACGATAAAACTCAAAAACTTTACAGAAAATACTTTAAAAAGAAAAAAAGGCAGTGGCAGTTTAATGAAAGACAGCTGCTGGAGTTCCAGGAAGATTCGTTAGGGCGGAAATTAGGAGAGTTCTATCATAAACATGGATTTTCAATGATTCCCAAAATGGAAAACCATGATGTCCATCATCTAATCACTGGCTGTGGAACCAATTTCGAGGATGAAATTGCCATGCAATACCTTTTACTGGGAAACGGAAAGCTCAATGCCCATTTGCTGGCGGCTATTGTACTGGGAACGCTTATTCTTCCCGAATATATCAAAATATATGTCAAAGCTTATAGGAAAGGACAGACAATGAAAGCTTTTCATAAATGGGATTTCGAGGGTTTACTTTGGCAGAATTTTGAGCACCTGAAAGATTTTATCCAACAGAAAGATGCCGTTGTTTTACATTAAAGTTATTGATATGGAAAATATAAAGTTTAGTTATACCGGAAAATATACATTTATTATTTCTTTCCTTTTAGGGACCTTTCTGCTTATCCTTCTGCTGATAACAAGATGGGACTTTCTTTTGATGCTAGGGTTTATTTATGTGATTGCTGCCATCATTGTAAATGTAATAATTTTCCTATTAGAGCTTATTGAATACTTAACGGAAATATCTGCGAAAATAACATCCAGAAACTCCATGTTTCTCCTGATAGCTAATATTCCCATTGCTTTTATATACTTTCTGATAGTCATCAATTTTTGTTAACACAACTCGAATTTCTAGTACAGATTTTTTAATCTATTCTTTTTTAGCTTTTTATCTCTTATTCTAACTTCTAAATCTTAATGTCATGAAAACACATCATTATATATTTTTAACAACAGCCCTGTTTGTCGTTCTATTTTACGATCAGGATATGGGGCTGAATTTTGGAATCCTCGGAATTCTATATGCAATTCTGAACTTCTTTAAAACACCGGAAAAAAACAAAACCAGGATATTTTATATCCTTACCGTGGCAAGTGTACTTTCGGGGATTGCATTTGCGTGGTATGGAGACTTTGCGTCATTTCTGGCTGTTGCAAGTTCGCTTCTTTTGCTGGCTTACAAATCAAGAAACAGGAAGGTGAAGATCCTTTTTCTGATTCCTGTTTTTATTACCAACTGCTGTACCTCAATTTGTAGAATCTTTATGCTTGATAAATGGCTGCCTCAAAGAAATGTTCCGGGAATGTGGCAGAAAATGATGGCCTTTGTACTCATTCCGTTAGTTTTTATTTCCATTTTCTTTGGAATTTATGCCGCAGGAAGTGATCATTTTGCAGCGCTTTTTACAGATTATGAACTGGATCTCAATCTTTGGCAGGTTTTCTGTCTTTCCGTTTTAGGCTTTTTTATTGCTTTTAACTTCTGGAATTTTGCAGTTGAAAAACTGATCTATAAAAACCATCATTTTTTGGATAATGATTTTCAGAAAAGTGATCAGATTCCTAAATCAACCTATTCGTTTCTTGATCTGGCCGCAGAAAGAACGAGTGGCGTAATATCCTTCTTTTGTCTGAATATTTTGTTGGTATTCTTTATTATTACCTATAATTATGAACAGTTTTATGAAGTTTCAAAAACACCGGTTCAGCTTTCGGAAGAAACCCATGAGCGTGTCAATGCAGTGATTATGTCTATTGTGATGGCTATTCTGGTAATTATGTTTTACTTTAAATCTGGTTTCAATTTTGACCCTAAAGCAAAAATGCTGAAAATTTTAGCAAAAGTCTGGATTGTTTTAAATGCAATACTTATCCTCTCTGCTGCTGTCAAAAACTACGAATATATTGTCAACTATGCCTTTACTTATAAAAGACTAGGTGTTTTTGCTTTCCTTCTTTTATCTCTGATCGGACTTTCTTTAACCTTTATTAAAATCCAAAGACAAAAAAGAAACGCATTCCTGTTCAATACCATGGCTTGGTATCTTTATGGAACCATTTTGATTTGCAGCTACATCAATTGGGGTGGTTTTATTACTTCTCAGAATATTACCCGTAAAAACTTTGATTTAAATTACCATTCCGCATCGGTTAATTTTAATGAAGAAAGCCTGATGAAATATGCAGATGAAAAAAATAATCTAAAGCTTAAAAAAGATCTTCAGAACAAAATTAAAATAGAAAAATCGAAATCATTTCTTTCTAAAATCATTTATTATGAAACTACTAAATAATAAACACACACGATGAAAAAGTTTATAAGATCTCCGAGATTTAAAATGAATGCATTGTTGGTACTTATGACCTTGTTCTGTTTCAGTCTTTCTCTCTTCAGGTATTATATTAGTGAGACGAAAGTGTTTTTCTTTCTGAACTGGAACCTGTTCCTGGCATGGATCCCTTTGTTTCTGAGTACTTTTTTATTGACATTTAATATTAAAAGTAAAATATCCATTGCCGTAATTATTATAGTCTGGATTCTATTTTTTCCCAATTCACCCTATATACTAACTGATTTGTTTCATTTGAAAGCAAGAAATACGATTCCGATCTGGTATGATCTGATCGTAATACTTTCTTATGCCTGGACAGGGCTGATCTGTGGTTTTTTAAGTCTTAATGATATTGAAAAACTCTTATCGGGCTATAGTAAGCAAAGAATTATCAATGGTATTGTTGTCCTCTTTCTTTTTATAAGCAGTTTTGGAGTATATCTGGGAAGATTTCTGAGATGGAACAGTTGGGATGTTCTGAACAATCCTTTTGGATTATTTAATGATATTGTTGTACGGTTGATCTATCCACTCGAATATACAAAAACCTGGGGCGTAACCCTTTTAATGGGAATTATGCTCAATTTTATGTATTTCACGTTTAAGCTTATTAGAAATAATAATGAAAAGCTTTTGGAGCCTGAAAATACAGTTCGTTAAAAAGATTTGGAACAATTTTAGCATTTAAAAAGGACTGATTAACCAGGATTGTGTTGAAAATAGAGCTAAAGACTTTATGAAAAGATAGGTAAGCGTTAACAATATCCTTCTGTAGGCACATCCTTAAATTTAATTATTATGAAAAAAAGCTTATTGTTAATTCCATTGATCATTATTTCATGTAAAAAAGATCCGGCTGTGGCAGATGTATCTCAAAAGGATTCAACTATTATAACAGAAATGCCAGACTCTACCTATAAAGCAGATTCTGTAGCTCTAATAAAAAAAGATTCAATCATTAACAATGCCCCTGCTACCAAGGAGGTTTTACGTAAAGGTGTCATGAGAAATGTAAAAGAAGGTCAGATTGTAAGAACAGCAGATGCCTCCCAACTTCCTTTCACCTTGGGAGAAGAATTCAAAAGTGACGATCAGGAGTTGGTTTTAAAACTAACCCATTTTGAAAAATCAAATATCAAAGCAAAGATTTCAACCAAAGAAAAAGATTTTAATATCAGATTTAATCAGATCAAACTTCCCAATGGAGATTATGATGGTCCTTTTGGAAGAGAAATTACCTATGAAATTCCTGATAAAGGAGAAGTATGGCTGATTATCGGAAAAAGTAATATGGCTTCTGGAAACACGAAAGGGCATTTTACGGTAAGTATTGAGTAGCATCAATCAATTTGGTACAGTTTCTGCAAATTAACATCATAAGTTTAAATATAAAAATTATGAAAAATATAGTTCTAACAGCAATGGCCGCTTCAGCTGTACTTGTAAGTTGCGGAACCGTACAGTCGCTGGTTCAGAATACATTTCCCTATACAACGAATGTTTTAGTTTCCACAGGAGTACCTGCTGATAAAGAAGTTTCTTCAACAGCAACAGCAACTAATGTACAAACATGGTTTGGAGGAAATAATAATGCTCTGATAAAAGATGTAAGAATCTCTGACGCAAAAATTTCCGTAGCTTCTCCTTCAGGAGGAAACCTAAGCGCATTTAAAACGATTAAAATATATGTATCATCCAGTGGAACAGGGGAGAGGCTGATAGCATCCCGTTCTAATATATCTACCAATTCGTCCAGTATGAACCTGGATCTGAATGATACAGGTTTTCTGGATAGTATTGTAAAAAGTTCAGGACTTACCGTAAGAACAGTTTATGAATTGAAGAACCAGACTTCTTCAGATATGAACATAAAAGTAGCCCTTAATTTCAGCAGCGTTCCTGCGAAATAAGTTTTAAAGGGTAAGAATAAAAAAACTCCTTTCAATTGCTGAAAGGAGTTTTTATTTATATTAAAGTGAGTTTAAAATAACGTTTAGCCAATTATATGAGTAAAAGTAACTTCAAACCTCATTCTTCCTATAATTTAGTAAACTTTTCCACAACCCGTCTTGATCCTTCATTGATATTGATAATGTACTGACCGATAGGAAGTTCAGAAATAGTAATCTTTTCACCTGGAGAAACCGTGCTTTTTATCACTGATCTTCCATTCATATTGATGATTTCAATGTCCAGCCTTTTATCTTCAGCACTCTGAATGGCTATATAGCTGCTGGATGGATTAGGATAAATTTTCACTTCCAGAGCATGTAAAGCTTTAGATACGGATTTACCTTCCAATTGCAAAATGGCATTTTTTACATTCGGAAGTGGACCAATTTTTTTATTAACATCGGTTCCTCCCTGTGGAATACCAGTGGAAACCAAAAGATTCCTCATCGCTGCCGGACTTAAATTTTGGCCCGTAGTCTGACGATAAAAAGACTGGATAAGTACAGCGGCTGAGGCTACAGTAGGAGTAGCGGAACTTGTTCCACTGAAATAATTGTAAGTCCTGTTATTATCATTATCATACTTTGCATAGGAACCATATCCTGCAGCCAGAACGCTGCTTCCCCATCCTTGTACATCCACTCTGCTTCCATAAGTACTGAAGCTTTGTTTTGAATGGGTGGTATTAGGAGTTCCGGCTCCTACGATGATGGCTCCACTGTTTCCTCTTGCTCTGTAAGTTGCATAGAAAGGTTCATCAAGATCCTGGTTTCCATTTCCTGCTGCCGCAATGATGATAATTCCTGAATCTGTAGCAGCTTTTGTAAGATCCCATATCACACTATCATATTCAGCAGGACAATATTCACCGTTTTTCCCACCAGTCTGCATTTCATATAAGATAATATCTCCAGACTGAGATGCATTGATGGATCTGCTTACTGCTGAAGCTCTGTTGTATCCAACCGTTGTCCATTCCATATATCCTTTTATTTCTGAAGCATTATAAACAGCACCTGTAAGCCCGATATTATCTTTTACAGATCCTAGAATACTGACCACAGCTGTTCCATGATCCCGGTAATTATTTCCAGATAATCCTGAGTTGGGAGAATAGCCGGGTTCCAGTTGAATAGAATTTTGATTGCTAAGCATTTCATGGGTTTTGTAGAAGCCATATTCTACATCACGAATGCGAATGTTTTGTCCCGTAATTCCTCTCGACCAGGCATATTTTGCATTGATGCCCGGATTATCATTCAGGTAGGTTTGAAGGTTTTCCAGATCCGGAGTCGCTACAAACATATTGACCAAAGGAGGCTCAACAGGAGTACTACTCATTACGGATACATATTCTATTTCAGGAAATTTCTCAAGAACCTGAGTAAGCCTTTGAAAAGAATCGCCATCCTGAACAGGGATATTTGCCTTAAATATCCTTTTCAGTTTTTGAACAGACTCACCAGAATTTCCGTTCTGTCTGCTGCTGGCCATCATTTCATTAATTTTTTCATTGCTAAATCCCAGATCATAAGTAAATGATATTTTATTTTCGCGGGCAAATCTTTCCAGTTCCGGATTTTTACTTAGGGCGTCTTTTTCTGAAGTGATACCTTTTGAAAAGCATACATAGATAATATCGTTTTGCGGAGCACTGCGACCTAAGGGAGATTGTGCAAATGAAAGGAAGAAACAGAATACAAATAGGGTAAAGAGTTTGATTTTTGTTTTCATATTATTTTTATTAAATGATTGTGAATCGGTTTGGATAATGTCAAAAATAATAATAAAATGAAAACAAATCACGTTTTTGTGAATTTATTTTTCAATGAACAGGTTTCGCCTTTGTGTAAAGGATTTTTATTCGGTAAAACAAAGGTTGAATTTTACTCAAACCAGTTTTCGTTGACTTTATGATAAAAAATCTGTTTTTTATTCGTGATTTGATATTCGATACCAATACTGTCTTTATTGGCCATAATGAGCTTTGCCCTTTGAATGTTTTCTTTTTTGTCATCAACAGGAAGATCAATCGAAGAGCACTGAAAAACCTTTTCTAAAACTTCATTATAAGGTATTCTGCTGATTTGCTTTTCAACAATTCCTTCCCGTCTGTAAATAGTTACCTGTGGGTTATATAAAACATTGGGACGGTTTCTGTCAATGCGATAGTGATCATCAAGTTGAATTCTCTGGTAGCTGCCAATAGTAGAAAAATAATTGACGATTCCGAAAAACGGGATCATCATAGGCAGAATACTCAGAATAATTGCTCCTACTAAAAGTCCAAAATATACCTTGACTGCTTTTTTCTTCCAAAGTTTAATGATGATAAAGACTGTCATGGCCAGCCAGAGCCAGCCAATAATTTTATCAGAATAATATCCGGCGTAGCTGTACTTGTTGAGATTTAAAATAATCTCACTCAGGAGGATTAAAGTCACAACAAGATAAGCGATGACTATATTTTTGTTCTTCATGCAGGTTTTAACTATCAACTTTTTGTAATTGAATCCATAACGATGGTTACAGGTCCATCATTGATTAATGAGACTTTCATATCTGCCCCGAAAATGCCGCTTTCAGTCTTCAATCCGGATTTTACCATTTCTTCTTTAAAATAATCAAATAACGGAACAGCTTGATCAGGCTTGGCAGCTTTGATGAAAGAAGGACGATTTCCTTTTTTATAATCTGCAATAAGGGTAAACTGGCTGATGCACAGGATCTCTCCGGAAATATCTTTTACCGAAAGATTGAGTTTGTCATCTTCATCACCAAAGATTCTGAGATTCAATATTTTCTGAACCAGCCAATCTGCATCTGCTTTTTCATCATTTTCATCAATGCCTACCAACAGCATGAGTCCTTTTCCTATTTCTCCAACGATTTTTCCCTCTACTTTTACATGGGCTTCAGAGACTCTTTGTATAACAATCTTCATTTCTTATTTTAATAGTAAATAGTTAAAGTTTTGCTTGCGGGATCATAATTATAAGTGGTATAGGTTTTAGGAGGTAGAGAGGTTTTCGCTCCATCCAATGGTTGACCTGTTCTTAACATCCATTTGGTGCCGTCTTTGGGACATAAAATAGCAAGATTATCTTTAGTGACCTCGAGGGTTGTATCATTATCAGGGCATAAATGAGGTGCGTTGCGATCATAAATCTTGAATGCATTTCCAACGCGGACAATGATTAATCCTCTTGTTCCAGATTGTTGTTCATTAACATAAATCCAACCGTCATCATAATTTAAAGCGTTATATGCGGGAAGGTTTAAATTTAAAGTAACATTGATTGGATTGCTCGGAAAGCAGTTCACAGTATCTTCTCTACTTCCGCATGAGTTAATGGATAAATTGCTGAAAATCAATAAAATGAAAATAGATAATATCGAAAAAGTTTTTTTCATTTCAATTTAAATTTTTATATATTTGTAAAAATTAAACGATTATAACACGTAAAACATTGTCCGACAAATGTCGGATTATTTTTTTATACTAAAACTAAATTTTGAAAATTATGGCAAGCTATGTAACAAAGGAGGGCCTTGAGAAAATGAAAGCTGAGCTGGAACAGTTGGAAACTGTGGAAAGACCAAAAATTACTCAGCAGATCGCAGAAGCTAGAGACAAAGGTGATTTGTCTGAAAATGCAGAATATGATGCGGCTAAAGAGGCTCAGGGAATGCTTGAAATGAGAATTTCTAAGCTAAAAGATGTTATCTCAACTTCTAAAATTATAGACGAAAGCCAATTAGATACTTCAAAAGTTTCTATCTTAACTACAGTGAAGCTTAAGAATAATGCAACGAAGCAGGAGCAGGTATTTACATTGGTGCCGGATAACGAAAGCGACCTTAAATCAGGAAAGATTTCTGTAAACACTCCGATTGCTAAAGGATTACTAGGTAAAGTTAAAGGCGAAACCGCTGAAATTACTTTACCCAACGGAAACAAACTTTCTTTTGAAGTATTAGACATTTCTCTATAGTCTGATACACCCTTTCATTTCTAAACTTCCAGTATTTAATCTCTAACTTTTATAAAAATGAGCACTATATTCACAAAAATCATCAATGGCGAAATTCCCTCTTATAAAATTGCCGAGGATGAAAACTTTATTGCATTCCTCGACGCGATGCCTTTGGTGAAAGGACACACGTTAGTAGTTCCAAAAAAAGAAGTGGATTTGATTTTTGATCTTGAAAGTGAAGAATACAAAAACCTTTGGGGATTTGCCCAAGAGGTAGCCAAGAAGATCAAAACTGCAATTCCATGTGTAAGAGTAGGAGTAGCGGTTGTAGGACTTGAAGTTCCCCATGCTCACATTCATCTTATTCCTTTAAACAAGATGGAAGACATGAACTTCAGAAATGAAAGACTAAAATTAACGAACGAAGAATATACAGAGATTCAAAACTCAATTATTAATTCTTAAAACACAGAAAATCGTAAAAAAGTAATTTTTTACGATTTTCTTTAACATATACATATATTATATAATATGAATCCAAACCAATGTTCTTTCTGCGGAAGAAAAAGAAATGAAGTACAGATGTTAATTTCTGGGCAGAACGGTTTTATTTGTGAAAATTGTATAGAGCAGGCACATGTAATTGTGAAAGACAGTGCTTCCAAAGCAGAATATTCACCAGCAGACAATATGGAAGATCTTAAAAAGCCAAAAGAAATCAAAGTATTTCTGGATCAATATGTCATAGGGCAAGATCAGGCAAAAAAGCAGCTTTCTATTGCGGTGTATAACCATTATAAAAGATTGCTTCACGCTCAGGACGAAAACAGAGACGTAGAGCTTGAAAAATCCAATATCATCATGATAGGGGAGACAGGAACAGGAAAAACCTTACTGGCTAAAACCATTGCAAGAGAACTTAATGTTCCCTTCTGTATTGTGGATGCTACAATCCTAACAGAAGCAGGATATGTAGGAGAAGATGTAGAGAGTATCCTTTCAAGGTTATTGATGGTTGCAGACTATGATGTTGAAAAAGCAGAAAAAGGAATTGTTTTTATTGATGAGATTGATAAGATTGCAAGAAAATCAGACAATCCAAGTATTACAAGAGATGTATCCGGAGAAGGGGTACAGCAGGGGTTATTGAAGCTGTTAGAAGGTAGTATTGTAAACGTGCCACCACAAGGAGGAAGAAAGCATCCTGATCAAAAGTACATTCAGGTGAATACCCAGAATATTCTGTTCATTGCCGGTGGAGCCTTTGACGGGATTAAAGAAATCATCGAAAGAAGAATGAATAAGCAGGCTATTGGTTTCAGTTCCGAAAAAATCAATAAAACTGATGAAGATGAATATGTATTAACAAACATTAATGCCATCGATTTACGTTCTTTTGGATTAATTCCCGAACTTTTAGGAAGGTTTCCAATCATCACTTACCTCGATAAACTCTCAAAAGAGACATTGGTAAGAATTATGAAAGAGCCAAAAAATTCAATTGTAAATCAATTTGTGGAACTTTTCAAAATGGATGGCACGGATTTGGTAATTACAGACGGTGCAATCGAAAAAATTGTTGAGGAAACCATTGAAAAAGGACTAGGAGCGAGAGGTCTTAGAGGTACTACTGAAAAGGTTTTGGAAGACTATATGTTTTCAATCGGAGAGGAGAAAAAGATTGTATTAACGGAAGATAATATTTTGATTAATAGATAAAAAAGTTTTTTTTTTAAAGAAAAAAATAATACCTTTGCGGGTGAAGATTGTATTAACACACAAATAATTTATACAATGAGAAAAAGTTTATTTGCTATAGGTCTTTTAGCAATCAGTTATTCTGTTCAGGCGCAGATATTATGTCATGTTGACACTGGTGCTAATATGTATGTGAGCGAAGGCACCCTAGTGTATAGTGGTGGAGGTGTACAGACAAAAGACAATGGTGTTTTGGATGTACACGGAAATGTAATGGTCGTAGGATCAGGTACAGACACTTTTAAAACGATTACTACCAGTGGTTCAGATAAAACTGACGGTGGAAATATCATTTTAAGAATGAATACACCTGCTACGTATGCGACTTCTACGTATGGTCAGTTGTACATTGATGGATTATCCCAATCCAATATTACTGGTATTGTAAGTAAAGAGTATAGAACAACCAGTCACGGAGGTTCTACAACTCCTAGTTATTATCAGCAAGTTGCTTTGCCTTTCTCTGGCAAGGTATTAAGTACATTATCTACAGAAATTGGTAAAACTTTCGATACAGGAAGATACAGCAATCCTGTCCTTAAATGGGATAATACGAATGCTGTAGCCAATAATTTCACCAGTCTGGCAACTGCAACAAGTGATCCTTCCGGATACTACATGTTAAAGGTTACCAATCAGGATTGGAATGCAAGTGCTCCTACAACAGGTAATGTATTCACGATTAACGGAAAGCCTTATGCTCCTCTTGCTGGTGCTGTTACCCTTCAAAATGCAGCAGCTAATGTAGCTTTTGGTGCAGGAGGAAATAATAACAACGCTTACAACGAGAAGTATAACACTTATCTGGATGACAGTTTTGAGTGGACAACTTCTGCATGGCAGGGAACGTTTGGTAAAAACTGGTATCAATTCGGGAACCCGTTCCTAACGAATATTGATTTATCCAAAATAGGCTACACTGAAGGACCTAACGGAGATGGAAATGCCGTGAAGAATATCTGGGGTGTTGAATATAATCCAGGTACAGTAAACACACTGCCAAGTGGTTCTACCTATGCAACCAATAACAAAGTGGTAACTTTCATGGCTACTGGTGATGGAGTTGCTCCTGCTGTTGGAGATGTTGACTTGGTAGTAATTAAGCCTATGCAGTCATTCAAAATAAAGTTAAGAGATAATTCTCTTCAGACTTTAAACTTTAATACCTTAAGAAGGTTTAATGGAACTGCAAGAGCAGCCGGAACTCCATATGATGTATCTGCTGCTAAAAATACAAATAGTATTAATAGTTCTGTAAAACAGCTTGGTGTTATTGGTCTTGATGCGAATAAGAATGAAATTTCAAGAACCTATTACGTAGTTTCTAATTCATCAACTACAGGACACCAAACCTCTATTGCAACCACAGTACAGGCTTCTGCTGGTAAGAATATCATTGGTACTTTTGAAGAAGACGTTAATGGAGGTTATGACAATAACAATCTTGGTTATTGGTTATACATTAACGAAGCTAATGAAAATGATTTTAAAGGGAAGAATGTTAAATTGGTAAACTATTATCAGGATAAAGTTCAATTCTATAAATTTGAAGTAAGAGAAAACGCAGAATTAATTCCTGCTGGATCTCACCAATTATCTTCAGGTATCGGATTTTACTATAAAGCTGAAAATGGAAATGTAATACCAGCCAAACAAGGAGATATTATTCCTGTAACAAACGAAGAAGCGAACCTATATTACGGAGAACCTGCTAAGGGTACTCTAGCTGTTAAAGAGAAGAATACATCACCATCAAGAACATTGGTGGTTTATGATCCTTCAATTACAAATTATATTGTAAGATTTGATCCAAATTGGAAGAAAGCTGATATTGAAGTGTATGATATGAGCGGTAAACTAGTTATTTCTAAGAAAGCTGTTGATACTTCTAGAGATTTTGTAATCGAGCTTAATAACTCTATTAAAAACTCTTATGTTGTAAAAATTGTCTCAGATAAGGGAGAAACTGTTAACACAAAAATCTTAAAATAAATAATATGAAAACTATTAATAAGCTAGTATCCGCATTTTTTCTTTTTGCATTAGCATTAGTGCAAGCTGCTCCGCCAATTCCTGGAGGAGGAGGTGGTGGTGGTAATGGTACAGGTGCCCCATCTTCACCCATTGATATGTATGTATACGTATTGGGTATTGTAGCAGTCGCTCTGATTGTTTACTTTACAAAAAAGTACAAGAACGTTAAAGTATAAAATTTTATTAAAATAATATTAAACTCTCTGATTAATCAGAGAGTTTTTTTTATTTTTACTCTATGAAAAAGATTTATACACTATCTGCGGTTTTAGCTGCATTTGCATTGCAGGCTCAGTTTACAGTTACAATTCAGACACCGGCAGATTTTAAAGATCAGGATGCTATTCTATATACACTAAACGGTTCAAAAGATATCATTGTTACCAAAGAACAAAGCAAGAACAATACATGGACGTTTAAATATCCAAATAATTATATGGGGATGATGAAGATTTACTTCCCTACAACAAACAATACCGTAAGTTTCATTTCTGAAAACAAGAATGTAAATATCAAACTAGACATTCAGAACAATAAGGTGAAGGATGTTACTTATCTTGACGAGGCTAATGAGCTAATGAGCAAACAACAGGAAGGCTCTCAAAAGAAAGAACTTATTCTTCCTGCTTTAACTCAGATTAAAGAGTATTATAAAGATAATACAGATTTTGGAAAAGCGCTGAAAACAGAGATTGACAGGCTTGCGGGTACATCTTCTTCCATAGATGCTGCCAAACATCCGTTTATAACGTATTACAATACCAATTATAGCAAGTTCATTGGAAACTCATCAGAGGGTAATAAAAAGGTTGATCAGGAAGAAATTATCAATTTCCTGGATAAGTCTAATGATATGCTTGAAAGCTCATCGCTATTGAGACCTATATTAGTATCTTATTTGAACTCCGGAGGAAATACTAATGTTGCGGGCTCTGTAGATAAGCTTTTAGACCGTTTAAAGGTAGAAACTCCAAGAGGGCAGACTGTATTATCAGAACTTATCGATATTTTTGATGTTTATCAGATGGATGAGTTTAAGAATAAATATCTTGGCTTAGCTAAAAACCTTAAATGTACTATTAATGATAGGTTGGCTTCTACGTTAAAATCCAATGCGAATGTAGAAATGGGAGCCGTATTTCCTAATTATAAGTTCCAATCGGCAACTAATACGACTGCAAAATCAATTCACGATGTAAAGGCCGATAAGAAGGTCATTGTATTCTGGTCATCTACATGTTCACACTGTGAAACCGAACTTCCAAAACTATTGGAAAAGTATAATGATTTAAAAGCAAAAAATATTCAGGTTATTGCTCTGTCTTTAGACGTGGACAAAAATTCATATTCCAAAAAGATCGCTGCTTTTCCATGGATCAATGATTCGGAATTGAGAGGATGGAACAGTAGTTATGTAGATATGTACAATGTTCATGCAACTCCGACATATTTTATTTTAGATGCTAACAACAAGATAATCAATAAACCAGATCATGTTGGGAATGTTTTAGAATATTTTATGCTAAAATAATTTTGGAGGTAAAGAATATTTTTCTATATTTGCACCACCAAAACGGCGAGGTAGCTCAGTTGGTTAGAGCGCAGGATTCATAACCCTGAGGTCACGGGTTCAATTCCCGTCTTCGCTACAAAAACCGCAATCATTAATTAATGGTTGCGGTTTTCATTTTTATACAGTATACTTTATTTTTCCAGAATAGTTTTTTGCATTACGGTAATTCTTTCCGGCTTAGACATTATAAACTGGTTATTTTAATTCTTAAAAACCAAATTATGTAGATCAACAGGATATCATACCCATAAGTTTGGTAAAAAGCATACAGCTGATTTTACTTTGATCTTTACGTATAATTATTATTAAAATTTTCATATTCATTTTTAATTGCCTGATACTTTCTGCTTTTGTAGTATAATAGGATGTTTTTTTGTTTTTGAAATACTAAGAACTTCAGTTAAGATCATAAATACTTCGGTAAACCCTTATTATTGTTGCATTTTTCCTCTTATTTTCTTTTTGACGGGTAAATATCATAATTGAATTAATAAGCTAAAAATGGGCATGAAAAAGCCGTTTCCATAATTTGAGAAACGGCATGTTTTATTTGTTGAAAAGCTTTTATCAGGCTTGATATCCTAATAGCTTTCTGATTTGATAGAAAAATCTTTCAATAAGTCTCAGATCTTCAGTTACAATTTCTGCACTTCCTCTAAGTTCTTTATCAAATTTCAGATTTTTATTATAGCTTGTTTTTAATCCTTTTGGTAAAATCACATCTACATAATAATTTCCTTTATCATCAGGAATCAGGGATATATTCTGAACTTTTCCTTCTACAATCCCATATTCCTGGAAGCGGTAGTTATCCAATTTGATTAATACTTTCTCTCCTGGGTGAATCTTTCCGGAGTTTGCCGTAGGAACAGACATTCTACCTACTAATTTCTCTTTATTCTTAGGAAGGATAGATACAATAGCTTCTCCTGCTTTTACGAACTGATTTTCACCGAAAAACTGCTGGAAGCTGGCTACACCATCTGTAGATGAAATAACAAGATAATTTTGTTCCCAAAGTTTTAGCGCTTTTCTTAATTGTTCAAAAAGCTGTAAGGTTTGTGAAGAATAATTGATTTTATCTTTTTCTGTATTAATTACTGTTCCGCTTTTGGTTTTATTAAGGTTGGAAATCCCTTCTTCAGCCTGTGAAATAGAAATATTGATATTTTCAAGGTTCTGTTGAGCCTGAAGATATTTGATTTTTTCACTCTCAAGTTCCATGGCAGAGATTACTCCCTGATTGAACAGCTCCTGAGACCGCTGAAAATTCTTTCTGGTAAGATCGTATTTGGCTGATTCCAGACTTTTCTGTTGTTTTAAAGTAGAAATCCTTGCTCTAGACTCGGAAAGACTTAGATTGGTAGCCAAATTTTCCGGAGCATAAGGCTGTAGTCTTGTAAAAAGTTCTTCGTCCTGAAAAGCTTTTGCAAAGCTGTTGTATTCTCCCTGCAGTTCACCCAGTTTATATCTTGAAGTCTGGGCGATAGGAAAGGAGCTAAGCTGATTAGGAGACGTAGAGTCTACCAATTTTTTTAATGCTATTACATCTTTATAATTGGCGGCAGACAGCATTACCATCAGTACGTCATTTTTCTTTACTTCCTGATGGTCTTTAATGAATATTTTCTCAATCTTTGAATTGATCCTCGCTTCTAATTTTTCCGGAGGATTTTGAGAAGTTACGATAATGGGGGCCGGTACAAATTCCGGATATTTTATAATGTAACTCATTATAAAAATGAGCAGAATAATTATGAATATAAGCGTGTTTCCCCAACGGATCATCCAATTAGGCGGCTGGGTAAGGATATCCTGTACACTTTCTGAGCGGAGTTCAATATTGTCTAAAACGTCTTCTTTCATTGTTTCTGAGGTAAAATTTCCCCCAATATTTCAGGGGGAATATAATTTAAATACGTGGGCAAGTCCCGTCATACCATGATGGTGGTGAAGTATCTGCGTCTGGTGGACATGCAATATGATGCATACGACATGGCATCCAGCTACCCAGACACCATGATCCGCAACAATTATCATCCGGAATTACTACACCTCCACTGACAAAAACTAAATCTTTTCTGGAAAGTTTTTTTAGATTTTTCATAATTAATAGATGTTTATAATTTCCTACTCTATAAGCTTTTCGGATTCCGCTGTATGTTGATTCTCTTTGGTTAATTTCCTAATTCAAGCTGATTTCTTACCAATCGGTAATATTCACCGCGTAGATCTACCAATTCAGCATGGCTGCCTTCTTCTACAACTTTTCCTCTGTCCAGTACAATAATCTTATCGGCATGTTTTACAGTAGAAAGTCTGTGGGCAATCACTACTGCTGTCTTGCCTTTAAAGAACTGTTCAAGGTTTTCCATAATAATCTTCTCATTATTGGCATCCAATGCGGAAGTAGCTTCATCAAATAAAATGTATTCAGGGGATTTATAAACGGCCCTTGCAATGAAAAGTCTTTGCTTCTGTCCTCCACTTACTCCAACACCTTCATTTCCGATCTTTGTATTATAACTAAGTGGTAATCCTTCAACAAACTCTTTGATATTGGCTATTTCTACTGCACGTCTTAATTTCTTTTTGTCGATATGATCTTCACCAACAGCGATGTTATTGGCAATCGTATCATTAAATACATATCCTTCCTGCATTACAACTCCGCAATGATCTCTCCAGAATCGTGGTGAAATATTCTTAAGGGCGGTATTCCCGATTTTAATATCTCCTTGGTCTGGCTCATAAAACTTCATCAGAAGCTTCAATAGGGTAGTTTTTCCACTTCCACTGGCTCCAACAATTGCTGTCGTTTTCTGATAGGGAATAGTAAGGCTCAGGTTTTCAAAAACCGGGACATCAGATCCGATGTATCTGAATGACATATCGGAAATCTCTATATCCCTTTGAGGAATTTCCATAGCATATTGCTCATCCTTACTTTCTTCATCTTCTTTATCGTGAATTTCCCCTAATCTTTCAAGGGAGATCTTAGCATCCTGCGTTTGTTTAATAAAATCAATAAGCTGGAGAAGCGGGCTGTTCAACTGTCCAATGATATATTGTACAGAAAGCATCATCCCTAAGGTTAAGTTTCCGCTCAATACTAATTTTGCAGAGAGGAAGCTTACCAGAATATCTTTCATCTGATTAATGAAGTTTCCTCCTACAGATTGCCATTGCTCTAAAGACAATGATTTTATTCTGATTTTAAATAGTTTTACCTGAAGGAATTCCCAATCCCATCTTTTTTGCTTTTCAGCATTATGCATTTTTATTTCCTGCATTCCGTTGATAAGCTCAATGACCTTACTTTGTTCCTGAGAAACCTGGGAAAATCTTTTGTAATCAAGTTCTTTTCTCTTTTTCAGGAAGAAACTGATCCATCCGATATATGCTACGGCACCTACAAGATAAACAATGAATAGTCTGTAATCGTAAAGTAAAAGGACAATACTGAAGATAATCAGGTTGACCAATGAAAACAGGGTATTTAATGAAGAGCTGGTAAGGAGTTGTTCTATTCTGTGGTGGTCATTGATTCTTTGCATGATATCTCCGGTCATTCTGGTATCAAAAAAGCTGATAGGGAGCTTCATAAGTTTGATAAAGAAATCGGAAATAATCGAAATATTAATTCTGGCAGAAAGATGGAGAAGAATCCAGCTTCTGATCGTCTCAATACCCATTCTTCCAAAGAATAGCATAATCTGCGCAAGCAGGACAAGATAGATAAAGTTAATATCCTGATTCTGTATCCCGACATCTACAATACTCTGGGTAAGAAACGGGAAAACCAGAGATAATAAACTTCCTGCAAGAAGTCCTACAGCCAGTTGAAGAACAAGTGACTTGTATTTAAAGAGATATTTGGAAAGGAATGAAAAACTGGCTTTACTTTCTTCATTGTCAAATTCGGTTTGAAAGAATGCCGGTGTTGTTTCCAGAATAAGGGCTATTCCTTCCTCAGTATTTTCGTTGGCATTTTCTCCGATCCAGGATTTGATGAATTCCTCCTGATTGTAGGTAATGAGTCCGTAGCTGGGATCAGAGATGTATATCTTATTATTTTTATCAACCTTATAAACAACTACAAAGTGGTTTTTGTTCCAGTGTACAACACATGGAAGCGGAACTTCTTCTACGAGGGTTTTAAAGTCGACCTGAACTCCTAATGAACGGAATCCAAGATTCTCTGCTGCATCACTCAATCCTAGAAGGCTGCTTCCTTCACGGGTAGTTTCAGAAAGGGCCCGGATTTGTTGCAGGGATATACTTTTACCGTAATATTTACTTACAATTCTAAGACATGTAGGTCCACAGTCTTTAGTGTCTGGTTGTTTATAAAAAGGAAATTTCTTCAAAACTAATAATCATTATAAAATGTCGTCATATTCTGACGACATTTTTACTTTATTCAATATTATAACTCAATGAAATGATGAACTAGTAATAGCACCATTTGTTACATGCATTTATAGCTCCCTCCTTAGGTGGATTGGTTTTGGATTCACAATAGCTCGCTTCATACTGAATTCTTGCACATTCCTGAGTAATACCACCTTTCAGGATTCTTAGGCCTTCTCTTGAAAGTTTTTTTAGATTTTTCATAATAAATAGTTTTTGGTTTTCCTACTCTTTATAGCTTTTCGGATACCGCTTTTATTTTTCCTAAGATAGGGAATTTTGAATCACGAGGTATGATTAAATTTCTTCGTCTTCTATTAATTCATCAACAAAGAACAGAATATCTTCTCTGTCATATTTTTCCGGAAACTGATAGCCGTTAATCACGAGAATAGGAGTGAAGTTAAGTCCTGCATTACTGTTTTCTACGGACATTTGAACTAATGGATTCAGGTTTTCTGATGTAACAACTCCTCCAGATAAAATGTTGACTTTGTTTTCATCTCTTGTTTCGAACCATTCTTCAACCGCATGTAAGAATTCTTTTTCCGACTTATTGTTGTAAATGTGGGTTAGATCTGAGATCAATGCATTGTATTTTTCATTAGATCTTTCAGGGGTATAATTGAATCTCATTTGTAAAGAAACATCATCCGGATATTTCTTTAAAAGACTTTCTGCCAGTTTATGACCATCTTTACAGAAACCACAATAAGGATTAGAAATAATGGAAATACGAAGCCTTGCATCTTTTTTCCCCACTGAAAATGTTTCAGTATCCTGAAATTCTATTTTGTCTCTTTCTAATAGCTGGCTTTTGAAAAGCTCATAGTTTCTTTTGAATCTAAGATTTTTAGCATTCGATTTTTGAAGTTCCTCTTTCTGTTCAAGAAGGGTGTTGGAATACATTACAGCTGAAAAGATGATTGCCCATAAAATAACTGTCAGTAAAAGAGCACCAATCCCAAAAGAAAGATTTTGGAAAAAGAAAGCACTAATAACTAATTGGCCTACCAGGATAGAGATGATTAACAGACAAACTCTACAAAATGTTTTTTCAACAAAAGCCTGGATATACAAAGAATAACCTATTGCCAGTATAGAGACGAAAGTAAATCCTTTTACGATATAAGCTGTAGCGGGTAAAAATAATCCTAATATGGCAAGCCCGGTAAAGTAAATCAGCGAAAAGTCTGAAAACTTTAATCCTAAAATACTGGTTTTATCTTGTTTAATAATTCTGTCACATGAATTAGCCGTTTGAGTAGCTGGAGCAGCTCCACAAATACTTCCAATTACACTGGAGGTGTTTCCAAATTTTTGATTAAATAATTCCAATGAAATATAAACACCGGCTAATGAAAGAAGATTAAAGATTGCTTCAAGTGGTCCTTGATATATAAATGAATAGATAAGAATCACTGCAAATACAGCATATAAAATAGGTTTGAAATTGAAAGCTACTTTATTTTCTGCATTTTCAGTCTTTTCAAACAGAAGAACAAAATCTGTAGAATTCTTGTAAAGCTCTTCTTTATCTAGTGTTTTTGCTTTTTCGGAATACACAGAATAATTACTTCCAGATTTTTTCACCAGTGAGAAGGAATTGTCAACAATGGCAATAAATTCTTCCGGAAGCTCGTCCCAATATTCTTTGTCAAGTTGATAGGCATCATTTTTTACTCCCAAAAAGTTTAGTGTATCACTGAACGCCAGTGCGGACGGATAGTTGGGGTGAGAGTTAAACTGGAAAATAAATTCCTGCTTATCAAGTTTTAGGTAGTTAATTAGTTTATCAAAAATCATATTAATATTTTCAACTAAAATACACAGATGTTTTAAATTAACAAAAGAATTTTTCTTTTATTAGTGAGATATAAGGTGGTATTGGTAGATTTGATTTGAATATCAATATTTTATTTTATAGAATTTGGCTTTAAAACCAAGTTTCCTAAATTATAATATTGCATTGCTTCTTGATGCAAAGGATTTTGACTCCAGTCTTCCCAAGTGCACGTATATGGATTATAACCACATTTTAAAGGTTTTGAAATATCAAGACCCTCTTTATTCTTGTGGGTTCTTCCTGTGTAAGCACGGCAATCAGTGCAAACATACCGAAACTCACAATCTTTACAAATTTCTATTTTGTCTTTAGTGAGGTTCCAATACTTTTTGAAATTGTTTTGTATCAGAACCTCTTCAAGACTTGATTCATGGATATTTCCAAATTTTTCCGGCATTAAAGGGCAGTTCTTTATATTACCGTTGATATCAATTCCTATTTTTTTGTGTAAACAGGAATTGTGATTAATTGCTTCAAGAACTTTTGGAAGATTGGTATTGAAGTATTTTAGATCTATTTTTCCGCAAGCGGATATTTTGATGTTTTCATGGTTAAAGTTTATCGTAAATCTAAATACTTCTGTGGTCTTAAAAGGGATCTTTTTGCAATCGTAAAAAAAGAAATTATAAATTCTTGTGGTTGTTTGATTGAGTATTTGGAAAAACTCCTGATCTAAGGCATTATGAAATGGAGAATATATTTCTATACCTTCTAAAACAGAGCCTTTAAATTTATTGTCTATAGCCTGGCATTCTTCAAGAGAAAGTTTCTTAATACAATAAATTGTTAAATGTTTTACCCCTAAGTTGTTAATAGAGTTTTTTATCCTGTCAAGAATAATGATGTCATCAATTTCAATGAAAACATTTGAGACTTTGCTTACTTCCTGGAACTCATAGGACATGGGAAGGAAATTCCTATCCCAATCATCATTTGTTATAAAACCATATTCTTTTTCAAGCAGAAAGTCTATATATTCATGAATAATCTCTTTAGATTCAGCATCATAATTTTCTAAGATATTTTCAATAGAATCATTTTTCAGCTCCTCGATAATATCATATAATTCCAAAGGATAAAGATCCGAGATTTTCCTCTGAAGATCCGAGATCAAGATTCTTCCGGCTCCTTTGGTGATTAAAATATTACTGAATAGGTTAAAATATCTCATAATAATCTTGTAAGTGCTTTTATTGGCCTTTCCCTCATCAGATAATCTGTTTGATAGACTTCACACTCTATATAGTTTATGTTAATACTGGTTTTATCATTAGATTTTTTAGTGCCAAGCTTTTCAATAAATTTAAAGGTAAGAGGTAATTTATTTTTTTCTTCTTTAAATAATTTTTTCATAAATATTGTGCTATTTCTTTTTCTAATGAATAGTTGCAGATTTCTGATAGCCCAATGAACTGACCTGTAGGATTAACTTCCAAAAAGTAGAACGTGTTTCCACTTTTTATAAAGTCTATCGAGCCACAGCTTAAGTCCAGTGATTGCATAAGCAGATGCGTTTTTTCTTCAATGTCTTCAGGAAGTTGGTATTGTACTTTTCTATTCGGCTTTTTATAATTATATTTTCTAAAATCGGTTTTAGTCTGCTCATCATTTTGAGAAATAATAGCAGTAGACCACATTTTACCAGCCAGATAAAAGCTTCTTATTTCAAAGTCCTTTTCAATTTTTTCCTGAAAAAAGGTGATGAAGAATTCTTCTTTCTCTTTTTCCTGTATTACTGAAGTGTAAATGATGCCGTTGAAGTTTTTCTCGACAGAATCTAATATTACATTTTCTGTAATGGGTTTTGTAATTGTTTTATTGATAACAACTTCATCAGTATTTTCTGCTAGAAAATATTCTGGAACTTTTAACCCAATTTTCTTTGCCTGCTCCAGGACCAAGAGTTTATTAACATGATTGTTGCTCTGTTTATTAATGCTTTTTTTTGATTCCAAGGTTTTTATCACGTAATCTTCCAGCCAATGTTGGTGTTCATCCATATGGTGGTTGGCAGCATTATTATCATAGGATAGGCGTTTGAATTTTAAACCTCCTCTTCTGTACCATGTACTTGCAATTTCATCCAGAAAAAAATTGTTTCTGTTACTCACCAAATAAATTCTTTTTTTATCAGCCTTAATTTCAAAAAACTCATCTTCATGCACTCGAATAAACTTCTTTCCCATTGCCGAAAGATATTTGATAACTTTTGTGGTTGTGGAATCTCCGTTATTCGATATGATGAGTATCATCTTGTTTTAGTTTTTTAAAAAAATCTTTTCTTATTTTGGAACTGTGTTTCATGCTTGGAATTCCCAGACTTTTCCGGTTACGGTCAGTCAGTGCACTGTCTTTTACAGGAATCATATTAAAACCATATAGTGTAATTTTTTTATGAGCTCCTAAGTAGGTATCCTCCATCCTTGCATAGTCACGCGGGGAGAAGTCTCCTGATTTTACATATTCCAGTAATTTTTCCTTTATAAATGGATAATTTTTTTTGGACTCAACCATATGAGTAATAAAGGTTGGCATTGGAAACCATCCTATTTTTTGAGGTGTTGGAAATCCATGATTTTTAAAGGTCCATATAAGAAGATTTGCGTTTTTCTCTACATTTTTTCTGGTCAATGCTGTATCAAGGGGACGACCTGCCTGATCTCTTATCAGAGCAATCTTGAAAGAATCAACCAGTGTTTTATCTAGTCCTTGTTTCCATTCTGTTATTTTTTGTTCAACAGATGTATTGTCTATTCCATATTTATTAAAAAGAGGCAGATACTTTTTATATTCGTCTCCATTAGGGGCAATCAGAGAAATTAATTGATAAAGACTTTTTTTTCCACCAAAGTCTTCATGATACTGATCAGCAAGAGTGATATAAGTTGCATATTCTTCAATACGGTCCTGATTTTTAGGATCATATTCTTTGAAAATTTGCCTGTATTCATTTACAGCTAATTTAGGATTGTTGGCCAGTCTATATATGCTGTCAATCTCGTTCACCTTATTATAATAAGTTATATAGTTCTTTTTACAAGATGTAAGGAATAATAAAATGATAAGAGAGAGAAATGGTAAAATTTTCATAAATAATTCAATTTAATAATATGGATAAAAAGGAGGGATATTCACCCTCCCTTTTTCTTTTTCATATGTTTAGCAAACTTCTAGTCTACCGATATAAGCACCTCCATTAGATGTATAATGGTCAGCTTCATAGCATCCTGGTGTCGTAACTGCAGCACTAGATTCGATAGCATAAGACTTTAAACTACCATTAACTGATTTTAAATCGTCTCTTTTCAATTTTTTGTTTTCCAAAGAAGAAAAACCTTTCTTCATTCCTGTTAACTTTTTCATTGTTAAAATTTTTTTTTAAATTAATATTTGCTTGCCATATATCCCAGGCTTGGGAAGGTGCTGATCAGCTTGTATATTCATATTTTGTACTGTACACATACAAAAAATAAATTTTGTGTTTTTACCTGGAGCAAACTTACACAAGAACAAATCGTAAAAAAAGTCTTAAGGTTGTAGATTTATAAATCTACATATATGAATTTATAAAAATAGAATATTAAATCACTTGTATATCAGTTGATTATTGTTGTTTTGGGGATCGTTTAAGCTATCAATTTCTTTAATGTACATAGAAAGAGTAGTGCCTGTTTTTTTCTTAAAAGCTAAAGAAAATGCCTGTTCATTATTGTACCCCAACTCTTCAGCAATGACAGATAATTTGTAGGAACGGAATTTTTTATCTTTTACTAACCTGTCTAAAGCAAAATCAATACGGAGATCATTAAGATATGCTGCAAAGTTTTTTCCTTTATAGGTATTAATAATTTCTGATAAATAAGTGGTATTGGTTTTTATATTTTTGGCTAGGCTGGCTAATGTAATACCCTTTTTTAAGAAAAGATCTTTAGATTCAAATATTCTCAATTCTTGTAATATAAATTGAGTGACTTCTTCGGAAATAATCTTAGGGGCTTTATCATTTTGTTCACTTTGCTCTGGAGCCTCAATATGAGCTATTTTAAAGGTACTAACTTCATTTTTTTCATCTTCATTTCTCTCTTCAATATTTCTCTTTTCAACCAAATTGATTAAATCCTGAGCAATTTTTCTTTGCTCTTTTTCTGTTTTCTTAGATTTATAATATAAATATATAATGAATAAAAGGATTAATAAAAGTACCCCCACAGAAATATAGAGTACTCTTTTTCTAGTCTTTAACTCTCCAATGATATCTTCTTTTTCTTGCAAAAGATTGGGGGTATCATACTTTCTTGGTATTTCTGTTGAAAGATATTTGAATTGCTCATCAAGCTTTTGATCTACTTTTAGAAAGCGTTCAATATAGTAAAGTTGTTGCTCTTTGTTGTTTTTCTCTTTATAGTAATCAATAAGAAAAGTATAGACATCCCTCAGTTCAGGAAATGTATATCCACTTTTTGCAATGATGGAATCCAGTTTAGTATAATTTTCTACGGCTTTCTCATTGTTTTTTAACCCCTCATAAGATTTACCAATATTTAAAAGGGAGTAGTTCATATTCTGATCTTGGATACCAGAAAAATATTGATAAGCTTTTAAAAAATTTTTGACTGCAACATCATATTTTTTTAATTTTAAATTATATGCTCCTACATAATAAATATATTGATGATTAACGTATTTGTTTTGGGAAGTCAATGGTGCTTTTAACCCTTCATTGATCAGAATATTAGCAGAATCCAATTTATTAAGTTCAACATAACAATAGATAAGGCTTATGCGCATTTGATTATGCTGAGATTCATCTGTGATACCATCTCCGTTATATAAATAGTATCTGAATGTTTTGGCAGCATCGGCATTTTTACCCATATAGCTATTTAAATAAGCAATATTCATATTAGCATAGGCAATCTGTTTCTTGTCTTTTTGGGCTTTTGAGTATTGTAATCCTAAAATATAATTGTCTAAAGCATATTTTAAATTATCATACTTATAATAAAGATTTCCCTTCATCAAATAAGTCTGAGAGGGATATATAGTTCCTTTTAAGTCTTTGGTAATGATGGCTGCGCTATCCAGATACTTTAGAGCGTTTGAAAAATTTTCATTGAAATGAATAAGAACATATCCATCTGCTGTCTGAAGAGTATTTTGCTCCTTTTTAGCCTTTTGGAGGTAATATTTCGCTATGGTTTTAGCCTGATCGGTCTTTATATTTTCAAAATAATTATAAAATTTATTTTTCAATTCTTTATAGCTATATGTTTCTAAGCTATCATTTATTTTATTTTGTGAATAAAGTAAATTACTTAAAAGAATAAATAAAAAAAGGGCTTTAAATCTCATCATATTATATAAATACAGTACAAATTTACATTTTTTAATCCAAAAAAAAATTAATAATAAGTAAAGTGGATTTTAGTTTAACTGGTTGCTTTACAGTGGTTTTTTGTGTTTTTATTATACTTCGAATTTATAAATCTATAGTATAAGTTTTAATGTAATTTAAAAAATATTACTTTCTTTGTAAGGTAAAACTACAACATAAACAAACATGAAAAAGAGGGTAAAAGAAGAAAAAAGGCTATCTTTAAACAAGATGCAAATGATGAAAGCAAGTCAAATGAAAACCATTCGCGGAGCTTTCGGTATTACACTTGGTTTTAATGGAAATGGAAGTGATGATCCACCTCCAACACCTTTTCAAACAGCCAGCGGTAAATAATTTTTAAGAATAATGAAAATAAGAATATTTGTTATTATCTGTTTGTTATCTGTTTGCATTCATGCTCAAAAAACAAATCTAGCTCCATCAAAACCTGCTACTGACAGATATTTTGAAACTAGCATTGTTGATGAATACAGAAATTTAGAAAATATAGAAGATGTCCAAACTCTTAATTGGATGAAGTCACAGACTGCATACACCAATTCTGTTCTTGATCGGATTCCGAAAAAGAATTATTATTTAGAGAAAAGGCTAGAGATTGATAAGAGACAAGGCAGTTCTGTATCTAACTTAAAAATATCAGGTAATAATAAATATTTTTATTTAAAGAAGAAGGGAGATGAGAAAGTACAGAAATTGTATTATCGCAATGGATTTACAGGGAAAGAAGAATTACTTTACGATCCTGCTCATTACAAAAGCACCGAACCTAACCACAATTTTGTTATCAATAGTATAAGTCCTAGTTGGGATGGTAATAAAATTGCTTTTTCCATGTCTGAAAAAGGAAATGAATTGGCAGATATACTTATCATGGATGTCAAAACAAAATATATTCATCCTGAAATTATTACAAATGGCGCTCCTGCTACTTTTAGTGGAATAAAATGGATAGATGATAACAGTGGCTTTTTCTATGTTGCATTTTCGGTAACAGATCCTAAATCTAAAAATTTTTATAGAAATACACGAACTGTTTTATATAAAATAGGTACAGCCCCCAACACCATTCGTGAGGTTTTTTCTGCCAAAAATAATCCTAATCTCAACATCACTGAGGATCAGTATCCTATGATTTTAAATTTTGATTTAGATCAGGATTATTATATAGGAATGGTAGTAGATTATCAAACCTACAGAAAAACCTACATCATTAAGAAAAAAGATTTACTAGATGGTAAGAATAATTGGAAAGCTCTTTCTGATCCAAGTGATAAAGCAAAAAGCCTAGAAGTACGAAAAGATCAGATTATATTTCAATCAAGCTATAATTCTCCATTTGTTAAGCTTTGTAAAACCAATATTAAAAACCCTGACTTCAAGAATGCAGAGGTTTTGATACCTGAAAAGAAGGATGAAATCATTAAAAGTTATGAGGTCACTAAGGATGGTATTTATTATACGACTACGAAAAACGGAGTAGAATCTAAATTGTATTTATATAAAAACGGAATAGATACTCCTATTCAACTTCCTTATCCATCAGGGGATATTGGGTTAGAAGTTAAAGATGAAAAATCTTCAGATATATGGGTGACATGTTCAGGTTGGGCCAATGATGAACAGCGTTTTAGCTATGATTTAAAAACGAATACTTTCAAACCGGAAAATATTGCTCCGGTTGCAGAATATCCTGAATTTAAAAATATTGTAGTTAAAGAAATTACTATAAAAGCAAGAGATGGCGAAGAAGTTCCGGTGTCTTTAATTTATAATAATGACATTGTGAAAAATGGAAAAAATCCATTATTAATTGATTCTTACGGGTCTTATGGATTATCCAGTACTCCTTTTTTTGCCAAAACTTACTTATTGTGGGTAAATGAAGGAGGAATAGTAGCCATTGCCCATGTAAGAGGAGGTGGTGAAAAGGGTGACCAATGGAGGCTAGCAGGCTTTAAAGCTACAAAGCCTAATACGTGGCGAGACCTAATTGACTGTACAGAATATTTAATCAATGAAAAATATACTTCCAAAGAAAAGGTCGCTATCTGGGGAGCAAGTGCAGGAGGGATTACCGTGGGGCGAGCTATGACCGAAAGGCCAGATCTTTTTAAGGCTGTTATTGCAGAAGTGGGAGCGTTGAATATGCTTAGAGATGAAGCCGCTGTCAATAGCCAGCCCAAAGAATTTGGATCTGTAAAAGATCCGGAAGAGTTCAAAGGAGTGTTGGAAATGGATGCTTATCAAAATATAAAAAAAGGGATACAATATCCTGCTACCTTTATCACTGGAGGAATGAATGATCAGAGAGTAACCCCATGGATGCCTACAAAATTTGCGGCTAAATTAATAGCTGATAACGCTTCTGATAATCCTATATTATTGAAAATAGACTTTGAAGGAGGACATTCCGGTAATGTTCCTATAGCACAGAGATATGCCAATATAGGAGATATGTTTGAATTTGCACTATGGCAACTAGGACATCCTGACTACCAGCCTAAAGAAGAAATAAAAAAATAAATGTCTCGTTTTCCTTATCAATTTTTCGAAGAATATATTGTACGTACTCCTTTATTTTCATGTAAAAGATTTCTTGAAGCAGTAAATAAAGATAAAATTTCTGATGGAGAATTAAAAAATGAATTTGCCGATCAATCGGTTTTTCTGGAAGCAATTTATTTAGCTTCACCTGATTTGTATGAGGAAATTACAAGATGGCTTCACTCAGAAAAAGACCTTTTACCAAAAGAACACCAAAAACTAAAACATACTTTATTAAAATACTATAGCCGAATGAGTACCCGTTGTACCCCATTCGGCTTATTTTCTGGAGTTGGGCTGGGTGAGTTTAGTGAAGACTATGAAAACTCAGAATTGCATAATGATCATGTAATTCGGGATACAAAATTGGATATGTATTTTCTGGTATCTCTGGCTCAATATCTCGTTAAAAAACTGGAGATAAGAGATAAGCTGTTGTTTTATCCTAATAATACGATTGATAGAGTAGGAAAAAAAATACGATATATAGAGTATCAATATTCAGGAGGTAAAAGAGATTATATTATCTCATCGGCTCCGCTTTCTGAAGAATTGCAAGAATTATTACAATTTTCAAAACAGGGAAAGACCATACAGGAACTTTCAGAAATCCTGATTTCGGAAGAAATAACCCAAGAAGATGCCTCAGTGTTTATAGAAGAACTGATTGATAATCAGGTTTTAACAAGTGAGATTGAACCTAATGTTTCAGGAATGGATTTTTTAGACATTATCATTTCTGTTTTAGAAAGACTCAAGGCAAATGAAGCCAATATTTTGATTTCTATAAAAGATAGACTTAATAAGTTAGATCAAAATATAGGAAATGAGGTTTCAGACTATGTTGAGATTGAAGAACTCATTGCATCTTTTGGAATAGAATATGAACGGAAATATCTATTTCAAACCGACTTATATTATAGAAATCAATTGTCTTTATCATCGTATTGGAAAAAAGATATTAAAAGAGCATTTAGTTTTTTGAATAAAATAACCCTAGCTCAAGAAGATAATCGTTTAGAAAAATTCAAGAAAGCTTTTCATGACCGATTTGAAACAGAGGAAATATCATTGCAATATGTTCTAGATTCTGAGATAGGTATTGGTTATAAACAAAATACATCAATAAGAGGAGTTCATCCGTATTTAGATGACCTAGGACTTCCAATCTCTGAAAGAAATAAAAAGATAAGTATTGAGCTGAATCTGATTCAAAAGATCCTTAATGAGAAGTTACAGGATGCTTTATTAGAAAACCAATACAGGATAGAATTATCGGATGATGATTTTGAAGGCTTAGAAGAAAATTGGCAAGATTTACCTGATACAATCTCTTTTTTGACAGAAATTATATCAGAGGATAATAAAGAAAAATTATTCTTAAATGGGAGTACAGGAAGTAGTGCCGCCAATTTATTAGGAAGATTTTGTTCTGAAAAATCTGAAATACATAAACTTACCAAGGCTATTGCCGATAAAGAAGAAGCTTTGAATCCTGAATACATTTTGGCAGAGGTAATTCACTTACCTGAAGCAAGAATAGGTAATGTGGTGAGAAGGCCTACAATAAGGAATTATGAAATTCCCTACATGGCACAATCTGTTTTGCCGGAAGAAAACCAAATAACACTAGATGATCTTTATATTTCATTGCGAGGCAATAGATTTGTTTTACGATCCAAAAGGCTTAATAAAGAAATAAGACCGTATTTGACAAATGCTCATAATTATTTTCAAAATACACTACCCGTTTATCATTTCCTTTCTGATCTGTATTCTCAGGAAATAAGAAAGGGATTGTATTTTGATTGGGGAGGATTGAATGATATCTACAGATTTCTACCAAGAGTAGAATATAAAAATATCATTCTTGTAAAAGCTCGTTGGAAGATCTCGGATAAAGAGATTATCTTTTTAGATGAGTTTATTTTAGATCAAGCTAACTTTTTATCCGAACTAAAAAACTGGAGGACCAAAAGGAAAGTTCCTACATGGATACAATGGGCAGAGTCAGATAATACTTTAGCTCTAAACCTTGACAATTACGATATGGCCATGCTTTTTATCCAGACCGTTAAAAAGAAAAAAACAATCATGATAGAAGAGTTTTTATATAATGAAAATGAAAACTTTAAACATGAATTTGTTTTTGCAATGTATAAATTAAAATAAATATTGATGATAAGAAAGTTTATTCCCGGAAGTGAGTGGCTATATGTCAAAATTTATACAGGAGTGAAAACAGCAGATGTTATTTTGGATGAGGCTCTAGTCCCTTTATTACAGAAGCTGCAAGAGGAAGACCTGATAAAGAAATGGTTTTTTATTCGTTATTATGATCCACGGGTCCATCTTCGACTTCGTTTTGAACTTTCAGACCTTAATAATTTTAGTAGGGTGGTTTCGTTAATAAATAACTCCCTGCAGGAATATAGAGATTCTGGAGAAGTATCGGAATGTATCATAGATGTTTACCGGAGAGAAATTGAGCGGTATGGAGGAGCTACAATGGAAGAAGCTGAACTTTTATTTTACAAGAGTAGTGAGAGCGTGCTTTATGAATATCTCCATTTTGATGATGAAGAAAAAATTATGGTATGCCTTTATTATATTGATAAGGTATTAGAATATCTAGGGTTGTCCATGGAAGAAAAACTAAATTGGATCCACGAATTTAATTTTGCTTTTAAACAGGAATTCAATGCAGATAAAAAGCTAAATACTCAGCTTGATAAAAAATATAGAATATTTATTACTAAATATCAGGAGTTTATTGAATTGGAGGATTATATTTCTTTTAGATCTGCTATTCTCAATAATATTCATGAATCTAAGGAAGCCCTGCAACATATAAAACATCATTCAAACTCTCTTCAGCGCTTTTTTTCTAGTGTATTTCATATGCATATCAATCGGATGTTTGTTTCAAATCAACGACTGTTTGAAATGATTGTTTATGATTATTTATTCAGATATTATAAGAGCCTGGCTTTTAGAAGTAACAGAACGATATAATATGGGGAATATTTAATCCATATCCCACTATAATTTTTGGCTCAAAGAAATTCCCATTTCTATTAAAAATAGATGGGGAATTTAATGAAAGAGTAGGAGAGTAATAGTGGAGATATTTTGAATTTTCGAAAGGATAACTCTAATTTTTTACTCATTCAAAATCCAGAATAAATGGAATATTTTATGTTTAAATAAATATTTGGTTTTGTAAATTTTTCGCAGTTTAACTATAATTTGTTTATTATTTTAATAGTATATGTAAGGTGTGATTGTAATTCATGTTAACTACTGTCGAACTCAAAAAAACTTAAAAAATCATAAAGTTTTCATAAAGTTTCAAAAAAGAAAAGAAATGTTTTTGTATTTATAAAATATGTCGTACTTTTACATCGCCTTGAATGAGGGAACAAGTCAAGGTAATAAATTTTTTTTCATCATTTGTGTTTTTAGAATCGTATCGCCTGATACGATTCTTTTTTTATGCCTATTTTTCATAGTTTAGAAGGAGATCAATAAAGTAAGAATAGGTGACTGAACCTTCCTGTTGGTTGCTCTTCAGAAACAGATTATTCGTGAATCCAAAGAAGTTATCCAACCAACCCTGATGCCTGAATGCGAAACTTTTCTCATAAGCCCGGTCTCTTTTCATTCCGGGAGAGTAATTTTGGATAACAGATTTTACAAATTCCGGGTCTTTGTCAACTATAAAACGTAAAAGACTTTTCAAGGTAAAATATTCAGTACTGTATCTTAGCTCAGAATTACTGGAATGAACTCCTATCAGATAACCAATAAAATTAGCCTCTTGTTCTCTCGCGAAACCAAGTTGATGAGAACTTTCATGGGCTGTTGTAAAAGGGATGAAAGTATGGGGTAGTTCAGCGTTATATTGTGCTTCTGCGGTAAAAGGATTGTAATATCCTAATATCCCTGTAAAGTTCATTACATTTTTAAATAAACTAGGTTTAATAGAAAGAATCTGAGGTGACTTTTTATCCGAAATATATTTTGGAAGCTGAGTTTGCTGGAATAAAATTTCCTGTTGTACTGCCCTAAGATTGGTGACAATGAAGATCCCATTATGGTCCTCATGTATGGATGCACGGGTAAGTTTACATTTTTCCAGATAATGTAAGGCCAGTTTTTTTGCTTTATTTAGGTCAGGAGTGTCCTGACGGGAAAGTTTCTTAATGATTGGAGTCTGGAAATAAAGCATTCCCCAGAATATCTGATAAGTAAAGTAAAGGATGTTTCCAATGATAAGGATTCTTAACAGGGAAGTATGCCTATTTTTCTTTTTAAATAAAGCAATAAGGCTATATAAAAGAACAATTCCCAATACGATATAGATAATATCTCCCACTGAAAAAGAAAGCCCACTGAAGATCATCTGATGAAGTCTTTTCTGGAATTCGAAGAATTTTTCAAAAAAAGAAATCATGAATAAAGATTTTGAGAAACCATAAAACAAAAGAAATTGGGCAAGTAATACACCTGCCCAAAATCTTTTCTTCTTATATATATGTAGTCTATTTTTAGTGTGCACCTTCGGATTCTAAAACGTCAACGTTAATTCCCTGTCTAAATAAAGATTTTTTAGCCAGATAAGCAAATAAAGTAATGTAAACAAAACATAATACAGGAATTACATAAGAGCTGTGAATTCCGATAATGTCAGAAAGCTTACCCTGAAGCGGTGGAATAATACCTCCTCCAAGGATCATCATTACAAGGAATGCAGACCCCTGAGCGGTATATTTTCCTAAACCAGTAATGGCCAGTGTAAAAATAGATGGCCACATAATGCTGCAGGCAAGACCTCCGGAAAGGAATGCATAGATCGCCACATTTCCTGTAGTTAATAATCCTGTAATCATAGCAGCAGTTCCAAATAATCCAAAAATAATTAGCGTTAATGCCGGTTTATTTTTACTGATTAGGAATAATATAACCTGGATAGCTACACAAACTGCATAAAAATACAGATGTGACATGTCTTTTTGAGCAATCGTATTGATTCCGATAATCACAGAAAAAGCAATAAAAGGAACAATGATGGTAGCAATGGTCTGTTGTTGTTTATTCAGGTTAAAAACCGCTATAGCACCGGTCCATCGTCCGATCATTAAACTTCCCCAATACATGGAAATGTAAGGAGCAAGATCAGAAGACTGATGTCCCCCAAATTCAGGCATGCTTAAAAGTTCTCCAAGATTACTTCCTATGGCAACTTCCACTCCTACATAAGCAAGAATAGCGATCATCCCCAATACAAGCTGTGGATATTTCATCGCACCCCAGCCTTCAGCATTTTTCTTAGCACTGGAATTAGCAAATACAAGAGAAACAATGACAACAAGTAACGCACCTCCCAGGTACATCATCCTTTTTTTCTCCAATGGATGCTTGATGGTTTCCAGTTCTGTTTTCTTATCTGAAATATGTTGCTTGAGTTCTGTGATTTTTACGGTATCAGTTTCTTTTTCAAGAGTTTTGTCTAATACAGTAATTTCATTGCCCAAAATTTCAATATTTTTAGCTTCATCAGAATTGTAGCTGCTGAATACCGGAATAAAGAAAAGAATAACAAGAATTGTCATGGCAATCAATGTTTTTCTTGCTTTTCCAGCTTTTTCCATAGGTTCGGTAGAAATTCCGTCAGGAAGCTTCTTTGAAAAGTAAAAGATTCCTGCAGCAATCAGGAAAAGAGCTCCCACTGCTGTATAAAGAAGGATTACTTTGTCAAGAGCAAGATGTTTGATCTGGTCGTCATCTACTGTTGCTGTAGTTCCAAAAAGTGCCAGTCCAACGATAATAGGTCCGATGGATGTTCCAAAAGAATTGATTCCACCTGCAAGGTTTTGTCTACTGGCTCCTGTTTTAGGATCTCCCAACAATACGGCAAAAGGGTTTGCAGCAGTCTGTTGAATAGAGAATCCTAATGCAACTACAAAGAGTCCGATGAGCATACCATAATATACATTGCTTTTAACAGCAATAATCATAATAGCAGCACCAAGGGCTGAGAGGAGAAGTCCGTAGACAATACTCTTCTTATATCCCCATTTTCCGATAATGTCAATTCCTTTTATGGTACTGAATATAAAAAGCAATAAAGCTCCCAGGAAATAAGCAGTATAAAAAGCAAAATCTATTAATTGGGACTGAAATTGGTCGAGAGAAAAATAGTTTTTACAGAATGGGATGAAAATACTATTGCCGGCAGCAATAAAACCCCAGAAAAAAAATACAAGTACAAGTGTGTACAGTGCCGGGTAATTAGTCGGCTGGTTGGTTTTTGACATATTTTATTGAAAATTTCGCAAACAAATATAACTAATTCTTTTAAATAGAATGCTCTGTCAAAGTTTTTTTAATTACTTGATAAGCCTCTGCTTTTAAGTCTTTTGGAGAATTAGTAGGTTCTATAATTCCATTGAAATAGACCTTTACTCTTCCGGGATAACCCTTAGAGCTATCAAAAGGAAACATTTCTTTAAGTCCTATAAAGGTATAAACAGCAATTGGAGAGTTATGTTTTGATGCTAACATAAACGCCCCGTCTTTAAAGTCATCCAGAATAATAGACGTGTCATCCGGTACACCCCCTTCAGGAAAAATGGCAATACTGTTGCCTTCCTCCATTTTTTCAGCACATCTGCGGTATACATCAGCACGGCTTTTTGCGCTTGATCTGTCTACCATTACACATATCCTTTGATAAATAGTTCCGAAAATAGGAATCTTAACAAGTTCTTTTTTTCCAACAAAACAAATTGGGTGATGTGGAAAAAGCATGCAGGTGAGCATAATATCCATAATAGAAGTATGATTCGAGATGAAAACATATTCTTTGTTTCTGTCTTTTTCTTGCTCAGAAAGTTTAATGAGATCATATCGAAAGCCCATGCCATAAAACATGCCGAAACACCATAGACGGACAAATTTATAAGCGTATTTATAATGCTTTTTACTAAAAGATAAAATATAAACGGGGATCCCGAGAGTGGTTGTTAGAACAAATGCTAATAACAACAGCCAAAATCTCCAGAGATAGTTTAGAATTTTTGCCACAGTTTAACCGTTAAAAATTACTTTCTTTTTTACAGAATAATTAAGAATGGAAACCAACAGGATCGCTGCAATCTTGCTTATCATTTCCGGACTCAAGGTATAAAAAATTAAATTGATATTATCCTTAAATATAAAACTGTAAAATATCTGAAAGAAACTAAGGCTTAGTAAAGTAGAGAAAAAGGATACTGCCATAAAATAGGCAAACTCTTTTTTCTTAGAATGTTTTCCTCTTTCAAAAACAAACCAAATACTCAGAAAATAATTGCTGATGATCCCGCAGCAGGTAGAGAAAATATTGCTTAAAGGATAGTGTATACCATGAAAATTAGTTTCTCTTGCAAAGAAGTGGGGCAGGTAAGTGCTGAATATTTTAAAGCTGCCAATCTCCACAATGGCACTCAGTCCTCCGGCAATAATGAAGAACAAAACTTGTTTCTGGCGTATGAGTATTTCTTTCATTTAATTAATATAAAAGCTGAAAATATATCTTATATTGTATTAGATACCAGGGTGTTTTATAAGAAAAACAATCAGTAATTCTTTGGATCCTATGTGTTCATAATGTTTTTCAATTATTTTAAATCAGGATTCTTTACAATATCAATCTGCAAATTTATAACTATATGTTAAACACTGAAAAAAGTTGTTAAAATATTTTTTTAAATAAAAATTATTTCTAATTTTAATAAGCGGAATGATGTCACTATAACCTGATAATAAATTCATTTTCAAATCCTTGTGATGTGGGTTTTTCTATCTTGTAATGCCTATTTGAAAGCATACTACTCTAATTTTTTATGACCAATTGTTAATAATATTTGTATGAAAAGTCAAAACAAATACAGAAAATTCCAGCTTCAACAAAAAAATATTGAAGCGTTGGAAAAAGAAAACTCCCGCTTCAAACGAGTGTATTCTGAATATGAAAATATGTCTAATGAACTTTGGAATCTTGAAAATTCCAATGGTGAACCCGTACCTGATGATTTTATCAATGCAATGGTACTGCAGGCATCTTATCTGGAAGATGAAATTGAAGATTGGCTTCTGCAATTCAATGAAAAGAAAACTAAGGTTAAACATTAATGATTTTAGACAGCTTCCAGGTTGTTTTTAAATGCTAATTGAAGATAAATTCATAATTTAGCACCCTTAAATTAAAATCTAAAATATGGTTGCTATTGTAGATAGTGGTTCTACTAAATCGGATTGGGTAATATTGGATGACTTCAAAAAGGTTTTTCTGAAAACGGAAACCATCGGTTTTAATCCGAATTTTATCAACAGAGAACTTATCACTCCTGAAATACAGAAGAACAGCAACCTTATATTGGTCAAAAATTCAATTACGAAAGTCTTTTTCTATGGCTCTGGATGTGGTGTGGAAAAAAACCGTGAGATTATAGAAGCTGAACTTAAAAAAGTTTTTAGCAAAGCTGAAATCATTGTAAAAGAAGACCTGATGGCTGCAGCTTATGCTGCCTATAAAGGAAAACCCGCGATCGTGTGCATTTTAGGTACAGGATCAAACTCATGTTATTTTGATGGCAAAGAGGTGAAGATTGAATTGCCATCCCTTGGATTCCTGATGGGAGATGAAGGAAGCGGAAGCGCCATTGGAAAACAGTTGGTACGCAGATACTTCATGAAAAAACTTCCCACAGATCTTCATAATGAATTTGAGGCTGGTTATAAACTTACCATAGAAGATGCATTGAAAAATATGTATCATACTCCAAGACCAAATGCTTATTTAGCTGATTTCAATAAATTTGTTGTCGAAAGAAAAGATCATCCTTATTTCATGAACATGGTTTTCGAAGAAATGAAAAGCTTCTTCGAATATCAGGTTATGCCTTATGAGGAAGCTCATGATGCCGAAATCAATTTTATTGGCTCTATTGCTTATTATTATGAAAATATTTTACGCTCTGTAGCGGAAGAACTTAATTTAAATGTGGGACATGTAGTTCAGAAACCAATTGAAAGCTTAGTAGATTACCACATTAAATATATACTCTAACAAAAAATAAAACGTATGTCAAGTAACAACAATCGCGACGAAAAGAATTTCAGTCAGGCCGCGTTAGATTATCATAAAGCAGAACCCAAAGGGAAAATCGAAGTTATACCATCCAAGCCACACTCATCTCAAAGAGATTTATCATTGGCTTATTCTCCCGGAGTAGCGGTTCCTTGTATGGAAATCCACGACAAGCCGGAAACTGTATACGATTATACAGGAAAAGGAAACCTGGTAGCGGTAATCTCTAACGGTACTGCAGTACTTGGATTGGGAGATATCGGAGCAGAAGCTTCAAAACCGGTAATGGAAGGTAAAGGACTTTTGTTCAAAATTTTCGCTGATATCAACGTTTTTGATATTGAGATTGATGAAAAAGACCCAGATAAATTCATTGAAATTGTAAAAGGAATTGCACCTACATTCGGGGGAATCAACCTTGAAGATATCAAAGCTCCTGAAGCTTTTTATATAGAGCAAAGACTGAAAGAAGAATTGAATATTCCTTTGATGCACGATGACCAGCATGGAACAGCAATTATTTCTGCTGCTGCATTAATCAACTCATTACAGATTGCCAATAAAGATATTGATAAAGTAAAAATGGTGGTAAATGGAGCCGGAGCGGCTGCCATTGCTTGTACCAAGCTTTATATTTCATTAGGACTGAAAAAAGAAAATGTCCTGATGTGTGACAGTAAAGGAGTAATCAATCATAAGAGAGAGAACCTTACTCCAGAAAAATTAGATTTCATTGCTCAGACAGATATCGAAACATTAGAAGATGCTGTAAAAGGATCTGATGTTTTCGTAGGATTATCAAAAGGAAATGTGATGACTCCTGAAATGCTATTAAGCATGAACGATAACCCTATCGTATTTGCTTTAGCGAATCCGGATCCTGAGATTGCTTATGATCTTGCTCTTGCAACCCGTAAAGATGTGATCATGGCAACAGGAAGAAGTGATTTTCCTAACCAGGTAAATAATGTATTAGGGTTCCCTTATATTTTCCGTGGAGCATTAGATGTTCAGGCAACAGGGATTAATGAAGAAATGAAGCTTGCAGCGGTACACGCTATTGCTGACTTGGCTAAAGAACCGGTGCCGGAAGCTGTAATTCTTGCCTACAATGTTCAGAACCTGCAGTTTGGAAGAGACTATTTCATTCCAAAACCATTTGACAACAGATTGATTACAAAAGTATCAAGTGCTGTTGCGAAAGCAGCTATTGAAAGTGGAGTAGCAAGAAAAGCGATTACTGATTTCGAAGAGTATGAGCACCAGCTTTTAGACAGAATGGGTCGAGATGAGAGATTGGTAAGAATGATGCAGAGCCGTGCAAAATCTAATCCGAAGAGAATTACGCTTGGAAATGCTGAAGAATATAATGTATTGAAAGCAGCTCAGATTCTTTATGAAGAAGGGATTGCTTATCCAAGCCTTTTAGGAGATAAAAAGTACATCAAGCAGCAGATGGAACGTTACGGGATCAACCTGGATATTCCAATCATTGATCCAAGTGATGACGATCAGAAAGAAAATAGAAAAAAATACAGAGAAACACTTTGGAAGCTTCGTCAGAGAAAAGGGATGAACGAGTACAAAGCCAAGAGATATGTTCGTCAGAGAGATTATTTTGGACCTTTAATGCTGAGACATGGTGATACTGATGGTCTGATTGTTGGTTTCTCTAAAAACTATACTTCTGTATTGCGTCCTGTTTTAGAAGTTATTGAAAAAGATAAAGGAGTAGATAAAGTAGCTGCAATGATGATGATCTTATCTGAAAAGAAGCCTATTTTCTTCGCAGATACTTCTATCAACCAAAATCCTACCTCTGAAGATCTTGTGAATATTGCTAAAATGGCTGAGTTTACAGTGAAATCTTTCGCTATCGAGCCTAGAATTGCGATGCTTGGATTTGAAAATTTTGCTGCCATTTCAGATACTTCCAAAAAAGTGGCAAAGGCTGTAAGCATTCTTCATGAGAAATATCCTAAGATGATCGTTGATGGTGAAATTCAACCGGATTTTGCAATGAATGCAGATCATCTAAGTGATTATCCTTTCTCAAAATTAGGAACAACTCCAGCAAACACCTTCATCTTCCCGAATCTTGAAAGTGCCAATCTTTCTTACAAGATTCTGAGAGGAATGAAAGTAGCACAGGTAATCGGGCCAATCCTGATGGGATTAAAACAACCGGTACACGTTCTTCAGATGCGTTCAAGCGTAGATGAAATCGTAAACCTTGCAACCATTGCTGTTCTTGACGCGCAGAGAAGAGAGAAAAAGTAATTTATTTACTCTATAATATTATAAAAAGCATCTTGTAAAAGATGCTTTTTTTGTTTATATATCCAGGAATTTATTAATTTTTAGAACAACTAGTTCTCTTAATAGTTTTTATTACCTTTGGCATCAATATGTGGTGATATATTTTTACTGTTTAAGACTACCACACTCAAAAAACAGAAGAATAAAACTAATAATCTGATATATGCAATTGAAAACGTTCTTAGCAATTCTGCTTTTCTCATTCATTCAAAATTTTTATTCTCAGGATATGAGAATAGACTATAATCTTGTTTATAAACAAGACACATTAAGTTCTGAAACAATATCCAAAAAGATGGTACTCCTCGTCAAGGATGGAGAATCCAGATTTTGCACTGAAAAACAATATCAGGTAGATTCTCTGAGAAGTATTGGCTTTTATGGTTTTGCCGTGGGAGATCATGTTTTTGATGCCGTAAGAGATAAGCAGAATAGAAGCTCAAGGTATTACTATATATCAGCCGATGCATATAAACTGACAGAACCTATACAGTTGGACTGGAAAATAGAGAAAGAGGTTGCTAAAAAATATGGTTATAACTGCCAGAAAGCAACATTAAATTATAAAGGAAGAAAGTGGGAAGCTTGGTTTACACAGGATATTCCATTGCATGAAGGCCCCTATGTCTTCAAAGGATTACCAGGCCTGATTGTGGAGATGGAAGATAAAAGCCATTCCTATAAATTCTCCTTTTCAGGGTTGAAAAAAAGCTTTCACAAAATGAGCTTTGAGAGCTTGGGCTTTAAGCGCGTAGATGTTTCAATGAATAATCTTAAAAAGGTAATGTTGGACTATTATAATGATCCGTTTCGTGAGATGACCTCTGGAAATGTGAAAGCAAAATTTAAGGATGAAAAGGGAAATGAAATAGAACCCAATTTTAGGGAAATGACAAAGAATGTACAAACTTCCCTGAAAAAAAACAATAATCCAATAGAATTATCAGAAGCGATTAAATATCCATAGTCGTTAAAAACAATTTATTTTAACCTTTAATGCTGTATTTGGAGGTTAAATTTTTATATTTGGGGAGTTTCAAAAATTAATAATGATATTTTCTTTACAAGGTACTGTTCAAGAACTTACACCTACCTATGCAGTAATCAACGTACAAGGCGTTGGCTACTATGTGGGGATCAGCTTAATGACCTCACAGACACTTACTTTAAATCAGCAAACTGTTTTATTTATTCAGCAGATCATCCGTGAAGATGCTCATCTTCTGTTTGGCTTTAACACTCGTTCGGAAAAAGAAATGTTCAATCTGTTAATAAGCGTTAATGGAGTAGGAGCAGTTTCTGCACTTATTCTTTTATCCACACTAAGCCTTGATGAGATTGCTGCGGGAATCCTTTCAGGAAACAGTGCACTCATTCAGAAAGCCAAAGGAATAGGAGCCAAAACAGCAGAAAGAATTATTGTTGATCTTAAAGATAAAGTACAGAAATTCAGTGGTCCAGCGGAGAATATTTCGTCGATGGTGAATAATAAAATCAAGGAAGAAGCGTTATCTGCATTAGAAGTTTTAGGAATTCCTAAGCGAACCAGCGAGAAGATGGCAGATAGGATATTAAAGCAGAATCCTGACCTTTCGGTTGAAGAATTGGTTAAACAAATTTTAAAAAACATTTAACATTTGGTGGCGAATAATAAGCATTTTAAAATATTTTTGTTCCTGTCGTTCCTGTTTATGTCTGTAAGTGCTTTCGCACAGCAGGCAAAAGACACAACGATCATACGAAAGCAATATGAGATAGCAGACCCCACGAGGTATGAGGCCTATTTCGATATCAAAACCGGGATGTACTATGTATATCCCAAAATTGGAAATACCATTACCGGTCCTCCTACTGCCATGTCTCCCGAAGAGTATAAAGAATATGTACTTGCTCTTCAGACCAGGGCATACTATAAGGAAAAATCGGAAAAATATAATCTCCTTTTTAGAAAAGACAAAAGTGATGCCAGAAAGAGAGGATTGATTCCTTCAGTGATGATTAACAATAAATTATTTGAAACCCTGTTTGGGGGAAATAAAATTGAGATCATCCCTTCCGGATATGCGTCCATTGATTTTGCAGGACTTTACCAGAAAATAGATAACCCGCTGATCCTTCCACAGAACAGGACCAGCTTTACTTTTGATATAGACCAGAGAATCCAGCTCGGATTATTAGGGAAAGTAGGAGAAAACCTTCAGTTGAAGGCCAATTATGATACCCAAAGTGGTTTTGCCTTTGAAAACAGGATGAATCTTGTGTGGCAGGCAAAAGGGAGCTGGAAAGACCTTCAGCAGAAAGGTCTTGGAAATGTGGATAAACCTAATGAAGGCGGCGAAGATAAAATCATTAAAAGAGTTGAGTTTGGTAACGTAAATATGCCTCTTTCAACAAGTTTGATCCGTGGTTCACAGTCATTGTTTGGGGTGAAAACAGAATTCCAACTAGGAAAAACTTTTGGAACGGTTGTCCTTTCCCAACAACAGGGTGAAGCCAGAAATATTGTCGTACAAGGAGGTGGGGTAATGAATAACTTTAAAGTCAGTGCCAATGAATATGAAGAGAATCAGCACTACTTTTTAGGGCATTATTTCCTTGATAAATATGATAATGCATTACTTAATTATCCACAAATCAATTCAACAATCAATATTACCAGACTTGAAGTTTGGGTATTGGATCAAGGAAACAGTAACCTGGCTTATCAGAAAGGAATTATCGGGATCAGGGATCTTGGTGAAGGAGGTGGTGTACTGCCGGATAACTCCGTAAATAATTTATATGATGATATTTCCGCAAAAGCAGGGACGAGAGAAGCCGGTAAAGATTATAATGGCGTTTACCAGGGACAAGTATTTGGGGGATCACAACCTTATATAAACGGTGAGCATTTTATTTTTAATAGCAAAGCAAGAAAGCTGAATGCTAATGAATTTACATTCCAGCCACAATTAGGATATATTTCATTGAATCAAAAGCTTAATGATCAGCAGCTTTTGGCTGTTTCCTATTCATATACGGTAAATGGAAGTAATAAAGTATACAAAGTCGGAGAATTCTCAGAAGAAAGCCCGGTTTTGATTACTAAAGTATTGAAAGTGAACAACAGTGTAGATGTATCTTCTCCAATGTGGAAACTGATGATGAAGAACGTTTATTCTTTAGATGCAGGTCAGGTATCTCCTGATGGGTTTATTCTTAATGTATATTATAGAGATCAGAAAACCGGAGGGAAGGTAAATTATCTTCCGGATACTTCTGTTAAAGATGTCAATCTATTGAAATTACTGAACTGGGATCGCCTTAATATGAATGGTGATATTCAGAACAATAAAGATGGTACCAAAGGGGACGGGGTTTTTGACTTTGTTAACGGAATTACAGTGAGACCGGAAACCGGAAGAATTATTTTTACCAAGGTGCAGCCTTTTGGTGATTATATGCAACAGGTATTAGGAACCAATGACCCACAATATGTTTTCCATGATCTGTATGATCAGATAAAGCCTACGAATGGTCAAACCATAGTTCCTCAACGATATACCATTGAAGGTCGTTACAAAGGGGTGCAGGGACAAGGTATTTCTCTAGGTGCTGTAAACGTACCTCAAGGATCTGTAAAAGTTTCTGCAAATGGAGTACAGCTTTCCGAAGGGGTAGACTATACCGTAGACTATATGCTTGGTACAGTAACCATCATCAATGAGAATGTAAAACAGTCTGGCCAGGCCATTAATATTTCCTTAGAAAACCAACTTACATTCAATACTCAGAGAAAAAGATTCCTGGGATTGAATTTGGAAAGAAGATTTAATGAAAACTTTATTTTAGGAGGAACCGTTATTAATTATTCAGAATCTCCACTTACCCAAAAGGTAAACTTCGGACAGGAGGCTGTAAATAATACAATGGCAGGGATTAATTTGATGTATAATAATCAGGCTCCTTATCTTACAAGATTTACAGATAAACTTCCACTGATAAAGACTGAAGCTCCATCTAATATCAACTTTAAAATGGAGGCTGCGTATCTTCTACCTGGATTGAATAAGGCAACCAACAGCCAGTCTTATATTGACGATTTCGAGCAGACAACTTCTAAAATATCTTTAAAGGAACCTGCAGCCTGGAGTTTAGCCTCAAGGCCAGAAAAAAATACAGAACCTCCTTTCAATATTCCGCCAACAAGTGATGACTTAACAAGCGGCTATGGAAGAGGGTTATTATCATGGTATAATATTGACCCAAGATTCTGGGGAGTTGGAGGGAGAGCTCCTGGAGGAATTACACCACAATCGGTATCCAACCATGCATCAAGAAGGGTACTACTCTCTGAAATTTATAATAACAGAGATTTTGTAGCCGGAGATCAAACCTATACCAATACTTTAGATATCTCTTTTTTTCCTAAAGAAAGAGGACCTTATAACGTGAATCCAGGAACAGAGCCGGCGGTTAGCAGATGGGGAGGAATTATGAGACCTATCAGTGTGCCTAACTTTGTAAGTTCAAATATTGAATATGTTGAATTCTGGATGATGGACCCTTATGCTGATGGTAATAAGCTAGGAGATAATCCAAAATTATTACTACACTTAGGAAATGTATCTGAAGATATCCTTAAAGATGGGAAAATGTTGTACGAAAATGGACTTCCTGCACCAGGAGTAGTATCTAATACAACAACTTCCAATTGGGGAGTACAGCCAAAACAACCTCCTATTTTATATGCTTTCTCTACTGAAGGAGATGGAAGAAAAGCGCAGGATGTAGGATATGACGGTTTAAGTTCAGACCAGGAAGCAATGAGATTCGGGAATACCTTTGTAAACCCGGTAACAAATATTGTTGACCCTGCAGTGGATGACTTTGTATTCTATTTGTCAGATAAATTTACAGGTAGTCAGGCCGCTTCATTGGTGGAGCGTTATAAATACTTCAGAAATCCTGATGGAAACTCAGAAGCAAATTCATTGAATGTGGCTTCACAGACTCCGGACGCAGAAGATATTAACAGAGATTATAACCTGGATCAAATAGAAAGTTATAATGAATATCCAATAAAATTAGATCAGGCCAGCCTTTCATTAGGATCAAATAATATTGTTGATGTTAAGACCGTAAAAGCTGTTTTCCAGAACGGGCAGTCGGGTGATGTGAAATGGTACCTTTTCAGAATACCGGTTTCCAATTTTGATAAAACGCAGGGAGCTCATAGTGAAACAGTACTTAATAATGTAAGATTTGCAAGGTTAATGCTTACAGGATTTGAAAACACGTCTACTTTGAGATTCGGGACAATGGATCTTGTAAGATCAGATTGGAGAAAATATCCTAGAAGTCTTGCTACTTATTCTAATGAGGCATTAGATCCAGCAACGGATGAAGGAGTAACAATAGATCCAGAAATTGGTAAACTTGAGGTAGGAAGTGTGAATATAGAAGAGAATGCTCTTAACCAACCTCCTTATGTATTGCCTCCTGGAATTGACAGGCAGGTATTAAGTGGAAATGCAGGAGCACAAAGACAGAATGAGGCGTCATTGTATATGAAGGCTAATGAGTTGAGACCAGGTAAATCACAAGGGGTATTTAAAAATACTACCCTAGACATGAGAAGATATAAAAAACTTAAGCTTTTTGTACATGCTCATGAACCTAAAAACAATATAGTAGGAATGGATAATAACACCAAATTCTTTATTCGTTTTGGGAATGATGCCACAGATAACTATTATGAGTATGAAGCATCTCTAAAGTTAACTCCAACTACTGCAACAGCTCCGATGGAAATCTGGCCAATGGAAAATGAAGTGAACCTTGAAATCCAGAATTTTGTTGATGCGAAGATTAGAAGAGATAAAGCATATGCAAATAAAATAGCAGAGCGATATCTTGATCCAGTTTTTGATGCAGGAGATAATCAAAAAAGAATTTATATCAAAGGACGTCCAAGCTTAGGAAATGTTACAACCATCATGATTGGTGTTAAGAATGCAGGGGGATCAAGAGTCCCTATAGATAGAATTTTATGGGTTAATGAAATTCGTCTTTCTGAAATTGAAAATGATGGTGGATATGCAGGAAATGCAAGCTTAAATTTCAACTTGGGAGATTTTGCAACCGTAAATACCAATGCCTCTTATACTTCAGTAGGATTCGGAAATATTGATTCTAAGCCGGCAGAGAGAAATCAGTCTACTCAGTCTGCGTTCAGTATCAATACAGCAATTAATGTTGATAAACTTTTACCGGAAAAAACAGGGGTAAAGATTCCATTGAACTATTCTTACTCACAAACAATAGAAGATCCGAAGTACAATCCTTTGGATACGGATGTTGAATTTAGTAAGGCTCCAAACAGAGAGCAACTGAAAAAAGTGGCAAGAACATATACGCAGCAAAGAAGTATTGGAGTTGTTAATATGCGTAAAGAAAGAGTCAATCAGAATAAAAAGCCTAAGTTCTATGATATCGAAAACGTTTCAGTAACTGCGGTATATAATGATGATTATTTCAGAGATATTTATACAAAGAGAAATTACAGACAGTATCTGAGAGGGTATGTTGATTACAACTATACTTTCAAACCATGGGTAATTAAACCTTTCAATAAAATGATTAGTGATACTGCTAAGTCTACTAAATACCTGAGATGGGTAAAAGAATTTAATATCAATCCTATTCCAACAAGATTATCTTTCAGAACAGAGGTTGATAGAAACTATAACGAACTTGAATTTAGAAATATTGAAGCTATTTTAGGAGGGAATACCGCAGGAGACATGGAAGCGATCAGAAATAGAAACTTCTACTTCGGATGGCAATATGGTTTAGGATTCAATTTTACAAAATCATTAAAACTGGAGATTAATTCAGCAACCAGAACGCTTAACGATAACATTGACGTAAATACGATGAATAATAAAGCGATTTTCGGGAATGTATTCAGAGCGGGTAGACCGGTATTGTATAATCACAGAGCACAATTGAACTATAAGCTGCCATTCCAATATTTGCCTTATCTGGACTTTATTGATGCGGAAGTAGGGTATGGATTTACTTATAACTGGAATGCAAGATCTACAGCCTTACTTTCAAGCCCTGAAGGAAGCTTAGGATCAATAGGTCAGAATACCAATGTGATCCAGGCAACTGCATCAGCAGATATTCCTAAATTCTTTGGACAGTTTAATTATTTCAAAAATATTAATACTAAACTTCAGAAGCGTAAGCAGGAAATGGATTCCCTGAACAATGTATATACAAAGCAATGGGAAAAGAACAGATACGCATATAAGAAGTATAAATTCAAAAATAAACTTACGGTACTTCAAAGTGCAGCCTTCTTCCTGACTTCATTCAAGCAGTTGGATGTAAGCTATACTGAAAACAACGGAACAGTGCTTCCAGGTTTATTATCAGCTCCGAACTGGTATGGCTCTGGTCAGACATTGGGAGGACCTACCATCGGATTCCTGCTAGGATCTCAGGCTGATATCAGAAGAACAGTAATGGAGAATGGATGGGTAAGCAGCTCTAATTATATGACTGATGCCTATGTAAGAATGTCCACCAGAGAATTACGGGCCAATTTACAGATGATGCCAATGAATGATTTTAGGATTGACCTGAATGTGTTGCATAATTTCAACAGTAACTTTTCGCACTCAGGATTTAACTATGTTAATCCAGGAGGGGTTGCTGACCCAAGTTTTACATTTGCAACCGATATGATTACCTATTCAAATTCTACAATGCTGATTAGCTCATCATTTAAAGATGGTACAGCAGTGTATCAGGCAATCAGGGAAAATGCAATGAAACTTTCACAACAGCTGGGAGGACCTAATGCAGAAATAGGAAATGATGGCTTTGCTAAACATTATAGTATTGCAAACGCTTATGTATTAATTCCTGCATTCAGGGCAGCTCTTGAAGGAAAGTCCGTTTCTCCGATAGGAAATCCTAAAAAGGCAGGAATGCCATTACCGAACTGGAGAATTACCTATTCAGGATTAAAGAACATTCCAATCATTAGTGGGCAGTTCACGAAGTTTGATATCTTGCATGGTTATACAGCTACCTATACTGCAACAGGAATTCAAAGTAATATTGATTACCATAGTAACCCTGGTGGATATTATCAGACCGTAGACGATGCCGGTACTATTAAACTGAATGATGGGGATAAGATTAATCCTTATACTTTTGCTCAGGTAGGTTATGTAGAGTCTTTCTCTCCACTTATTGGAGTAGATGTTACCATGAGAAACAATATGCAGTTCGGGTTACAGTACAACAAAAACAGAATGATGGTGCTGGGATTAGTAAACCATACCCTGACTGAAGATTCTAACTCAGAATACGTAGTAAGATTAGGATATATTGTCCGAAACTTCAGATTAGGAACTGCCAATGTAAGAGGAAGAGGAACCAGAGGAAAAGGAAGTGATCTTAACATCCGAGGAGATATTTCACTAAGAGATAGTAAAACTTCTATTATGAATATCCTATTAAATGATTCACAAATTACAGGAGGGCAGAGGCTTCTTAATATCAAGCTTTCCGCAGACTACAATGTCTCCGAAAACCTGAATCTGAGAGTCTTCTACGAACAGATGACTTCAAAATATAAGATCTCAACAGCCTTCCCGTTGTCTACGATCAGAGCAGGGATTTCCGCAACATTTACATTCGGAGAGTCCGGTGGCGGATTCTAGATAATAATATGAATTTTATAATAAAGCCTCTTTCTGAAAGAAAGAGGCTTTAATTTTTATTAATAATACTCTGATTGTTGAATTAAATGTTAATTTTATAGGTGATTAAACAAATAAACTAATAACGATGAATAAGATTATCCTATCTTTTCTTACTCTAGCGTCAGGAGTTCTTATGGCGCAAAGCCTGACCCCAACAGTTTCTATTTCAGCGGCAGGATCTGCAGATAATTTTAAGGGAGGTTATACCTTTGCTTATGCAACATCGGGAACACCCTGGAATGGCCCTCTCTTAAGTTTTGGTGGATTTAATAATAATTACGATGCCCAATTAAACACAGACTATGGTCCCAATGGAGGAGAGCATATATCATTTAGAACAAAAAATGGAGATGCAAACGTTTGGAATTCTTGGAATGAATTAGCAACTAGGGGAACTAATAATTTTACGGGCAAACAATCCATCATGGGAAACCTTGGTATTGGTACCGGTGCACCTTCTGAAATGCTAACTGTTTCTGGTGGTCATACGGGCTCTATGATTTTATTGAATTCGTCTGGTGATGGAGGAAATAGTCCTGCCAATTTAACGCTTTGGGCTTCAGAGCCACAAGAAACGTATACAGGAGTAGGAATTGGTAACAATGTGAAAAACTACAACAGTACCAATAATCAGGTTTTTCCCCGTATAAATGCTAGTACTGGAGGTTCTTATATGAGATTACTTGATAATCAGATCCACTTCAATATAATTTCTAATACAGGAGACAATAAGAAAATAGCTACTTTGGCAAGGGATAGGTTTGATGTAAGTGGTTCTCTATCTTCTCAAATTAGCTCAAATGAAGGAGGTGCTATTATTTTAGAAAATCCAACAAAAACAGCCGCCAACATGGCTAGAAAATGGGTGCTTTATAATATGACTGGAGGTTATGGAAATTCTTTACAATTCTGGAGCTATTCCGACGGAGGAGCCTATGGAGCAAAGCTTCTTCTTTCCGATGCGGGAAACATGGCATTACAAGGTAAATTTGAAGCAAAAGAAATTAAAGTAACCCTTACCCCAACAGCCGACTTCGTATTTGATGAAAATTATGATTTACCAAAGTTAGAATCTGTTGAAAAGCATATTAAAGAGAAGAAACATCTTCCTGAAATAGCCTCTGCAAAAGAGATGGAAAAAGAAGGGGTAAATGTAGGAGAGTTCCAGATTAAGCTACTACAAAAAATAGAAGAACTTACCCTGTACACGATTGAGCTGAATAAGCAGGTGAAAAAGCAAGCGGAAGAAATTGAAGCTTTAAAAAAATCAAATAAATAATATTCTACTACATTGATATTGGAACATCCACTTAATGAAAAACAAATGATGAATGCCAGAGTGAGTACCTGGATATGAAGTAGTTTTTATTTCGTGAGTTGGTAACCAGGAAATATTACATTAAAAGAATACGCAATAATTATGAAAAAACTAATATCCATGGCTGTAGTATTAGCAGCACAAATTTCTTTTGCACAATTATATACCCCTAATGGTGGTATGAATGCAACCTCTACTCCAGGATCTACAAATGTAGGGATAGGAATTCATGACCCTCATTCTAATTTAGAAGTAGCTGATCAAAACGGAGGTAAAATAATAATATCAACAGGTGGCTGGAGTGCATCATCAGTTAATCCTAAACTTCCCATCTTAGAATTTGCCGGATATTTGAATTATCCTAAAGTAAGATTGATGGCAACTGAGGAAACAGGAAATACAAATGGATCTAGATTTTCCATTTTAGTTAACGATAACACAAGTGCTACAAATCTTGTTGAAAGATTTTTAATTCTCCAAAACGGAAATGTAGGATTGGGAAATTCACAGCCAAAAGAAAAACTAGATGTTTTAGGTAATATTTTAGCCGGAGCTACCCATTCAACAGAAGGAATCAATGCTTTTGCGATAAGATATGAAAACGGATCATTAAGTAACTGGGGATCATTGAGAAGTTCAGCCGCAACTTATATGAGCTTTGGTACTAAAGCAGATCCTAATACGGCAGACGGATGGCTATCTTCTAATGGAACGCTAAATTTTTCCAAAGTTGCTATGACAATGAATAATGAAGGAGTAAGATTCTTAAGTTCACCAGCACAGGCTATTCCTTTAGATACTCCTGTAACAATGAAGGAACTAATGAAACTTTCTCCAAACGGTAATGCTTCATTACAAGGCAAATTTGAAGCAAAAGAAATCAAAGTTACCCTCACCCCAACAGCCGATTTCGTATTTGATGAAAATTATGACTTACCCAAGTTAGAAGCCGTTGAAAAACATATCAAAGAAAAGAAACATCTTCCTGAAATAGCTTCTGCAAAGGAAATGGAAAAAGAAGGGGTAAATGTAGGTGAGTTTCAGATTAAGTTGCTACAGAAAATAGAAGAGCTGACACTGTATACCATTGAGCAGAATAAACAGCTTAAGAAGCTTCAGGAGAATAATGATAAGTTAATGAAAGAAGTTTCTGAACTAAAATCTAATAAAAACTGATTAGAACATGAGAAAATTAAAATATACTTTATTTATATTCCTGCTTTTGATTAGTTTTTTCAAAAGCCAAGTAGGGGATAACGGATACCCATTTTTGTATGAAAAATTAACTTCTGAACGCCGTATTACAACCAGAGAAGAGTATAAAGACCATTTGGGTAACATTATTCCTTTGTTGGAACTAAAGCAGAATGTTAAAGCTTTTGAAACAGATGATGTTAATAATCAGCAAATAATAGATGAGGTTGCTGGTTTGAAAGATAAAGATTATATAAATCAAAATATTTACGGCAAAGCTGTTTATAGAGAAATTAATATTGCAGATGATAATAATAGGATTGAGTACGATGGAAGATATTATTACTTATATAAGGTTAAGTCGTCGGATGCTAAAGCACTGCAAATCTATTTTAAGAAATATCTTTTACCGAAAGATAGTAAGCTTTTCCTATATGCAGAAAATGGATTTGTCTTAGGAGAATTTAACGATAAAAATAATCCAGACCCTAAAAACAAAGGATTAGAATTTGGGACACAGCCAATACCCGGAAATACATTTTATATTGAACTTTCTTATCCTGTAAATAGTAATAATAAACCTTTATTAGTTACTGAGAAAGTTATTCATTCCTTTACAGATTTTTATGGTGGAGTTTATGGCACAGCAGGTAATTGTCATAAGAATATAGCATGTGGATTTACAATTGATAATAAGTCAAGAAATATAAAATCTGTTGGCTTGATGTTATATCCGATATATCAATGGGGGACAAACACACATACTTATTCCGCAAGTTGCTCAGGAAACCTAATGAATAATACTGCTCAAAATGGAGAACCTTATTTTTTGACAGCTGCTCATTGTATAGGATATGAAGCTGCTAATAATAATATCAATTGGAGTACAGAATTAATTACTTTATTTAACTATGAAGCGTTAAGCTGTACAAGTAGTGGAACAGATGCCCCAGCTGCATTATCCAATAATTCAGTTTTCGGATGTACCTTGTTAACGCAAAGTCCGGCTACTTCTTTAGATTATGCTTTAATAAAATTGAATACAACAGCGAGTGCCTTAGCTCAATATAAAATTTGTTATGCTGGCTGGGATAACAATCCTAACGCATATTCGGTAAATCCTACGAATGCATATTCAGTACATCATCCCAAAGGTGATGTGAAAAAAATATCTATGGTTCAGGAATTAAATCCTGTGATGAGTAACCAGCCTATACTACAATCAGGATTATTCGGATATTACGCTGTTCCGTGGCCAACAAATACATCAGGAACATTTTTACAGAACTCCTGGAGAAATGGTATTGTAGAGAAAGGGTCTTCCGGATCTCCATTATTCAATAGTTCCGATAGGTTAATAGGATCTTTATCAACAGGTCCTGACCCTAACCATTTTAATTGTAATAATCCGGATATTTATAGCAACAAATGGTTTACTTATTATTCGAGATTTTCTAATAATTATTATACCATGTCTCCGTGGCTAAATCCTAATGGAACAAACGTACAATCTATAGGACCATATTGTCCATCTTATATTCAAGTTGGTGCTCCTATTATTGTTAATCCAGGAGGTGGAGGAGGAACCCAACCAACAAATTGGGAAGATGAACCTATTGATATAAACGGAGAAAGAGTTCATCCTGCCAATACATGGGGTAAAAAAATCTATTTAAGAGAAAAAAATGGATCTTATAATTCCCTACAAGAGGTAGACACAAATTTTTATTATTATAGATCAGTCATGTCTGCAAACCAAAATACATTTGCCATGAGTGAAAACCTATATGATATATACTATTTTAATATAAACGATTTTTTATCTAAGTTCCAGCTTTGGGGAATATATAAAATAGTTGATTGTAATAAAATTAAGTATATAAAACCTGCCAAAATAACAATAAAAAACCCTGGAGTGACTGGTGAAATCCATGATTGTTTGATAGATGTTGTAGGGGTTACTAATGACAGAGTTCATATTCTTATTGAAGTTTGGAGAAGGAATGCTGCATTTGATTTGTATAAAACATACGAACTTCAATCTTTTAAAATAGTAAATAATGAACTCGTATTTGAAAATTATAAAACACTTTTTTATGATCAGCAAAACCTTAATATTTCAAAATATTATGATTTTGATAATGGGCATTTAATGCTATCCGTAAGTCATAATTCAAATTTGTTAAACAAAATATATTCGTGCTATTACAATGAGCAGAATGGTACCTGGTCAATGGATGCCAATCCAATACCGAACGGATCTACTGGTGTATTTACAAAAATTGTAGGAGATAAAGTTTTTATACAACCATCAGGACAAAATAAAGTTGATATTTATAATCTTGCTTCAAATTCACCCGCATTTAGTTTGAAGGCATCATTGTCTAATCAATTTTTATCTGTTCCTGGAACAAATGGAGTAGGTGATCGTTTATCTATATTTAAAAGGTCAGATGATGTATATAATATTGTCTATAAAAATACTAATGGTGTTGGATTTTATGAATTTATGCAAGTGAATTTATCAGGAAATTCAGCCACTTCTTCTCATATTACAATGCCGGCAGACTTTAGATACGTCTATGGTTCTGGGTCTAATTTTATTATAAAAGATAAGGAAATTATTAAATTAACTAATGTAGGATGGGCATCAAATGCGAGTAGTGAATATGGAAATCATTTCTATCAAAATTACATAAAAGATGGTAGTGGAAATTGGATAAAAGATAAAACATTTCCACTTAAATGGAAAGATATCGGAGCATTCAATAACAGATATATAATCAGTTCTGATGATTATTATAATAATAGTACTGGTCCAAAGCGCAGGATGTTTAGTATAAGAGAAATTGATTATATAGCACATCCGTATATTAGGTATGATGATAATGTATTTTATCCAGCAGCTTATCACCGTCCAAAAAAATTAGACAACTATTATTTTAGTGCGGGTATTGTTGTTAATGGAAGAGAAGAATTTAAAAATATAGCTGGAACTAGCTTAAACAAATTCTTATATAGATCTCCTAATTTAGGATATGATTTTAATGCTACAACTTATGATACCAAAACCGTCATTTTAGATGATAAAACACAGAAGTTGACGGGGTACAAGAGTGTGGCTATACACGGGAAATATTCTGTTGTAATGAAACCTGGCTTTAGTGTTTCTGCTTCAACCGGGGTAGAATTTACGGCAAAAGCACAAGCTCCTTTGCCAGCAGATATTCCTGCATGTTCTCTTACCTTTGATGATATGCTTAATCCTCAGATAACAGAAACACCTAATGAAACACTCTATCTTAAACAGGTCGGCGTGAAATTAGGAAATGAACCTTATTACGGAGAAATTGTACTTAATGGTACTCTTGCAAACCAGGAAGTCGTTATTGACAGGGCCGTGAAGTTATATCCAAACCCTACCAAAGATATATTGAATATTGACTTTAATGGGAAAAAGTTCAAAACATTAGACGTATATTCATTAGATGGTAAGAAAATTATGACACAAGATTTATCATCCTTGAATACTATCCAAGTAAACTTATCTCAATATCCTGCCGGAATTTATATGGTAACCCTCATAGATTCAAATGGAAAGAACTATCCAAATAAGATTATTAAAAAATAATTATTTAATCCAAATCGCTGCTTTTGCAGCGATTTTTTTATTTACAACCAAAATTTATTGAAGATGCCTATTAAGGCTTTGAACCTTTTATAATTTTGAATACATTTGTAGAAAATAAAAATTAAAAAATGAACACACCATCAGAATTAAAGTACACTAAAGATCACGAATGGATCAATATCGAAGGTAATGTTGCTACAATTGGTATTACAGACTTTGCTCAGGGAGAACTTGGAGACATTGTTTATGTAGACGTAGATACAGTAGATGATGATCTTAATGGTGGCGACGTTTTCGGAAGTGTAGAAGCAGTAAAAACTGTTTCAGACTTATTCTTACCTATTGCAGGAAAAGTTATCGAATTCAACTCAGAATTGGAAGACCAGCCAGAATTGTTAAATACAGACCCTTATGGAGACGGATGGATCATCAAATTAGAAGTTGCTGATGGAGCAGACCTTTCTGAATTACTTTCTGCAGACGATTACAAAGCGATCATTGGATAAAATTTCAAAAATATTTAGTAAGATATTGCCCATTTATTGGGCATTTCTTACTTATATGCTTCTCAAACCCGGAGAAGAAAACCAAGAATATTGGTTTATGTTCAGTGGTATCGATAAAGTATTGCACATAAGTATATTTGCCGCTTTAGGATTTTCTTTCATTGCCGCATTTCCCAAAATAAAATTTTCTTACTTCTTTCAGATTATTCTTATATATGGATTCCTTACAGAGATCCTTCAGGAAGAAATGGGATTGGGCAGATCTATGGAAACACTGGATATCGTCGCAGACACTGTAGGCTGTCTCATAGGCTACTTTACCTATAAGCTTTTGATTAAACGATTTTTCTAATTCTATTTTTAGAAATTGGACTTTCCTGGATGAGGTCCCTTACCTTTCTCTCGTCCCTTTCTTTTTAGAATTCTTAAACCATTCAGTTTATTCAGGAGCTATTTCCCGCTATCCACTCTTACTCCTCACGCCTTTACCCTCCAAGGCTCAAACCCTCCATCTCTCCAAACCCTGTTGCGGGGTAACCGTTACTATCGGGGCTAGGGTAGTGGACATATATTATAAATAATGAGTAATAAGTAATAGAGGATGGTTTTTATAAAAACCCGTCTTCTTATATATAAGTATACATCAATATCTCCTGAAGTCTTTGTCATTGGCGATGTTTAATCTTCTATTCCGGTAAGAACTCCCACAAAAGCTACCTATTCCTTTAAGAAGATCGAGTGACTCTTTCAATTAGATATACCAGAAAGCTATTCACAATACAACCCGCACTATCATCTGTGACAATCCGTGTCCTCCGTGAGAAATAAAAAAAAACACAGCGTTTTTCTATAAAACAATCTTAGAGAATAATCATCATATCCGTCAGTCTCTTTATTTCTCTATTTTCCTCCGTACCAATTTTGTCATCCTGTAGGGATCTCAACACCGCATTATTAAAATAAACCTTGATCTATAATTTCCAACGTACAGAAATCCATCAATAGGAGTGGGCTTTAGCCCACTCAAATAAAATAAACGCCCAGCCATTGGCTTTAGCCCAAACCTATTTCAAAATAACTCTGAAAACTTACCCCATGTATTATTTATCATGTATACCTTCCATTACCCATTACCCATTACCCATTACCCATTACCCATTACCCATTACCCATTACTCATCATTATATAGATGGTATATCATATATAAACACCCCCATTTCTTCCCAACTTTCATCCCCTTGGACCCTTTCCCTCCAATCCCCAAACAAATGTTTAAAATTTTTCTCTCATAGTACCAGCGCTTTAAGGGTGAAACATTACCTGAATATGAATTTTATGTTAAATAAACTTGCGGGTAATGGATGAAGTTTCTATCTTTGCCCCACTGAAAAACGAAAGGGATTCAGTAAGCGCAGAAGAGCTTTTAAATAAGCATAAACATTATACTCTACGAAAGAGACAGATGAAAAAAAACTTTTAATTTTTAGGATTTAAAAGTTGCGAGTTAAAATAAAGTTTGTATCTTTGCAATCCCAATTAAGGGAGCGCAGGAGTAGAGGGATTGAGGGTTAGGAAAGAGATTAAGGTTACTTAAAAAACTTTAAAATTTTCTTTCAAAACATTTGGTCGAATCAAAATAAAGTTTTACTTTTGCACTCGCAAATACGGAGCGACACTGACAGAAAGATTGCTTCGTTGAAAAGCGAAAGATATAAAGATCATTGACATACAATATAACAACCAAGTAAGGAAAAACTAAAGCGTTAAAAAACTTTGAGTGAGTCAGACAAACATACAATGGAGAGTTTGATCCTGGCTCAGGATGAACGCTAGCGGGAGGCCTAACACATGCAAGCTGAGCGGTAGAGATCTTTCGGGATCTTGAGAGCGGCGTACGGGTGCGGAACACGTGTGCAACCTGCCTTTATCAGGGGGATAGCCTTTCGAAAGGAAGATTAATACCCCATAATATAAGAGACGGCATCGTTTTTTATTGAAAACTCCGGTGGATAGAGATGGGCACGCGCAAGATTAGATAGTTGGTGAGGTAACGGCTCACCAAGTCTGCGATCTTTAGGGGGCCTGAGAGGGTGATCCCCCACACTGGTACTGAGACACGGACCAGACTCCTACGGGAGGCAGCAGTGAGGAATATTGGACAATGGGTTAGCGCCTGATCCAGCCATCCCGCGTGAAGGACGACGGCCCTATGGGTTGTAAACTTCTTTTGTATAGGGATAAACCTACTCTCGTGAGAGTAGCTGAAGGTACTATACGAATAAGCACCGGCTAACTCCGTGCCAGCAGCCGCGGTAATACGGAGGGTGCAAGCGTTATCCGGATTTATTGGGTTTAAAGGGTCCGTAGGCGGATCTGTAAGTCAGTGGTGAAATCTCACAGCTTAACTGTGAAACTGCCATTGATACTGCAGGTCTTGAGTGTTATTGAAGTAGCTGGAATAAGTAGTGTAGCGGTGAAATGCATAGATATTACTTAGAACACCAATTGCGAAGGCAGGTTACTAAGCAACAACTGACGCTGATGGACGAAAGCGTGGGGAGCGAACAGGATTAGATACCCTGGTAGTCCACGCCGTAAACGATGCTAACTCGTTTTTGGTTTTTCGGAATCAGAGACTAAGCGAAAGTGATAAGTTAGCCACCTGGGGAGTACGTTCGCAAGAATGAAACTCAAAGGAATTGACGGGGGCCCGCACAAGCGGTGGATTATGTGGTTTAATTCGATGATACGCGAGGAACCTTACCAAGGCTTAAATGGGAAATGACAGGTTTAGAAATAGACTTTTCTTCGGACATTTTTCAAGGTGCTGCATGGTTGTCGTCAGCTCGTGCCGTGAGGTGTTAGGTTAAGTCCTGCAACGAGCGCAACCCCTGTCACTAGTTGCCATCATTAAGTTGGGGACTCTAGTGAGACTGCCTACGCAAGTAGAGAGGAAGGTGGGGATGACGTCAAATCATCACGGCCCTTACGCCTTGGGCCACACACGTAATACAATGGCCGGTACAGAGGGCAGCTACACAGCGATGTGATGCAAATCTCGAAAGCCGGTCTCAGTTCGGATTGGAGTCTGCAACTCGACTCTATGAAGCTGGAATCGCTAGTAATCGCGCATCAGCCATGGCGCGGTGAATACGTTCCCGGGCCTTGTACACACCGCCCGTCAAGCCATGGAAGTCTGGGGTACCTGAAGTCGGTGACCGTAATAGGAGCTGCCTAGGGTAAAACAGGTAACTAGGGCTAAGTCGTAACAAGGTAGCCGTACCGGAAGGTGCGGCTGGAACATCTCATTTTAGAGCGTCGTTAGACGATAAAAAAAATAGTATCGCAAGATACAGAACTTACTTAAAGTTCAAGCTTTAGTTTTTTGTTTGGTTGATTATATTAAAAATACAAAACCCACTAGAAATTAGTAAAGGGATAGAGAGATTTTAGATTATAAATTATAGATTTTAGATTTAAAGAATCATTTAAAATTTTCAATTTAAAATTTAAAATTAATAATGAAGTCTCGTAGCTCAGCTGGTTAGAGCGCTACACTGATAATGTAGAGGTCGGCAGTTCGAGCCTGCCCGAGACTACTAATTATAAGACGGGAAGATATAAGACATCAGATGTCAGACAATAAAGTCTGTAATCTGAGATCTAAAATCTGAAGTCTACTAGAGGGGGAATTAGCTCAGCTGGCTAGAGCGCCTGCCTTGCACGCAGGAGGTCAAGGGTTCGACTCCCTTATTCTCCACATCGATGGTTTAATTTTAAAAAAGCAAATAGAGCCAAAAACAATATTTGCGAATTAGATCAGAAATAGATAAAGATCATTGACATTAACGGTAAAGACATCACAAAGAGATAACCGAGCACTTTCGAGTGCCGAGTTTATAAAAATATCGATAGACGAGAGTTTATCAAAAAATACTGAACTAATTTAATATTAGGAAAGAAATCGTTAAGGGCGTATGGCGGATGCCTAGGCTTTCAGAGGCGACGAAGGACGTGGTAAGCTGCGAAAAGCTGCGGGGATTGGCACACACGAATTGATCCGCAGATGTCCGAATGGGGCAACCCGGCTGGTTGAAGACCAGTCACCTCGTAAGAGGAGCAAACCCGGAGAACTGAAACATCTAAGTACCCGGAGGAAAAGAAATCGAAGAGATTCCGTAAGTAGTGGCGAGCGAAAGCGGATTAGCCCAAAAGCTTTTATATGTTTAATAGAATGTTCTGGAAAGAACAGCCGCAGCGGGTGATAGCCCCGTATATGAAAGGCATATTTAAGTGATAAATGAGTAGGGCGGGACACGTGAAATCCTGTCTGAATATGGGGGGACCATCCTCCAAGGCTAAATACTCCTGAAAGACCGATAGTGAACAAGTACTGTGAAGGAAAGGTGAAAAGCACTTCGAATAGAAGGGTGAAATAGAACCTGAAACCGTACGCCTACAAGCGGTCGGAGCAGCATTAAGCTGTGACGGCGTGCCTTTTGCATAATGAGCCTACGAGTTAATTTTACTAGCGAGGTTAAGGTATTAAGTACCGGAGCCGGAGCGAAAGCGAGTCTGAATAGGGCGCATAGTTAGTAGGATTAGACGCGAAACCTTGTGATCTACCCATGGGCAGGTTGAAGCTCTGGTAACACAGAGTGGAGGACCGAACCGGTTGACGTTGAAAAGTCTTCGGATGACCTGTGGGTAGGGGTGAAAGGCCAATCAAACTGGGAGATAGCTCGTACTCTCCGAAATGCATTTAGGTGCAGCGTCGTATATAAGTTTATTAGAGGTAGAGCTACTGATTGGATGCGGGGGTTTCATCGCCTACCAATTCCTGACAAACTCCGAATGCTAATAAATGTTCTACGGCAGTGAGGGCATGGGTGCTAAGGTCCATGTCCGAGAGGGAAAGAACCCAGACCAACAGCTAAGGTCCCCAAATATATGTTAAGTTGAAGCAACGCGGTTGGACTGCATTGACAGCTAGGATGTTGGCTTGGAAGCAGCCATTCATTTAAAGAGTGCGTAACAGCTCACTAGTCGAGCGGTCCGGCATGGATAATAATCGGGCATAAACATATTACCGAAGCTATGGATTTGTATTTTAGAATACATCTGGTAGGAGAGCATTCTATTTGCGCCGAAGCAGTACTGTGAGGTATTGTGGAGCGGATAGAAAAGAAAATGTAGGCATAAGTAACGATAAAGCGGGCGAGAAACCCGCTCACCGAAAGACTAAGGTTTCCTCAGCCATGCTAATCAGCTGAGGGTTAGTCGGGACCTAACGCGAACCCGAAAGGGGTAGTGGATGGACAATGGGTTAATATTCCCATACTTGCTCACACTAAAAAGGGGACGGAGTGCCGTACTTACTGGAGACTGACGGAATAGTCAAGGCCTAGCCTTCGGGCGAAGCTGCTGTAGGGAAAGTGCTTCCAAGAAAAGCCGAAGTGAAGCAACCCGTACCAAAACCGACACAGGTAGTCGAGGAGAGAATCCTAAGGTGCTAGAGTGAATCATGGTTAAGGAACTAGGCAAAATAGTCTCGTAACTTCGGGAGAAGAGACGCCATCAGCAATGGTGGCCGCAGTAAAGAGGCCCAGGCGACTGTTTATCAAAAACACAGGACTCTGCAAAATCGAAAGATGCAGTATAGGGTCTGACACCTGCCCGGTGCTGGAAGGTTAAGGAAGGTGCTTAGGGTTAAACCGAAGGCATTGACTGAAGCCCCAGTAAACGGCGGCCGTAACTATAACGGTCCTAAGGTAGCGAAATTCCTTGTCGGGTAAGTTCCGACCTGCACGAATGGTGTAACGATCTGGGCACTGTCTCAACCATGAGCTCTGTGAAATTGTAGTATCGGTGAAGATGCCGATTACCCGCAATGGGACGAAAAGACCCTGTGAACCTTTACTATAACTTCGTATTGACTTTGAGTAAGTAATGTGTAGGATAGGTGGGAGGCTATGAAGTGGGCACGCTAGTGTCTGTGGAGCCGACGTTGAAATACCACCCTTTACTTACTTGGAGCCTAACTTCTTTTAGAAGGACATTGCGTGGTGGGTAGTTTGACTGGGGTGGTCGCCTCCAAAAGAGTAACGGAGGCTTTCAAAGGTACCCTCAGCACGCTTGGTAACCGTGCGTAGAGTGTAATGGCATAAGGGTGCTTGACTGTGAGACCAACAAGTCGATCAGGTGCGAAAGCAGGACATAGTGATCCGGTGGTTCCGTATGGAAGGGCCATCGCTCATAGGATAAAAGGTACTCCGGGGATAACAGGCTAGTCTCCCCCAAGAGCTCACATCGACGGGGAGGTTCGGCACCTCGATGTCGGCTCGTCACATCCTGGGGCTGGAGAAGGTCCCAAGGGTTGGGCTGTTCGCCCATTAAAGTGGCACGCGAGCTGGGTTCAGAACGTCGTGAGACAGTTCGGTCTCTATCTATTGCGGGCGTTAGATGTTTGAGAGGGCTTGATTCTAGTACGAGAGGACCGAATTGAACAAACCTCTGGTGTATCAGTTGTACCGCCAGGTGCACTGCTGAGTAGCTACGTTTGGAAGAGATAAGCACTGAAAGCATATAAGTGCGAAACTCGCCTCAAGATGAGACATCTTTTAAGGGTCGTGGGAGATGACCACGTTGATAGGCTATAGGTGTAAAGACAGTAATGTCATAGCCGAGTAGTACTAATTACCCGTAGATTTATAGCCTGATATGGCGCACGAAAGTGCAGCAAGGTTAGCTCTTTGTGAAAGTTTTTATCGCTTAAAACAGATATCAGAGATTAGATCTCAGATATCAGACAAATTCGTCTGACATCTGATGTCTTGCATCTGACATCTTATATACAACCTTTAGGGTGGTTTTAGCGGTGGGGCTCACCTGTTCCCATTCCGAACACAGAAGTTAAGCCCACCAGCGCCGATGGTACTGCTAACGCGGGAGAGTAGGCCGCCGCCAGTTTTTATTTTATTTTTAAAAGTCTCATACAATTATGTATGAGACTTTTTTTTGCTCTATACCCAAATCCAACAATATAATGAAATAAGCAATCAGTGATAAGTAATGAGTAATAAGCAATGAATGATGAGTAATGGGGGAATATCTAAGTTTTGGCTAATGCCCAATTCAATTGAATATTGAATATATACAATATCAGAAGGCTTATTTTCAGTTTTTCATTCTTTTTGTAACGGATATTCTTTTGTATCATTACTATTCTTACTAAGCCTTCTATTGTCTTGCTGGAAGAGTCCGGCCAGCTTTATCCAGGCTTTTCTCATGTAGTCCTAGGATTACTCTTGGTTCTTTATCCTGTTCTTCATTTTCTATTTCTCCTTTAGCTTTTTTTTCCGGATTAACTTTTCTGTTTTCCATTCTTTATTTTATCATAGCTATCTTCTTTAGTATCATTACTTCTGATGAACTTACCGCATTTTGTCTTCTTGGGTGGATCTAAACAATAGGAAGAGAGTACTTCTTATTTTCAATAGTAAACATAGTAGTATAATAATTATAGATAATGTACTTTTGGATCCCTGCAGAATGACAAAGGGAGAAGGTTGCTGATAAATTGAAGGATCATACTAATGCTCATCATTCATTACTTATTATAGATTACTCATTATTATTCATAGATATCATAATTATCCCCAAATAATTTTTTACAAAATCACGTGTTTCCAGGTTCCAGCTATCCACCATATTATAAATCTGCATTTCGAATTTTAAATGTATAATGCGATATATGGTTTTATTCAGGTTTTCTTTTGGTAACTCCAGATTATCTATCCACATTGTGGATAAGTATAAACTTACATTTAAATACAAACAAACCAGTAAGTTAAACGGTATACTTATTCACAATTGCTTTATGGGTGTAAACTTTATGTTAAATAAACTTGCGTGAAATGGATGAAGTTTCTATCTTTGCCCCACTGAAAAACGAAAGGGATTCAGTAAGCGCAGAAGAGCTTTTAGATAAGCATAAACATTATACTTTACGAAAGAGACAGACGAAAAAAAACTTTTAATTTTTAGGATTTAAAAGTTGCGAGTTAAAATAAAGTTTGTATCTTTGCAGTCCCAATTAAGGGAGCGCAGGAGTAGAGAGATTGAGGGTTAAGAAAGAGATTAAGGTTACTTAAAAAAACTTTAAAATTTTCTTTCAAAACATTTGGTCGAATCAAAATAAAGTTTTACTTTTGCACTCGCAAATACGGAGCGACACTGACAGAAAGATTGCTTCGTTGAAAAGCGAAAGATATAAAGATCATTGACATACAATATAACAACCAAGTAAGGAAAAACTAAAGCGTTAAAAAACTTTGAGTGAGTCAGACAAACATACAATGGAGAGTTTGATCCTGGCTCAGGATGAACGCTAGCGGGAGGCCTAACACATGCAAGCTGAGCGGTAGAGATCTTTCGGGATCTTGAGAGCGGCGTACGGGTGCGGAACACGTGTGCAACCTGCCTTTATCAGGGGGATAGCCTTTCGAAAGGAAGATTAATACCCCATAATATAAGAGACGGCATCGTTTTTTATTGAAAACTCCGGTGGATAGAGATGGGCACGCGCAAGATTAGATAGTTGGTGAGGTAACGGCTCACCAAGTCTGCGATCTTTAGGGGGCCTGAGAGGGTGATCCCCCACACTGGTACTGAGACACGGACCAGACTCCTACGGGAGGCAGCAGTGAGGAATATTGGACAATGGGTTAGCGCCTGATCCAGCCATCCCGCGTGAAGGACGACGGCCCTATGGGTTGTAAACTTCTTTTGTATAGGGATAAACCTACTCTCGTGAGGGTAGCTGAAGGTACTATACGAATAAGCACCGGCTAACTCCGTGCCAGCAGCCGCGGTAATACGGAGGGTGCAAGCGTTATCCGGATTTATTGGGTTTAAAGGGTCCGTAGGCGGATCTGTAAGTCAGTGGTGAAATCTCACAGCTTAACTGTGAAACTGCCATTGATACTGCAGGTCTTGAGTGTTATTGAAGTAGCTGGAATAAGTAGTGTAGCGGTGAAATGCATAGATATTACTTAGAACACCAATTGCGAAGGCAGGTTACTAAGCAACAACTGACGCTGATGGACGAAAGCGTGGGGAGCGAACAGGATTAGATACCCTGGTAGTCCACGCCGTAAACGATGCTAACTCGTTTTTGGTTTTTCGGAATCAGAGACTAAGCGAAAGTGATAAGTTAGCCACCTGGGGAGTACGTTCGCAAGAATGAAACTCAAAGGAATTGACGGGGGCCCGCACAAGCGGTGGATTATGTGGTTTAATTCGATGATACGCGAGGAACCTTACCAAGGCTTAAATGGGAAATGACAGGTTTAGAAATAGACTTTTCTTCGGACATTTTTCAAGGTGCTGCATGGTTGTCGTCAGCTCGTGCCGTGAGGTGTTAGGTTAAGTCCTGCAACGAGCGCAACCCCTGTCACTAGTTGCCATCATTAAGTTGGGGACTCTAGTGAGACTGCCTACGCAAGTAGAGAGGAAGGTGGGGATGACGTCAAATCATCACGGCCCTTACGCCTTGGGCCACACACGTAATACAATGGCCGGTACAGAGGGCAGCTACACAGCGATGTGATGCAAATCTCGAAAGCCGGTCTCAGTTCGGATTGGAGTCTGCAACTCGACTCTATGAAGCTGGAATCGCTAGTAATCGCGCATCAGCCATGGCGCGGTGAATACGTTCCCGGGCCTTGTACACACCGCCCGTCAAGCCATGGAAGTCTGGGGTACCTGAAGTCGGTGACCGTAATAGGAGCTGCCTAGGGTAAAACAGGTAACTAGGGCTAAGTCGTAACAAGGTAGCCGTACCGGAAGGTGCGGCTGGAACATCTCATTTTAGAGCGTCGTTAGACGATAAAAAAATTAGTATCGCAAGATACAGAACTTACTTAAAGTTCAAGCTTTAGTTTTTTGTTTGGTTGATTATATTAAAAATACAAAACCCACTAGAAATTAGTAAAGGGATAGAGAGATTTTAGATTATAAATTATAGATTTTAGATTTAAAGAATCATTTAAAATTTTCAATTTAAAATTTAAAATTAATAATGAAGTCTCGTAGCTCAGCTGGTTAGAGCGCTACACTGATAATGTAGAGGTCGGCAGTTCGAGCCTGCCCGAGACTACTAATTATAAGACGGGAAGATATAAGACATCAGATGTCAGACAATAAAGTCTGTAATCTGAGATCTAAAATCTGAAGTCTACTAGAGGGGGAATTAGCTCAGCTGGCTAGAGCGCCTGCCTTGCACGCAGGAGGTCAAGGGTTCGACTCCCTTATTCTCCACATCGATGGTTTAATTTTAAAAAAGCAAATAGAGCCAAAAACAATATTTGCGAATTAGATCAGAAATAGATAAAGATCATTGACATTAACGGTAAAGACATCACAAAGAGATAACCGAGCACTTTCGAGTGCCGAGTTTATAAAAATATCGATAGACGAGAGTTTATCAAAAAATACTGAACTAATTTAATATTAGGAAAGAAATCGTTAAGGGCGTATGGCGGATGCCTAGGCTTTCAGAGGCGACGAAGGACGTGGTAAGCTGCGAAAAGCTGCGGGGATTGGCACACACGAATTGATCCGCAGATGTCCGAATGGGGCAACCCGGCTGGTTGAAGACCAGTCACCTCGTAAGAGGAGCAAACCCGGAGAACTGAAACATCTAAGTACCCGGAGGAAAAGAAATCGAAGAGATTCCGTAAGTAGTGGCGAGCGAAAGCGGATTAGCCCAAAAGCTTTTATATGTTTAATAGAATGTTCTGGAAAGAACAGCCGCAGCGGGTGATAGCCCCGTATATGAAAGGCATATTTAAGTGATAAATGAGTAGGGCGGGACACGTGAAATCCTGTCTGAATATGGGGGGACCATCCTCCAAGGCTAAATACTCCTGAAAGACCGATAGTGAACAAGTACTGTGAAGGAAAGGTGAAAAGCACTTCGAATAGAAGGGTGAAATAGAACCTGAAACCGTACGCCTACAAGCGGTCGGAGCAGCATTAAGCTGTGACGGCGTGCCTTTTGCATAATGAGCCTACGAGTTAATTTTACTAGCGAGGTTAAGGTATTAAGTACCGGAGCCGGAGCGAAAGCGAGTCTGAATAGGGCGCATAGTTAGTAGGATTAGACGCGAAACCTTGTGATCTACCCATGGGCAGGTTGAAGCTCTGGTAACACAGAGTGGAGGACCGAACCGGTTGACGTTGAAAAGTCTTCGGATGACCTGTGGGTAGGGGTGAAAGGCCAATCAAACTGGGAGATAGCTCGTACTCTCCGAAATGCATTTAGGTGCAGCGTCGTATATAAGTTTATTAGAGGTAGAGCTACTGATTGGATGCGGGGGTTTCATCGCCTACCAATTCCTGACAAACTCCGAATGCTAATAAATGTTCTACGGCAGTGAGGGCATGGGTGCTAAGGTCCATGTCCGAGAGGGAAAGAACCCAGACCAACAGCTAAGGTCCCCAAATATATGTTAAGTTGAAGCAACGCGGTTGGACTGCATTGACAGCTAGGATGTTGGCTTGGAAGCAGCCATTCATTTAAAGAGTGCGTAACAGCTCACTAGTCGAGCGGTCCGGCATGGATAATAATCGGGCATAAACATATTACCGAAGCTATGGATTTGTATTTTAGAATACATCTGGTAGGAGAGCATTCTATTTGCGCCGAAGCAGTACTGTGAGGTATTGTGGAGCGGATAGAAAAGAAAATGTAGGCATAAGTAACGATAAAGCGGGCGAGAAACCCGCTCACCGAAAGACTAAGGTTTCCTCAGCCATGCTAATCAGCTGAGGGTTAGTCGGGACCTAACGCGAACCCGAAAGGGGTAGTGGATGGACAATGGGTTAATATTCCCATACTTGCTCACACTAAAAAGGGGACGGAGTGCCGTACTTACTGGAGACTGACGGAATAGTCAAGGCCTAGCCTTCGGGCGAAGCTGCTGTAGGGAAAGTGCTTCCAAGAAAAGCCGAAGTGAAGCAACCCGTACCAAAACCGACACAGGTAGTCGAGGAGAGAATCCTAAGGTGCTAGAGTGAATCATGGTTAAGGAACTAGGCAAAATAGTCTCGTAACTTCGGGAGAAGAGACGCCATCAGCAATGGTGGCCGCAGTAAAGAGGCCCAGGCGACTGTTTATCAAAAACACAGGACTCTGCAAAATCGAAAGATGCAGTATAGGGTCTGACACCTGCCCGGTGCTGGAAGGTTAAGGAAGGTGCTTAGGGTTAAACCGAAGGCATTGACTGAAGCCCCAGTAAACGGCGGCCGTAACTATAACGGTCCTAAGGTAGCGAAATTCCTTGTCGGGTAAGTTCCGACCTGCACGAATGGTGTAACGATCTGGGCACTGTCTCAACCATGAGCTCTGTGAAATTGTAGTATCGGTGAAGATGCCGATTACCCGCAATGGGACGAAAAGACCCTGTGAACCTTTACTATAACTTCGTATTGACTTTGAGTAAGTAATGTGTAGGATAGGTGGGAGGCTATGAAGTGGGCACGCTAGTGTCTGTGGAGCCGACGTTGAAATACCACCCTTTACTTACTTGGAGCCTAACTTCTTTTAGAAGGACATTGCGTGGTGGGTAGTTTGACTGGGGTGGTCGCCTCCAAAAGAGTAACGGAGGCTTTCAAAGGTACCCTCAGCACGCTTGGTAACCGTGCGTAGAGTGTAATGGCATAAGGGTGCTTGACTGTGAGACCAACAAGTCGATCAGGTGCGAAAGCAGGACATAGTGATCCGGTGGTTCCGTATGGAAGGGCCATCGCTCATAGGATAAAAGGTACTCCGGGGATAACAGGCTAGTCTCCCCCAAGAGCTCACATCGACGGGGAGGTTCGGCACCTCGATGTCGGCTCGTCACATCCTGGGGCTGGAGAAGGTCCCAAGGGTTGGGCTGTTCGCCCATTAAAGTGGCACGCGAGCTGGGTTCAGAACGTCGTGAGACAGTTCGGTCTCTATCTATTGCGGGCGTTAGATGTTTGAGAGGGCTTGATTCTAGTACGAGAGGACCGAATTGAACAAACCTCTGGTGTATCAGTTGTACCGCCAGGTGCACTGCTGAGTAGCTACGTTTGGAAGAGATAAGCACTGAAAGCATATAAGTGCGAAACTCGCCTCAAGATGAGACATCTTTTAAGGGTCGTGGGAGATGACCACGTTGATAGGCTATAGGTGTAAAGACAGTAATGTCATAGCCGAGTAGTACTAATTACCCGTAGATTTATAGCCTGATATGGCGCACGAAAGTGCAGCAAGGTTAGCTCTTTGTGAAAGTTTTTATCGCTTAAAACAGATATCAGAGATTAGATCTCAGATATCAGACAAATTCGTCTGACATCTGATGTCTTGCATCTGACATCTTATATACAACCTTTAGGGTGGTTTTAGCGGTGGGGCTCACCTGTTCCCATTCCGAACACAGAAGTTAAGCCCACCAGCGCCGATGGTACTGCTAACGCGGGAGAGTAGGCCGCCGCCAGTTTTTATTTTATTTTTAAAAGTCTCATACATAATTGTATGAGACTTTTTTTTTGCTCTATACCCAAATCCCAACAATAAATGAAATAAACAATTAGTGATAAGTAATGAGTAATAAGCAATGAGTAATATCCCCACTTCTATTGAATATTGGCTGTATAGAATACAAATAGTATTTAGTTTTACTCAATATATTGGTCATTATAGATTGTCCCATTATTGATTATTCATACCTCTTTCTAGCCCTGATAGGAACGGTTACCCCGCAGCATGGGTTGGCCCTTGGGTTAGGCGTAGGGTAAGGTAAAGGCAACGGCGCGAGGAGTATGAGTGGAGAGCAGGATTAAGCTCGTGAAAATTATTTTTGTAGATATTAAATCGAGATTATTTCTATTCATAAAAATTATAATAGACTAAATCTCTTAAACACTTTCTATTTATGTTGTAACTTTATTTTATGAAAGAGCATATTGTGAGAGGGTTCAGATTTGAAACTTACAAAGCACCGGAACTCTCCGTATTCGATCGTTTACTGGAAATTTTTACAGATTTATTAACCCATACTTCGGGAGATTTTGATGAAGCTATTGACTGGCTTCGAATGCTGGATGATGAGTATCAGCTTACTACTCCGGAATACACGATTGATGACTTTATTGAAGATCTTAAAAAGAAAGGATATATCCGTGAAGAAGTTAATCCTAATGGAGGAAAAGGAATTCGTCTGAGCGCAAAAATGGAACAAAATATCCGTAAACAAGCGCTTAACCAAATATTCGGAAACCTTGGGAAAAGTGGTAACGGCAATCATAAAACCAATAAGAGCGGAACGGGAGAAGATACAACAGGAGAATTCCGTAATTATAACTTTGGAGATCCGGTAGAGAAAATTTCTATTACAGAAAGCCTTAAAAATGCTCAAATCAACAATGGAATTGGAGATTTTCATCTTACTGAAGATGATTTAATCGTAGAAGATAGTATTCATCAATCACAGATGAGTACCGTTTTGATGATTGACATCAGCCACAGTATGATATTGTACGGTGAAGACCGAATCACTCCTGCCAAAAAAGTGGCGATGGCTCTTGCCGAACTGATTACAACGCGTTATCCAAAGGATACTTTGGATATCATTGTTTTTGGGGATGATGCGTGGCCTGTTAAGATTCAGGAGTTGCCTTATCTGCAGGTGGGTCCTTATCATACCAATACAGTTGCGGGGCTTCAATTGGCATTGGATATTTTACGGAGAAAGAGGAATACCAATAAACAGATTTTCATGATAACCGACGGAAAGCCAAGTTGTGTTCGTCAGGCTGATGGTACTTATTATATGAATTCTTATGGCTTGGATGAATATGTTGTTCAGAAATGTTATAATATGGCATCCCAGGCTAGAAGGCTGCATATTCCGATTACTACTTTTATGATTGCTCAGGATCCTTATCTACAACGTTTTGTAAGTGAATTTACAGAAGCTAATCAAGGAAAGGCTTTTTATACGGGACTCAATGGATTAGGACACATGATTTTTGAGGATTATGAGACCAATCGTAAGAAAAGAATACGTTAAAAAAAATATATTTCAAATTTTATAAAATCAGATATTAAATAAAATGACTGAAAAGCCAAACATAAAGACACTGGGCTCATTAAGAGCATCAGGATATATATCAAAAAATATAAAAGACGAATTAAGAGATAATTTAAAAACTAAAATTCGTAATAAAGAATCTGTATTTGAAGGGATTTTCGGATATGAAAATACGGTTATTCCTCAATTGGAACACGCTATTCTAAGCCGACATAACATTAATTTATTAGGATTGAGAGGTCAGGCGAAAACCAAACTGGCAAGAATGATGACCTCTTTACTGGATGAATGGATTCCTTTTATTGGAGGAAGTGAAATTAATGACGATCCATTTAATCCGATTTCCCGTTATGCTAAAGAGTTAGTGGAAAAGGAAGGTGATAATGCTCCAATAGAATGGCTTCACCGCGATGAAAGGTTTTTTGAAAAACTGGCTACTCCGGATGTGACTGTTGCCGATCTCATTGGTGATGTGGATCCTATTAAAGCTGCCAATCTTAAACTTTCTTATGCAGATGATCGTGTGATTCATTTTGGGATGATCCCGCGAGCGAACCGTTGTATTTTTGTAATTAATGAATTACCGGATCTTCAGGCGAGAATTCAGGTTTCTTTGTTTAATATTTTGCAGGAAGGCGATGTGCAGATTCGCGGATTTAAGGTGAGAATGCCTTTGGATATACAATTTGTTTTTACCGCGAATCCTGAAGATTATACCAACAGGGGAAGTATTGTAACGCCACTGAAAGACCGTATAGGATCGCAGATTTTGACACATTATCCTGAAAACATCAATATTGCAAGAGAAATTACGAATTATGAATCCAGTTTAGACAGCCGTCAGAAAAATGGTGTATATGTTCCTTCTTTAGCGAAGGATCTTTTGGAACAGATTGGTTTTGAGGCTCGTGAAAGCGAATATGTAGATTCAAAAAGTGGAGTGAGTGCACGTATGAGCATTACTGCTTTCGAAAACTTATTGAGTACAGCGGAGCGTAGATCTTTACTAACTGGTGAAGAAGCAACTTCTGTAAGATTAAGCGATTTTGTGGGGGTAATTCCTGCAATCACGGGAAAAGTGGAATTGGTTTATGAAGGCGAACAGGAAGGGGCGGAAGCGGTTGCCCAGTTATTGATTGATAATGCGATCAGAACTTTATTTACATCTTATTTCCCGAAAGTAGAAAAACTGGAGAAAAAGAATATTGATGGGCCGTTTAACCAGATTACGGATTGGTTTTTGGAAGACGATGGATTTTTGGAAATTACGGACGAATCTTCGGATGAATCCTATGCAAAATCTCTTAACAGGATTGATCCTCTTGATCAAATCATTGAAAAATATCAACCAGATACTCAGCCGGAGGATATTTTATTCTTAAAAGAGTTTATTCTTTGGGGATTGGCAGTTAACAAAAAACTGAATAAAGAAAGATTCAGAACAGGAGTTTTCTTTTCTTAAATTTTCAAAATTTTAAAAGGCATAAAACAAAAAGATGTGGAAATTAATTTCCACATCTTTTTATATTTTTAATCAAATACTTATCAAACCTGGATAACTCCCAGATTAAACTTTTCTGTAATAGGAGCATGATTGGCTGCTTCTATTCCCATAGAAATCCATTTTCTGGTGTCGGCTGGATTAATGATAGCATCAGTCCATAATCTAGCTGCTGCGTAGGTAGATTCTGTTTGTTTTTGATATTTTTTTGAAATGGTATCTAATATCTCGTTGTGTTCTTCTTCAGAAATTTCTTTACCTTGTTTTTTCAGGGTAGACTCCTGAATCTGTGCCAGTACTTTAGCAGCTTGGGTACCTCCCATTACGGCAAGATCTGCCCAAGGCCATGCTACAATCAATCTTGGATCATAAGCTTTTCCACACATCGCATAATTTCCTGCGCCATAAGAATTTCCCGTAATGATTGTAAATTTAGGGACTACTGAGTTAGAAACAGCATTTACCATTTTTGCTCCATCTTTGATGATCCCTCCATGCTCTGATTTTGAACCTACCATGAAGCCGGTAACATCCTGTAAGAAGATTAAAGGGATTTTTCTTTGATTACAGTTGGCAATGAATCGAGTCGCTTTATCAGCAGAATCGGAATAGATCACTCCTCCAAATTGCATTTCTCCTTTACCGCTCTTTACTAATTTTCTTTGATTGGCTACAATTCCCACAGACCAACCATCTACTCTTGCCGTAGCACAAATAATACTTTTACCATAGTCTGGTTTATATTCTTCATATTCGGAGTTATCCACAATACACTTTATAATTTCGTAAGTATCATATTGTTCAGCTCTGGAAACCGGCATAATTCCGAAGATATTATCAGGACTTTCTTTTGGTGGAAAGCTTTCTATTCTGTCAAAGCCTGCTTTTTCAGTACTTCCGATAGACTTCATAATATTTTTTATTCTGTCTAAAGCATCTTTATCATCTTTCGCCTTATAATCGGTAACACCAGAAATAGAACAGTGAGTAGTAGCCCCTCCTAATGTTTCATTATCAATGCTTTCTCCAATAGCAGCTTTTACAAGATAGCTTCCTGCCAGGAAAATAGAACCTGTTTTATCCACAATCATAGCTTCATCGCTCATAATAGGTAAATAAGCACCTCCAGCTACACAACTTCCCATAACCGCTGAAATCTGGATGATTCCTGAAGCACTCATTTTAGCATTATTTCTGAATATTCTACCAAACATTTCCTTATCCGGGAAAATTTCGTCCTGCATAGGTAAGTACACTCCTGCAGAATCAACAAGGTAAATGATTGGAAGTCTGTTTTCCATTGCTATTTCCTGTGCTCTCAGATTTTTCTTTCCAGTGATAGGGAACCAAGCTCCTGCTTTTACCGATGCATCATTGGCTACAACAAGACATTGTCTTCCTGAAACATATCCCATTACTACTACAACTCCTCCGCTAGGGCATCCACCATGTTCTTCATACATTTCATAGCCGGCAAAAGCTCCTATTTCTATGGAATCAGAATCTTTATCAAGAAGATAGTCTATTCTTTCTCTTGCAGTCATTTTTCCTTCTTCACGAAGCTTCTGAAGCCTCTTTTCACCGCCTCCTTTTTTGATCTCGGCAAGCAAGCGATTTATCTCTGATAATTTTAATCTGTTCTGATCTTCTCGTTTGTTGAATTCGATGTCCATAGAATTTTCAATTTTTTACGCTTAAAGATACTATTTTTATGAGGAATATGATTAGGAAGTAAAACAGTTGTTTAATAGTTTGGTTATTAGTTAATTGTGAAATTTTTAACAAAAAAATATTTTTAAATAATTTAAATTTTTTCTAACTTTACAATAGAGTAACAGGGGGTGAAATCCTCTGAAAATACTCTGTTCCTAGTTTATTTTTTTAATAGTTTATTATTTGAAGGCCCTGAAAGTTTAATAAATTTTCAGGGTTTTTTTGATACTAAATAATAATTGTTAATAATATTTTCTAAATTCTAAAATAGTAAGATCAGTAATTGGATTTTTAAATTTCTTATATTTTTTAACGGGAATGAATCCAAGTTTTTCCGGAATTTTTTTACTGGCTAAATTGTCTTCATCTACTGGATATACAATATATTTAAATGTAAAATTGTTTTCAAGAAATTCAATAAGTTTGGTTATGATTTCAGTTCCTAATCCTTTCCCTTGAGAACTTTTTTTTAGCCATAATCCAAGCTCAATGGATTCCTCTGTTATGTTATGAATACCGCAGCATCCAATAAAAGTTCCTTTTGTATCTAAAGCAACCATTACCAAGTCCGTATTTTGTGATAAAGTTCTTTTCGATTCATTAACAAAATTGATAATCTCTTTTCTGTCACCTTGTGGGTTGAAGGGCATATATTTAGTGACTTCTTTTGTAAAATGTTCTAGAATATCATCAATGTATGAATCATTAACGGGTTGTAAGGTTATACGTTCTGTCTTAATTGTAATGTCCGGATTTAATATCATTATTTTTTTTAATCTTTTTTAGAAAATTAATAGAATAGATCATGTATTGGATACAAAAACTATTAAAAACTATATTTATCATTTTTTATTAACTTAAATTTATATTTTTTGTGAGATTTATAAAAGCCTATTTGTAAATTTGCCTGTTAAAATTTTAAAGAAGGTAGGATATGCATAAATTAGCTCTTTTCAGATTGCACTTAATAGTATTTTTATGGGGATTCACTGCAATTTTAGGAAAACTGATTCATGCGAATGCTCAGATTCTGGTATTTTACAGAATGCTGTTTGCAGCGATCTTTCTTTTTGCATTTATCAGAATATATAAAAAAGAAAGCATAAGGGTTTCAAAAAAAATATTTTTTCAGCTGGCTGCAATAGGTTTTACCATGGCCCTTCATTGGTACTGTTTTTTTTATTCCATTAAAGTTTCCAATGTCTCCATTGCATTAAGTTGTTTATCATTATCCACACTCTTTGCCTCTATTTTGGAGCCTGTTATCTTTAAAAGGAAGATTGATATTTCAGAAGTGGTGATGGGAGTCGTGATTGTAGCCTGTATTTTATTGATCTTCAAGACAGAATTTCAATATAAAGAAGGAATTATATATGGTATTCTGTGTGCTGTCTTTGGGACTATATTTTCTGTTTTTAATGGGAAAATGTTTGGAAAAACGAGTTCCGGAAATATTATATTTTACGAAATATTCTGTGGTTGGTTCATTTTAATGGTAATTTATTTGTTTTCAGGACAAATTTTTCAGATGAATGAAATAAACTATCGTGATATAGCGTTAATATGCTTGTTAGCCAGTGTTTTCACTGCTTTTCCAATGCTGGAATCGGTGAAATTAATGAAGTATATATCGCCTTTTACTCTAATTTTAACAGTTAATTTGGAACCTGTTTACGGAATTATACTAGCTTTTTTTATCTTTGGGGAATCAGAACATATGAGTCCTATATTTTATATAGCTTCAGGAGTTATGATACTGGCAATCATTGCGAATGGATTAATAAAAGCCAGAAAAACTAAAAACTTTAACTAGCATCAATTTTAAATGATGAAAAAATATTTTTTACTTGCATTTTCACTGCTCTATGGGCTGTCTCAATCTCAGATCATCAGGAAATATTCCAATGAATTCTTAAATATCGGAGCGGGTGCCCGAGGACTGGCAATGGGAGGTGCTGTAATATCCAATCAGGACGATGTGTATTCTCCTATGTGGAACCCGGCAGGTTTGATGTCTATTGAAAAAGACTGGCAGGGAGCTGCAATGCATGCTGAATACTTTGAATCTATTGCAAAATATGATTATCTGGCTTATGCTAAAGTATTGGAGGAAGGAGTTTTTGGAGTTTCTGTAGTAAGGCTAGGAGTAGATAATATTTTGAATACCACCCAGATGATTGATGCAGAAGGGAATATTGATTATGATAAAATCACAAAATTCTCTCAATCTGATTATGCTGCTATACTTTCATATGCATTCCGTCCCGGAGGAAATCCCAATCTTGATGTTGGGGTGAACGCTAAAATTGTCTATAGAAATGTAGGTAAATTTGCAAATGGATATGGTTTTGGTTTTGATGTAGGGGCTATTTATAAAGGTGAAAACGGATGGAAATTCGGGGGAATGATAAGAGATATTACGACTACTGTTAACTTTTGGAGTATTAATCAGAAAGAATTATCAACAGTGGTGAACGGCGAAGAATTTAACCCGGCACCAAAAGATAAAATGGAACTTACGATGCCTAAGCTTAATGTAGGAGCGAGTAAATTATTTGAAATCAACAGTAGTGTTTATGTATTGCCGGAAGCAGGAATCAATGTAGATTTTGCGAAAACGGCTTCTTTGATCTCAACCGATTTTGCCAGTATCAGTCCCTATGCAGGAGCTGAATTAGGATATCAGAAAATGATTTTTGTGCGATTAGGGATCAATAGGTTCCAGTCTATTACAGATATAGAAGATTTAAAAAGAAAAGTTTCTTTCCAGCCAAGTGCGGGGATCGGGATCAGATATAGAGGACTTACGCTGGATTATGCGATTACGAATTCAGGAATTGGAGGTTCTAATTTCTATTCTAATTTCTTCTCACTTAAACTGGATATGGGAGCATTCAGAAACGATTAAAATGAATGATATGAAAAAGTTATCAATATTGATGTTGGCCATTTGCTCAACAGCCATTTTCGGGCAAAAAGTTTCAGATTATAAATATGTATCTATTCCGGAAGAATTTAAAACTTTCAAAGGAGATAGTTATGGCTTAGAAGCAGCTTTAACAAAAGCATTAAAAGGTAAGAAGTATGTAGTTTTATCTACAAATAAGGATCAATGGCCTACAGAAGCTAGAGAGAATTCCTGCAATGTATTGAACGCTGAAGTTCTGAATGTAAAAAGTATGTTTACAAATAAACTAATGCTAGTTATCAAAGACTGTGATAATAAAGTTCTTCTAGAATCTAAAGGAAGTTCTGGTATTAAAGAATTTGAAGAAGGTCTTGCAGATGCCTTGCAGATGGCCTTAGTAAATGTAGGTGTATCCAATCCGGTTGCTATGCAACCTGCAAAAAATCAACCTTCAAATAGCATAAATACTAATAATACTACCCAAAGTTCTGTTCAGGAAACAGCTGTGGTTGCTCCTGCAGCGGGTAATTATTCTAACGGAAAAGTAGATGTACAGAAAATACAGATTGATGCTAATCAATTTATTCTGGCGAAATCAGGAAGTTCTGTGCCGTTTGCTATCTTTAAAACAACTTCAAAAAAAGATGTATTCATAGTAAAGCTTGCAGATAATAATATGACCATTGGTTATTTTGAAAATGGAACTATTGTAATTGATATTCCACAGGCTGATGGAAGATATTCTAAAGAAACTTTCGTTGCAAAATAATCTACATAAATAGAATCCATAATAATTAATCCTTAGTTCAAAATATTTTTGAATTAAGGATTAACTTTATAAATTAAAATCGTGAAAAAAATTTATATTTCGATATTGGCAGTGATGTCAATATACTCAAGTGCACAAAATGTATTTAATACTCAATTACATGAGATTAACTTCGGATCTTCAAGTAGCCCAGCCCCGCTTATAAAATTGAATGACCGTATTCTTTTTCCTGCTTCAAAATCTGATGGAACAGCGTTGTGGAGTTTTAATCCAATAACACAAAAATCATCGTTAATAAAAGATATTTTTCCGGGCTCTAGTATGAGCATGTCTGGTAATCCTGCTTTTATGAAACTCAATAATAAGATATACTTTATTACTCAGAATAATAATGACAACAAACAGCTCTGGGTAACAGATGGAACAACGGCAGGGACTTCCAAATTAACAGATCTTAATTTTTATTATTCAATTGAAGTTACCGCAGCCACAGGAAATAATATCTTTTTCTATCACAATAAAGAACTTTGGGGCTATAATATAGTGACAGGTATTCTGCAGCAGCTAAAAACATTTGAATATACTTCCGGAAATATTAAAATGTATACCATGAATGATACCGTGTTTTTTGCGGCTAATGATGGTGTGCATGGAACAGAGATATGGAAATCAGATGGTACGGCAGCAGGAACATCATTATTAAAAGATATTGTCACCGGTCCATCATACGGAAGTATTGATGGAGACTTTAAAGCATTAATTTTAAAAAATAAACTTTATTTTGTTGCTAATGTTGGAACAGGATATGAATTATACTCAACAGATGGAACTGAAGCAGGTACAGTATCTGTAAAACCTGTAGGGTTTTATCAGCTGGAGGGTGCAGCAACTGATGACTATTTTGTTTTTACAGGATCTGATACTGTAAACGGTTTAGAACCGTGGATTTCTGATGGAACAGCTGCCGGAACACATTTACTCAAGAATCTGATGCCCGGAGCTACAAGTTCTATGACCATGATGAAATTTGTAAAATTTAATAATAAAATATTCTTTCAAAATGGTGCCAACGGGGTAAGTTTGGGATATGGTAATTATATTTGGGAAACAGATGGTACAGAAGCTGGAACTGTTCGCTATAATACCAATAATGATGCTTTGATATATGGAACGAGTTCAGATAATAACCACCTGATTCTTACAATGCCTAATTATTATAACAGATTCTGGGTTGTTAATGGAAATTCATCTCAGAATTTTGAGATCACAGGACTTGATATGTCATCCAATAATAGTTTTATTGACCTGAATTCTAAAATTTATCTTAGCGGAAGTACTCCAAAATATGGAACAGAGCTATTTTCATTAGATCCGGCTACCCATGAGATTGCAATAGCTTCTGATATCAATAAGTCTGATAGTTCTTCCCCTCATGCATTTTATGGACTGAATAATGACCTGATTTTCATTGCAACAGACAGACAATATAAAAGCCAGATTTATAAAAGAAATAAAAGTACGCAGCAAATTGAGAGACTGTCCAATTATGGGAATGATTGGTCTGTTGGAATGAGCAGTGGCTTTAATGACAATTTTATTAAAGTTGGAAATTATCTGTATACACCTGAAGGGGCCTACAGAACAGATGGAACAGCAGCCAATACCATATCAATATCATCGCCGGATATCACCAGCAGGGTATTGTATACAAGTTTAAACGATAATACATTACTTTTTGCCGGATATAATAATTTGGTGGGTACTGAACTTTGGAAAATTGATAATACATCTAATACCGTTAGTCTAGTAAAAGATATTTCCACAGATAATATGGGAAGTCTTTATTCCGTAGATTCAAAAGCTGCAGTGTTGAATGGATTTGCCTATTTTGTGGCAAAAGAAAATGGAAAGCTGGGAATCTGGAAAACAGATGCTACTGAAGCAAATACTCAAAAGGCAATACAGTTTTCCTACCAGGATGGAACAGATGGTGATATCAAAGTCTTAAATACATTTAATGATAAGCTATTCTTTACAAAACAACAGGAAAATACTCCGACAAACTACAGCTCCGGACAGAATGAACTTTGGGTCTCAAACGGAGATCAGGCATCTGCTGTATTGCTGAAATCTTACGCAGCTCCTTATAGCTCTACCACTATTGCAAGAGAAACAATAGTGTTTAATGATAAGTTATTTTATGTGACCTCAGGTTATCCCTCGCCAGCTTTGTATTCTACAGATGGAACTGTTGCCGGGACGGAAAAGATTGTATCAGATCATTTTTCAGGGAATGTACAATTTAAAAAATGTGGAAATCAGTTATTTTTTACCAATAACAATAATACGCAACTGTGGAAAACAGATGGGACAGCTGGTGGTACTTCTAATTTATCCCAAAATATTTCTTCTGTGAAAGATATGACGTGTATTAATAACTATTTTTATTTCCTGAATGGTGATTCCCAAAAAGTATGGAAAAGTGATGGTACTTCCGTTTATCCTATGGATATTTTTGTAACCAACGATGATAATCAGCTTTTGGCTAATGAAAATATTCAGAAAATGGGAACAGATGGTGAGAAACTATTTCTGACCATTTCCACCAAAGAACATGGAAGTGAATTATATGAAATTACAGATCTAATGCCGGTTTATCTGGCAACCAATGAAACTACTAAAACAGAAAGTAAAAATAGAACTTTAGATCTTCAGATTTATCCTAATCCTGTTTCAGAATATTTTTCAGTAAGATTGAAAGAAAATGATAAAATAGAGACCCTGAAAATTTTCGATTCCTCCGGAAAGTTGGTGAAGGATATGATCTACAACCATACGAATATTAATGTAGCAGAACTTTCATCAGGAATATATTTCATTAAAGTCAAAACAAGTAAAGGAGATTACCTCGGTAAAATCATAAAAAAATAATCAATATAAAAGGCTCTTGAAAAAGAGCCTTTTTGTAATAGATATGTTGATGTGTTTTTTCTTTTTTTAGAGTAATAATTAGGAGTCTACCAGGTTATGGATTTGTATAAAAAAAATTAGAAAAAGGGAAAATAGGGTAGAATGGCTAATGCATTATCATTTGCAGAATGAGTTTTTTTTCATGGTATTATTGTTTGTTAATTGATAATACTAATTTATGAAAAAAACACATATAATAATATTATTTGTTTTATATTTTAAATATATTGAATTTTTATTAGCCTTAATATAGGTTTGTGATGTGTTTTTATAGTATTTGTCTCTTATTGAGGAAATGTATTTTGAATTGTAATTTTATAAAAAAAAGTTCCTTTATTTGTGAAAAATAAATTAATGGAGTAGGCGAGACTATCCGTTATTATTGAAAAACTCCCAAATCACTTTCGCTTTACTTTTACCTAAGATCTCTTCCAATGTTTCTTGGTTGGCTTCTTTAATTCTTTTTACAGACTTAAGTTTAGACAGTAATAATTCTATGGTTTTTTCTCCCACACCAGGAATTTCTTCCAGTTCAGATTTTATAGTGGAATTTTTTCTTCTTGTTCTGTGATGTTTTACCCCAAATCGGTGAGCTTCATCCCGTACTCTTTGTAAGATTTTTAAAGTCTCGGACTTTTTGTCGAGATATAATGGAATAGGATCTTCCGGAAAGAAAATCTCTTCAAGCCTTTTGGCAATTCCTACGATGGTAATTTTCCCATACAATCCTAATAGTCTAAGACTTTTGACAGCAGAAGATAATTGACCTTTTCCACCATCAATAAGAATCAATTGTGGTAAGCTTTCCCCTTCATCCAGCATTCTCTTATATCGACGGTAGATAACTTCCTCCATTGTTGCAAAGTCGTTGGGACCTTCTACTGTTTTAGGGTGAAAAATTCTGTAGTCTGCCTTGCTAGGTTTCCCGTCTTTAAAAACTACGCAGGCAGAAACCGGGTTGGTTCCCTGAATATTCGAGTTGTCAAATCCTTCAATATGGCGGGGCTCTACAGGCATTCTGAGAAGCTTTTGCATTTCAGCCATAATCCTGTTCGTATGTCTTTCCGGATCAACAATCTGAACTTGTTTTAATTTTTCCAGACGATATTCCTTTGCATTTTTTTCAGAAAGCTCTACGATTCTTTTTTTATCCCCAACTTTAGGAACAATAAGTTTTACATTTGGAATTTCTACAGATAAATGGAAAGGAAGCAGTACTTCTTTAGAATCAGATCCAAACTTCTGCCTGATCTCAATTAAAGCCTCTTCCATAATATCTTCATCAGTCTCTTCAAGAATTTTTTTAATTTCTGTAGTGAAACTCTGGATGATATTTCCGTTTCTTATTTTGAAGAAGTTAACATAAGCTGCAGTCTCATCACTGGTCATACCGAAAACATCCACATCATCAATATTTGGATTGACCACGGTATTTTTAGCCTGATAATCCTCCAGAATATCCAGTCTTTCCTTAATAATCTGAGCTTCTTCAAACTGAAGATTGGAGGCGTGCTTCATCATTTGATTCACCAGATACTCCTTTGCTTTGCGGAAATCTCCTTTAATGATTCCACGGATGGCATCTATCTTTTCATCATATTCTTCTTTACTTTCAAGATCTTCACAAGGACCTTCACAGTTTTTAATATGATACTCCAGACAGACTTTATACTTTCCGTCTGCAATTTTAGCAGGCGAAAGATTCAGATTACAGGTTCTGAGTTTATAAATATGTTTGATGGTATCCAGCAAAATTTTTGCGGGACGTACTTTTGCATAAGGTCCATAATATTCCGAACCATCTTTAATGACATTTCTGGTGAGAAAAATTCTGGGAAAATCTTCATTTTTAATACAGATCCAAGGATAGGTTTTGTCATCTTTAAGCATGACATTATAAAACGGTTGATGTTCTTTAATCAGATTATTTTCCAACAAAAGAGCATCATACTCACTGTTTACAATGGTTGTTTCCAGACGTTGGATCTTGCCAACCATAATTTTGATCCTGTATCCTGAAAGATTTTTATTAAAGTAGGAGAGAACCCTTTTCTTTAAATTTTTAGCTTTTCCTACATACAATAATTGCTCGTTTTTATCATAATAACGATAAACACCAGGTTCGGAAGGTAAAGTTTTGAGCTGTAATTCTAAAGAAGGATTCATATAACAAAATTAAGGAAACTTTCCCTATTTAAAAAAAGAAAAACCTGCAGATGATTCTACAGGTTTTGATATTTTAATGATGTATTTTATCCGTGGTTCATATCAGTATATTGATACACTAAAAAGCTGAAATAATCCCATTCTACAGAATTTTTTGGATATTTTTTCATGAATTCAGCGTTATCTCCAAATAAAAAGTCATAATTGTCCTCAAAATCATCTTTGTGAAGCCACATTACCTTATTTCCTTTCTTTACATAATAAGATTTAATAACACCTCCTCCAAATGCAGGAGCACCAGCAAAACCAGTACTGATAGTTTCTGAAGCAAATGGATCATGGTAAACGGTTATAAGTTCATTAAATTCAGGATTGATGACCTGCATTAAAAAAGCTTTGGGTTCTTTCTTGTTTTTTAAAGAAACGATTTGGTTTTCATAGGGAATAGCATCGTCGGTTATAGATTTACTGTATTTTTTAGTGCTGTAATTTCTCATATTTGAAATAAACTTTGCTGCTTTCATAGACTTTTCAGTGTCTGTTGCATACAAATACATTTCAGCAATATCAGCTGCCGCAAATTTCATAGGTTTTCTTGAATCAACATCTTCAATAGTAATAGAAAGAATCTGTCCTCTTTGCTTTTCCCATGATTTGCTATATCCTTGATGTTCCGTATTGTCCTTTAAGATAATGGTGGAAACTTTTTTGTCTGTTGCCGTATTGAAACCTTCGTTAAATAGATAACGATTCATTTCTTTTCTTTCTTCCTTGGAATATTTCACTTTTTGGGCAAAAGTGGCTGTGCCTGCAACACATAATGCAAGTAGTAGAGTTTTCAGTCTCATGTATTATAGTTTTTAATTTTGGGGGTAAAAATAACAAATTAATTCACTTCTTTACATAAAAAGATAGAACAGTGAAATTTAGTTTCTTCAATTATTGTTAAATGCGTAATTTTAAGAAAATTTTTTAGAAATGATATACGGAGTAGATGTTTTTACTTTCCATGATGTTCTGGAAATATGTAAAAAACCTAATAAAGCCAAGCTGAATAAAGCAGCAAAAGACCAAATTTTAAAATCTCAGAAAAACGTACAGCAAATTGTTGAGTCCGACAGATGCGTATATGGTATCAATACAGGGTTCGGACCACTGTGCGATACTAAAATATCAGCTGATGAAACAGCTCAGTTACAGTATAACCTGATTATTTCCCATGCTGTAGGAGTAGGGAAGCCTATTGAAAAAGAACTTTCTAAAATCATGATGATTGCTAAAGTTCATGCTTTGTCAAAAGGATTTTCCGGAGTTTCTCTTGATGTTATCGAGAGAATGATTCTTATGCTTGAAAAAGATATTATTCCGGTTGTTCCTGAACAGGGATCTGTAGGTGCTTCTGGGGATCTAGCTCCTTTAGCTCATCTGGTGTTGCCTTTATTAGGTCTTGGACAGGTTTGGGAAGGAGATACAATTTCTGATACCCTGGAAGTATTGGAAAAACATAATCTTGAACCATTGGCTCTTGGGCCAAAAGAAGGATTGGGACTAATCAATGGTACCCAGTTTATCTTAGCGCATTCCATCAAAGGACTTGAGAAATTTGAATATCTGTTGGATCTTGCTGATATGACAGCTGCAATGAGTATTGAAGCATACAGAGGGTCTGAAAGTCCTTTCAAAAAAGAACTTCATGAGATCAGACCATTTGAAGGAAGTAAAAAAGTAGCTGCAAGGATGCTTAAGTTCCTGAAAGGTTCAGAAAATATGAAAGCTCATGAAGATTGTGAGAGAGTGCAGGATCCTTATTCCATGAGATGTGTGCCACAGGTGCACGGGGCGAGCAGAAATGCTTTTGAACATCTTAAAAGTATGGCAGAAACAGAATTGAACTCTGTAACAGATAACCCGATTGTTTTAAGTGCTGAAGAATCTATCTCCGGAGGAAACTTTCACGGGCAGCTGATGGCTTTACCATTAGATTATGCAACGCTTGCAGCGGCTGAATTAGGAAATATTTCGGATAGAAGAAGCTACTTATTATTGGAAGGAAAATATGGACTTCCAAGATTATTAACAGAAAGTTCAGGACTGAATTCAGGGTTTATGATTCCTCAGTACACTTCTGCAGCGTTGGTAACAGAAAATAAAACATTGTGTTTCCCTGCATCTGCGGATTCTATTCCTACAAGTTTAGGACAGGAAGACCACGTTTCCATGGGAAGTATTTCTGGAAGAAAATTCAATCAGGTTCTTGGAAATCTGGTTAATATTCTATCTGTTGAATTAATGTTTGCTGCTCAGGGTCTAGAGTTCAGAAGACCATCAAAGTGTTCTAAGATCATTGAAGAAAACTTCACAATTCTTCGTTCCAAGGTTGCTAAACTTGAAGATGACAGACTGATCGGTCAGGATATGCTGGCCATTGCAGAGCTTATCAAAGAAAGAAAGTTTGTTGTAAACTAATCAAATAAAAATGAAAGGCTCCCAATGGGAGCTTTTTTGTTTCTAAAATCGATCAAATAAATATGACTATCCATAGAACAGATTCCAGCTCTTCAGATTTTCAAATCTTGGTAAAGTACCTTGATTCTACGCTTGCAGAACATAACGGAGCTGATGATGCATTTTTTGCCCAGTTTAATACAACTGATAATATTAAAAATTGCATTGTGGTTTATATTGATGAAGTTCCGGCAGCATGTGGCGCTTTCAAAGAACTTTCCGAAGATACTGTGGAGATCAAAAGAATGTTTACCAACCCAGCGTTCAGAAAAAGAGGGTTAGGCTCTTCCATTGTAAAGGAATTAGAAAATTGGGCTAAGGATTTAGGGTATAAAAAAGCAGTTCTCGAAACTTCCAGGGAATTGACGAATGCCATTTCCGTTTATGAAAAAAGTGGATTCTTAAGAATTCCAAATTATGGACAATATATTGGTGTGGAGCGTAGTGTATGTTATGAAAAGCAATTGAGGTAAGAACACTTGAAATTCTGACCTGGTATTTACTCCTGATATTAATATTCATGTAATGCTAAATTTATTTTTTTTAAACTTTTAATTCTCATGAAAGTGTTATATTGTGGCTCCAACCAAAATTATAACATATGAAAAAAACTGTATTTTTCCTGGCATTATTTTTTGCCTTAAACTCCTGTACACAGGAGGAACTTCGCAATGAGAACCCGAATACTGAGATGTCTCAGAAAACTCCTTTAACGGAAAAACAGATTAATGAAAGGATCAACCAGGCCATAAAAAATGAAGGAACTTTCAATTGGAAGAATGAATCCGATCATTTTCTTTGGAGTGCTATTTTCCGTGGGAACAGAATGGTATCTATTGGATTTGGTTCATCCAAGGATGATTTTGACAGAAGTAAATCTCCGGATAATAAAAATATGGAGGACGAAATTTTAAATGCCATTGCAAAATCTGAAGGAAGAGGATCAGCAAGATTCCTTTTGAATTCCGACAAGTATCTTAACCAACTGGATGTAACCATCGAAAAAGAAGAAACGATAACGGCTCTTCGCCAGATGAAAAATATACGATATGTAGAGCCCGCAGACTATCATTATTTTGAAAATGAAGCCAAATATAATACCACTTCAAAATCTTCAGGCAGCGGTTCTTCAGGATGTGGTTTCTCCACTGCTACTCTAAGTGCTGTAGATTATACATCCACAACACCCACTGCAAAAATTCCATGGGCATTTACCAAACATAATATTCCTGACGCCTGGAACTACAGTACAGGAGCAGGAGTAACCATTGGGCTTATTGATACTGGAGTTTCTCCAGATCAGTCTTTACTAGGATCCAGTTTTAATAATGGAGCATCATCAGGAAGAACGATCACCAAATTTGGAGTTTATAATGCTGATGGTTCAGCAGATCAATGCGGGCACGGAACCAAAATGGCTTCTGTAATGGCGGCCCCGAGAAATAATGCGGGACTTCCCGTAGGAGTAGCCTACAATGCAAATCTTATTGCTTACCGTGCTGCCGAAAATGTAGTATTGGAAACTTCCAGTGAGCAAAATGGAGTGAAAACTGCGTTTACAGACTTAGGTAACAATACCAATGTAAAAATCATCTCTATGTCAATGGGACATATTTTTTCAGTAGGGAAAATTGAGGATGGAGTGAAATATGCTTATGCCAGAGGAAAACTGATTTTCTGTGCAGGAGGAACATCTACCAGCTTTACGAATTTTGTAGGGGTTATCTTCCCTGCTTCAATGCCGGAAACCCAGGCAATAACAGGAGTAAAAGAAGGAACTTCCAATCAGAAATGTAATGTTTGCCACTCCGGAAGTCAGATTGATTTTACCTTCCAGATGGAAAGAGCATCAGGAAATACAGTTCCGGTTTTAAGTTATTACAACGGACAAGCAGATTACGTAGGAGGATCTTCAGTGGCGACGGCGGCCACTGCCGGAATTGCAGCATTGGTTTGGGCTAAAAACCCATCATGGACCAGAGATCAGGTTCTTAATAAAATGAGGCAGTCGGCAACCTATTATCCAACTGTTAATTCGAGCTATGGCTATGGGAACATTAATGTTTTAAAGGCTGTACAATAATTTTTTTTAAAGGAAGCAGGGAAAGAGAATTCCTGCTTCTTTTTTATATTGCCCCTTAATCTCCCAACTGATAATCCAAAGGAAGCATTTTTTCAACTTTATTTCTCGAAAATTCTCCCTGGGTAACAAGCTGATCAGGTGTGGTAATATTTCCATCTTTTGAAACTTCAAAAGACTCTCCTTCCTCTGAATAGAGAAAAGTAGATAAGGTTCTATTGTATTTTCCTCTGATAAATTGATTTTTTTTAATGCTTTCATAAGGTGCCTTGGTATAATTAACCTGAAGAATATCTTTAAAACTAAAGAGAACCTGTCCGTTTGTTCTTTTCACATAGTCTGAATCAGGGATCAGTGTTTTGGTGATAGCAAGAGAATAAGGTTTTTGACTATTCTTTCTACGGGAAATATCTCTGATATCTTCAGGAATATTGATTGTCTCTGAAGATTTCGATATGGTCATGAAATCTTTTAAAACATTTAATTCTTTCTCAGTAGGGTAGTTTGAATTGGGGATTTTTACAACCTGATTGACAATGAATTCGTTTTCAGGAATTGTATTATGGTAAATACTTCTGAAAAAATGAAGTGAACTTCCGTCATAAGCATTCATCCGGTTGATTTTAACCTTATCTGTATTTTTAGTTTCCTTAAAGAAACTTGTTCCTGTATAATTGGTAATATTCGTATTAAAATCTGTTGAATAATTGATCAGATTGTATTCAATTTCATATCCCAGATTTTTATTTTCAATGAGTAAAGTCTTAGGTGCTTTTACTCTAAGCAGCTTCTTCTTTTTATCATAAGAAAATTTAAGTGTTTTTTGATTTTTGATTCTCACATTTTCTAGATCATCTCCAATAAAATTACGGAGAAAAGTATTGATATAATGAGTATAAGCTTCGGAAGTATAAGGGACCAATACTATTTCTTCAATAGCATTGGTTTTAGTTAAAACAACCTTTAGATTTTTGTTGACAACTGTTGAGATTTCTGTACTGAATGTTTCATAATCTTCTTTCTGAAAAATAATATTGCCACTGGTTTGTGTAGAAAGAGAAAGGCTAAAAGTTCCATCTTCTTTTGAAACCGTTCCTGTTTTTGTTCCGTCAATATAGATGCTCACACTGCTTAATCGATGCTCCTTATCATCTACCACGGTACCTTTGATGACCTGGGTAAAAGAAAAGGAATAAGTGAATAAAAAAAATAGTAATATCGTTTTCATGGTTAACAATATTACTAAATTTTTAGTGATAAAAAAGATATGATTGAAAATTGCTTATCCAATTCTCACACTGGTCATACTTAAAGATCCACCAATCAGTTCGTCGTTAAATAAAGATAATTTTTCGGTTGTATCTTTCAAAGCTAGGGTGTAGATCAAAGGTAAATAATGGTCAGGAGTAGGAACTGCATATTGTAGAGAAGTTCCTTGTTTATGGTAATCAATAATATTCTGAAAATTACCATCCAAAAGCCAATTATTGGTTTTTTCCCTTGCTTCTATAGCCCAGTCCCAGCCAGCACCAACGGTATTGATATTTTTCCAATCGATCATACGTAGGTTATGAACAATATTTCCGCTTCCTATGATTAGGATTCCTTTCTCACGAAGCTTATTCAGCCTTTGGGCAAGGTCATAATGATATTGTGGCGGTTTTGTATAATCAATGCTTAATTGAATAACAGGAATATCTGCATCAGGATATAAATGTCTTATAACAGACCAGGCTCCATGATCCAGTCCCCAATTGTGATCTTCCTCTACTTCTACAGGAAGCAAAAGCTCAGCAGTTTCCCTGGCAAGTGCCGGACTTCCGTGAGCGGGATACTGTACTTCAAACAATTCTTTTGGGAAACCATAAAAATCATGGATTGTTTTAGGCATTTCCATAGCGGTGACAAAGGTTCCCGGCGTATACCAATGTGCAGAAATACATAGAATAGCATTCGGTTTTGGAATTTCACTCGCTATTTTGCGGAATCCTTGTACAAACTGGTTTTCTTCAATAGCATTCATCGGAGAGCCGTGTCCAAGGAATAAAACCGGCATTCTTTGTGTGTTGTTGAAACTGTCACTTATATTTTGAAGATCGTTGAGGTTCATAAGTATTGAATATTGATAAAAAAATAAAAGGTCCAAGGCTTTTTAATAAAAATCCCTGAACCTTTTAAAAAGTATGTTACAAATTATGCTTGTTTTACAAACTGTAATTCGCCAGCGATTTTTACATCATCACTTACCATTACCCCTCCTGCTTCAAGCGCTGCATTCCAATTCAATCCAAAATCTTTTCTGCTGATTTTTCCTTCAAAAGAGAAACCTGCTTTTGTATTTCCCCATGGATCAACATTGATTCCACCGAAGTCTACATCTAATGTTACAGGCTTTGTAATTCCATTGATCGTAAGGTTTCCAACTACTTCGTTGTTCAGTTTCTGAGATTCAAAAGTGATGGTTGGGTGAGCTTCAGCACTGAAGAATTCAGCAGACTTTAAGTGATTGTCTCTGTCTGTATTATTAGTGAATACAGAATCAGTCTGAATGGTAGCTGTAGTTTTTGCGTTTGCAAAGAATTCGTCTTCAGATTCAATTTCAGCAGTGAAAGTTCTGAAGCTTCCTTTTACGTTAGAAATCATCATGTGTTTTACTTTGAAAGTAATTTCACTATGCGTAGGGTCTAAGATCCATTTTGTTGCCATTGTATTTTGTATTTTTTGTTGTTGTTAATGATGCAAATTTAGGATAGAGAGTATATACAAGTCATTGATATAGGATAAGAAATGAAATTACTTCATTACAAACCATCTTTTTTTATTCAGACCCCGTTTTACCTTATCCAGGGAACCTCATAAAATTCCATTATTAAGGTAAGAAATAATTTTCATCAATTCATTAATTCCATTTTATGAATGTTTTATTTTAACGTTTCTTAACGGATGATTTTTATTTCTTATTTTTGATGGATTCAATTTTATACAATGAAATTACATAAATTTTCTTTATTGATGCTTGTTTTGGGGAGCTCAGCGTTTGCCCAGACACAGAAATTTACAATGGCGGAGGCTGTGAATGGAATGCGTACCAACCTTGCAGTGAAAAATATTTCGCAATTTTCATGGTCTGCGGACGGAAAATCTTATATCCAGTCAGTAAAAGGCGGATATCTGGCTACGGATTTAAAAACAAACAAACAGGATACCTTAATATCTCTGACGCAGTTGAACAAACCGTTTGCAAATAATAAGCTGAAATCTGTTCCACCTATTAAGTTTACAGGAACATCCAATGGATATTTCAATACTAATGGTGAGATGTTCTGGATTGAAAAATCTGGCAATGATTGGAAAATAAAGAACTCAACAAAGATTGATCTTGATGCAGCCAATGTGAAAATGTTTAGTGACGGACAAACTTTTGCCTTTACAGCAAAAAACAATTTATTTGTTAATAAAAACGGGAAAACCATAGCGGTAACCAATGAGGTTAATGAAAATATAATCAGTGGTCAGTCTGTTCATAGAAATGAATTCGGAATTGATACCGGAATTTTCCCTGCACCGAATTCTGAAAGTGTAGCGTTCTACAAAATGGACCAGTCAATGGTAGCAGATTATCCGATCATCGACTGGTCAGTAACGCCAGCCGTTAATCATAACATTAAATATCCAATGGCTGGCCAAACATCGCATCAGGTAACATTAGGGGTTTTCAATATCAAAACACAAGCTACAACTTTCCTTAAGATTGATGGTGAGAAAGATCAGTATCTAACAGCGGTTACATGGAGCCCGGACTCAAAATATATTTTTGTAGCGGTACTGAACAGAGGACAGAATCACATGAAGATGAACCAATATGATGCTGCTACCGGAACTTTGGTAAAGACTTTATTTGAAGAATCAGACAGCAAATATGTTGAACCACAACATCCACTTACTTTCTTCCCGAATTCAAATACAGATTTTATCTGGCAGAGTCAGAGAACGGGATATAATCACTTATTTCATTACAGTTTAGAAAAAGGATTGGTGGCTCAGATCACAAAAGGAGACTGGTTGGTAACCGATATTTTAGGATTTAATGAAAAGAAAAAAGAAATTTTCTTTACTTCTACTAAGGAAACACCTTTAGAAAGACATTTATATAAGATCAACTGGACAAATTTCAAAATGCAAAGATTGGATGCAGATGCAGGAATGCACTTCGGAATTTTGAGCAATGACGGAAACTATCTTTATGATGCTTACAGTAATGCCAATACTCCACGAGTAGGAAACATTATCAATACATCCAGTTTAAAATCTACCAATATCCTTACTTCTGAAAATACATTAAAGAATTATCAGAGACCGGAAATTAAAAATGTAGAATTAAAGGCTGATGATGGAACTCCTTTATATGGAAAGATCATCTTACCAACGAATTTCGATCCCAATAAAAAATATCCAACAATTGTTTACTTATACAATGGGCCACACTTACAACTGATTACAAACAGTTTCCCGGCTTCTGGAAATCTTTGGTATGAATACATGGCTCAGAATGGATATATCATCTTCACTATGGATGGAAGAGGTTCTTCCAACCGAGGAATGAAGTTCGAGCAGGCTGTGTTCAGAAATCTGGGGACGACAGAGATGAATGACCAAATGAAAGGAGTAGATTATCTGAAATCTCTTCCTTATGTAGATGGTGACAAAATGGGTATTCACGGATGGAGCTTCGGAGGATTCATGACAACAAGTTTCATGCTTCGTAAACCGGACGTTTTCAAAGTAGGAGTAGCTGGAGGACCGGTAATCGACTGGAATATGTACGAAATCATGTATGGGGAAAGATACATGGATACACCGCAAGAAAATCCACAAGGATATGCAACAGCTAATCTTTTGGATAAAGTTCAGAACCTGAAAGGAAAACTATTGATGATCCACGGGGCACAGGATGACGTAGTAGTATGGCAGCATTCCATTAAGTTTATCAAATCAGCTGTTGACAATGGAGTTCAATTGGATTACTTTACTTATCCGGGACATCCACATAATGTGATCGGAAAAGATAGAGTTCACCTGATGCAGAAAATCACAGATTACTTTGATTTATATCTGAAAAAATAAAATTAAAATCCAGCCATTGTGGTTGGATTTTTTTGTTGTTTTTTGTTGGGAAACTCAAGGACGCAAAGAACATTTAATAGAATATTTCTTTAACGCGCAAGGATTTAAAATTTTGAACCCCATAGGCACATAGAATATAGTCTCTAATATACGATCAATATTATAAGAAATTCGTGCATTTGTGGCAAAAAAATCAGTGTAACTCTTGCCGGAAATCTTATATTTTCTTGGAGACTATTTCTGCTGCATTGAACTTCCTTTATATTATTCGTAAAACTCTTTGATAATATAGTTTCCGTTGTTCAGTTTATTTAATTCTTTCAACAGGTAATAACGGTGCAGGAATCCGGTTAAAACAACTATTTTTTTGTGAGGATATCTTATCGAAACAGTATAGATATTCTGAGCCATAGTTTGGTTTCTTAGATCCCAAAAACCTGACATTAATTTAAACCCGCTTTTGTAGCTGATTTTTTCTCCATCAGGTTTGGTTACAAATCTTTCGGAAAATTCTTTCCTATTTTCTGTTATTTTTGATAAACCGGAGTATTGAGCATTTTGTCTTTTTTCTGAAATCTTATCTGTTGTTGTATTGTTGAAATTTTCGGGAGACAATTCAGCCTTTTTCATGAGTTCTTTAGTTGTATTTAGGAAAATTTCATATTCCTCAGCTTCAGGTGGTGACAATTTTTTAGCTTTATACAGACTGTCAATTAATTTTACAGACAAATTATCTGTTGGAACCATCCCTTTATCCCTTCTGTATTGATTCCTGTTTTCAAAATCAAAAGGAAGTCTCAGTGTATTGGGAAACTTTTTAAGATAGCGATTGCTTGCGATAATTTCGTTTCCCTTGAGATCTTTATCAGTTTCATATTCTTTCATTCCCTGGCTGTCAACCTCGTGAAGAATAATATCAGGTTTTATTTTGTTCAGGATATCAAACAATATTGTTGGATGATAATTTGGAACACTGTCATGTATATTTCCAATCACATAAATTTCCGTTTTGTTTTGTGAAAAGTAAAAAGTAGTCATTAGAAAGAAGAAAAATACCAGTGAGTGTCTCATTTTCATAAAGTTATTATTCTCAAATATAAATAAGTTTAAATACATGACAAAAAGAAGCCGTCATTTAGACAACCTGTGCCAAATTCCGATCTTATCAAACATCAATGCATCTGATACTTTATAGCTGTATTTTTGTATAACTAAAATCAACAATATGGAATTAGGAATAGGAATGTTCGGAGATTTAGCTTTCGATCAGTCAACTGGGAAATATAGAGATGCAGGAACCAAGCTTCATGAAATTCTGGAGCAGGTAAAATTCATGGATGAGGTAGGAATAGATGTCTTTGCGATGGGAGAGCATCATCGTCCGGATTATGCTGTTTCTTCGCCGGAAATAGTATTGGCAGCAGCGGCAAGCATTACCAAAAATATAAAATTAGCAAGTGGAGTAACCGTTTTGAGTTCATCAGAACCGGTAAAAGTGTATGAAGACTTTTCTACATTGGATTTAATTTCAAACGGAAGAGCAGAAATATTCGTTGGACGAGGGAGCTTTATTGAGTCATTTCCTTTATATGGTTATTCGTTGAATGACTATGAAGAGCTTTTCGATGAAAAACTGGATTTATTATTAAAGATCAATGCTGAGGAAAACGTAATATGGTCAGGGAAACTTCGTGCTCCAATGAATAATCAGACCGTATATCCAAGAGCAAAAAATGAGGGCAAAATATCGATCTGGAGAGCTGTAGGAGGAACACCACAATCTGTTTTAAGTGCTGCTCAATTGGGAATGCCATTAGTGGTTGCTATTATTGGCGGAATGCCGATCCAGTTTAAAAATCTGATTGAATTCTACAAACAGGAATATCAAAAAGCAGGACATGATATGTCTAAAATGCAGATTGCAATTCATTCACATACTTTTGTAAGTGACAACCAGAATGTGGTAGATGGATATTTCCACAATTACAAATCTCAAATGGATAGGATAGGCTCTTCCAGAGGCTGGGCACCTTATACCAAAATGCAGTATGATGGTGGAAGAAGTAAAGACGGGGCATTATTCATCGGAAGCCCGGCTGAGGTAGCAGATAAAATTGCTTACATGAAAGAAATCTTTGGAATTACAAGATTTATTGGTCATATGGATATTGGTGATCCGGCTCATGATGTCATGATGAGGTCTATTGAACTATTTGGAAAAGAAGTAAAACCATTGGTACAAAACCTGTAATTACAGGTTTTATTTAACCACAAAAGTCACAAAAGCTGTATTTTAAAACACTTTTGTGACTTTTGCAGTTTAAAATTTTAGAAGTTAGATAATCTCAATTAAACTTCCTCTTTCCTCATCCTTGATAATGTTGAGTGCCGTAGGAATCTTCTCTTTAAGTTCTTCTACGTGAGAAATAATTCCCACAATTCTATTTTCCTTCATCAGATTGGTCAGTGTTTCAAATACAATATTCACAGATTCCGTGTCCTGAGTTCCAAAACCCTCATCAATAAAAAAGAAGTTTTTATCAGCCTGGGCATTGGATTGAACACTTTCTGCCAACGCTAAGGCAAGACTTAAAGATACCTGGAAAGCCTGACCACCTGAAAGTGTTTTCACACTTCTGCTTCTGCCTTCGTTAAGATAATCGATGATCTCAAAGTCATTATTTTCATTAAGCTGCAGACTCAGTTGATTTCTTGTCATCCTATGGAAGCGGGTATTGGCATGATCACACAGTTGTCTTAGATAAATTGAGGAAACATATTGTACAAAACCGGCACCTTTGAACAGGTTTATCATCAGTTTCAGGTTTTCAGAACGTTTTTGAAGCTTTGATAATTCCTTCAGAAGCTCTTCTTTTTTCTGGTATTCCTTCTCTAGTCTGTCTTTTTCAGCAATCATAGTTACCACAGAATCATTGATCTGCTTCAATTCAGCCTGAGCTTCTTCAAACTGTTTTTCTGCCAATGAAAACTGTTCATCATCAAAGGAAAGCCCCTTAAGTTTCAGCTCCAGACCTTCAATAATTTTCTTTAAAGTTTCAAAATCAATTTTGAATTGCTGGATTTTAGCTCTTGCTTCCTGAATATTGATTTCCTGCTGAAGAATCTTTTCCACTTCATTAAATACTGTAAAATTGTGCTCGTTTAAAGCTTTATCAATAGTTTGCTGATTCCCGGAAATTTCTTTTTCAAGTTCTGCAATTTGTTTTTCAGACTGGCTGACGATAGCTTTCTGCTCTGCAAGTTTAGGAGCAAGATCTTTTTCCTGTTGAGAGGCTTTTTGATATAGCTGTTCTGTTTCAGTATTGGATTGCGCTAATTTCTGATAAGCTTCTTCAATTTCTGTTACAGTCTTTTGCTCATAATGTTCCCATTCTAGTACCTTAAGGTTAGAACGACTGATGTTGATTTCTTTCTGCTTGGTAGCCTCTTCCAGCTTGAAGGTTTCCAAAGCATTTCTATATTTTTCAAGAACTTTGCTTTCTTTTTCAAGGGTCTCACGTTCCAGATTAATGGTTTTGTCTGCTTCTTCAATTTGTTTTTCGATAACAAAAGAATCCGATCTTTTTTTCTCAAAATCATTCTCATGATCCGGGCTGAACTGTTTCCATATAAACTGTTGGAGATGACTTTCCCTATCCTTTTGGATCTGCTGAAGAACTTTTTGTTCAGAGATCAGTTGCTCTTCAAAGATCTTTTTTCTATCCAGTATTTTCTCAATAGCAGTTTCCTGTTGCTGAAGATGTTGAGCTTCTTGTTCAACGATCTTTATTTTTTCCTGAATGTCCTGTAGTTCGGTGTTGATATCATGAAATTCCACAATATGCGGATGCTCCTGGGAACCACAAAGTGGACAGGCTTCACCATGATGAAGTTCACTGGCAAAACGGGACAATTCTTTTTGGATTTTCAAATGATCCAGCTTTTGAGAAAGTTCCTTTTTCTTTGCTTCCAGCACTTCCTTTTTATTATTGAAATCAGTTTTAAAGTTTTCCTGAATCGCAAAAGGTTTTAATTCCTCAGCAATGAGTTCAATCTGTTTCTGATGTTTTTCAGTTTTTTCAATCTGCTCCTGATGTGATTTCTTGAAGTTTTTTTGTTGAATAAACCAGTTACCCACATCGGAAATTAAAGAGGGATCAAGCTTTTGAGCCTTCAAAACCTCCATATTTTTAGACAATTCAGTGATTTTTTTCTGAATCATATCTCTTTGAACTTCTACTTCCTCTACTTTTTCTGAGCCTTTTTGAGTTCTTTCATTAAGAGTTTTAATCTCATCATGAAACTTCAGAATTTGTACAATAAGACTTAAATCATTTTCCTGTATTCTGGACTGTTCCAGTGCTTTGACTTTAGGTTCTAGAGCAGTAAGTTGTTCTTTTACAACCTTAAAAGTAATTTCTGTTTCCTGTAAAGCTTTGGTTTGGTTTTCTTTCTCATTTCCTTTTTCAACAATACTCTTTAAAAGCCTGTTTTTTTCGGTAATCAAAGGATTAAAAACTCTAAGAGTACGATCATACCGTTCCGATTGAGCTTCCAGAGCATCCATCTGAGGTTTTTGTTCAGATAGTTTACCGAAGTTTTCCTGGTTTAGTTTTAAACTTTCAAAATCAGTTTTTAAATTTTTCAGTTGTTGATAAGTCTGGGAAGCTTTTTCAAACTTTTCATTGGCTTGAACCAGTTTTTTTTGTTCCTCTTCCAAAAGATCTTTCCGGAGTTGAATTTTTTCTTCATTCACTTCTTCAAAACCTTTCAGCTGTCCTTCAAGCTGATCCAGCTCAGATCTGTTTTTGGTATTCAAAGCTGAAACATTATTTTGCAGATCATACCGCTGAAGGCTGAAAATTTCCTTCATCATATTGGTTCTGTCAGCAGCACCTAATTCAAGAAACTCTTTGAATTGTCCTTGAGGAATAATGATGGTACGTTTGAAGTTGGAATAACTTAAACCAATAATAGTTTCCGCATTGGAATGATCCAAAGGAATCCACTTTCCATCAATATTTTCATAGAACGCTATAGAATTAGGTTTTACATCATCAAACTTCTTGGAATTTCGTCTGAAATCCCTCGTAGCGCGAAAAAGTTTATTTTCATAATTAATAAAATCAAACTCAATATAAGAACTGTTCGATTTTAAATTCATCATATTATACGCTCTTTTGTCACGCATATTCAAACGTTCCGTTTCCCCATACAAAGCAAACGAAATGGCTTCAAGAACTGATGATTTTCCGGAACCTACTGCTCCGAAAATACCAAATAATCCCGCTTCCGTAAGATTTTTAAAATCTATGGTCTGGCGCTCCTGGTAGGAATACAAACCTTCAACTGTTAATCGAATAGGAATCATGGCTTAGGTATTTAGAATTTCGTTAAACAATTTCATCAATTCTTCATTGGCCTCCTGTCCTGCATTCTTTGATTTAAAATAATCCTTAAACAATGTTTCTATATTCTGATTTAAATTAATTTCTTGGTTTGTTTCTTCACCGAACTCCTTACTTTTAACTTTAGGAATAAGATGGACAATTCCAGTATGAGACTGATAAATGAGCCTTCGTTCATCAGCCGTTAAAAAGGTTTCACTTTCTAATGTAAGTTCAATAAATGCATTTGGATTTTCCTGCAACCACTGAACAGTTTCATCGACAGATGTAAAGGTTTTTCGCACTAAAGTTCTTCCGCTTTTCAATACCTTTTTTTCATAAGAAACTGGTTGCCCCGGTTCTGCATCAATAATGGATATATATTTTGTCTGACCTGCCTCACTAAAGCTATAGCAAAGGGGAGAAGATGAATACACTACGGGCTTTTCCTTTGTTCCGATATTCTGATAACCATGCAGGTGACCCAAAGCTGTATATTGAATCTGTTCCGGAATACTGTCAGAATAAATAAGATCAGCATTTCCAATTTTAATCGGTTTTTCTCCTTCGGGTTCTTCCAAAATTTCACCTCCTCTTTTATTCATATACAAATGAGCGGTCAGTAGGTTAATCCCATTTTCATCACAGAGCTGATTGGCAAGATCTTTCCAAGTTTTCGAAAGGACATTATTGATCTCTTCTTCTTTATTTTCTCCTAAATATTCTTTCAAACGGATTTCATTAGCGTAAGGAGTATGCAATAGTCTTATTGGAAAATCAATAGTGTTGATTTTCACTTCTATAAAGCCTTCTTTTGAATGGGTAATGCTAAAATGTTCTGTTCCAAACGGAGTAATTTTTGCTTTGGGATGGCCAATTAGAATAATTCCACATTCTCTGGCCAATGGATCTGGTGCATTGATGAGGTTGGGGGAATCGTGATTCCCGGCAATGGCGATTACAGGACGTCTTCCGTTTTGAGACAAACGTTTCAGTGTTTTATAAAAAAGCTCAACAGCTTCAACAGCGGGGTTAAAATTATCAAAAAGATCACCGGCAACAAGAATAAGGTCTGCCTGTTCTTCATCAGCAATCGCAATGATTTCCTCCATCACTGAAACCTGCTCTTCCAGTCGGGAAAAGCGATCCAGTTTTTTTCCTAAATGCCAGTCGGCGGTGTGTAGAATTTTCATAAAAAGTTGATCGTTATTTATTATCGCTTTCTTTTGTTTTGAAATCAGCCATAATCTGTTTTAAACGTGCTTTCCTTTCTGCTTCGGCATTTTGTATTTTCCGTTTTTTCTGATCAATTTGCTTTTTATTTTTTTTCCTGTTGGCGTCGTTGTTTTTGCTCATATCGGTTTGTAGCGAATATTTTTTATAGGTAAAAAATTGCTTCATCAAAAATACTAAACATTAAGAGTTTAAACAATTTTAGTCGCTAAGTCTGATAAAATGTTTTAATTTTACCATGTTATGGAAGAAAAATCAAAAGATCCTTTACACGGAAAAAGACTCGATGCCATCCTTGAAGAATTGGTAGAATACTACGAAGGATTTGAAAAATTGGGCGAGCAAATTAATATAAAATGCTTTACAGATAATCCAAGCATCAGTTCCTCTTTAAAGTTTTTAAGGAAAACACCTTGGGCAAGAACGAAAGTAGAGAGCTTGTATCTTTTTGTACTGAGACAAAAGAAAAAGAGAGGAGACCAGAAATAAGAATAAAGGCTGGAAGCCGAAAGCCCGCTGCTGAATATTACTTGTAGTCTTAGAACTTCGGATAATTATTCTATGGAATTAAGAAGAATATTTTTAAAAGGTAAAAAGAAAATATAGTTGTTCTTTATGCCTTTCATAGCTTCATTCTTTCATCTCCCAGCTTCCAACCTAATTAAATAATTTCAAAAAGAGTATATTTGTAGTATCGTTAATCGTAAAAAAAATTACGACAAAAAAAGAAAAATATGACAATTGAAAACAATCACGTTGTAGCTGTAAAGTATATCCTTCACACTATCGAAGCAGATGGAAGTAAAGTTCTTGTAGAAGAAACAACAGCAGAAAATCCACTTACATTTTTGTATGGTGTTGGAATGATGATTCCAAAATTTGAAGAAAATATCCTTGGTCTAAAAGCTGGTGATAAAGCTGCTTTTGTAATTCAGCCTGAAGAAGCTTACGGAGAAAGACAGCCTGATGCTATTGCTCAATTGCCGCTTGAAATGTTCCAGGAATCAGGAACTCCACCTGTTGGGGCGATTTTACCTTTATCAGACAATCAGGGGAATAATTTCCAGGCTTTTGTAGTAGAAGTAACTCCTGAAGCTGTAGTAGCAGACCTTAACCACCCAATGGCTGGTAAAGTTTTAGATTTCCAGGTGGAAATTTTAAATACTCGTCCTGCAACAGAAGAGGAATTATCACACGGTCACGCTCACGGAATTGACGGTACTGACGCTCACTAAGAAATAATATAAATGTCCGAAATATCGGACATTTTTTTATACAATTATTATATTGTAAGACAATAAAAAGATAACCAGCAGAACGTTCTGCTGGTTATTTTGTTTTTATATACAAAAAGTAAGTATTGTGCTTGGCATTCCCCTTATTCTGCATCATACTCCGTTACATCAATAAATGTAAGGAACCATTTCCCATCAATTTTTGTCATGATAAAACTAAATCCATTAATAGGAGCCTTTTCTTTACTGTTCTCAGCAAGGGTTACAAAAACAACATTTTTAGGATTGGAATTGATCTTAAAAATCGTCTGCTCCTTTACAGCATATAGTTCTGAAAACTTGTCAGCATAATCATTGACTGTATTAGAATTAAACTGAACAAATAGCCCTTCTTTTATCCATTTCTTATTTTTTAAGTCATATCCAGAAGTCTGGTCGAATTGTATCGGAAACTGGTTTCTGATATTCCATACCTTTTTGATAGGTCCTAACGGCATGCTGAAATCAACATCCTCATTTAAAACAAATCCCAGCTCACCACCACTTTTAAAAAGGACACTTACACCATAGGTTTCATTCACGTATTTATTCATGATAATACCATTTTTGGTCTGGAAACCCTTTAAGATATCGGTTACAGCCATGGAAACTTCTTTTTTATCTTCAGCTGTTTGTGCGTTGAAAACACCAAAGCTGCAAAATAAAAACAGCAATGTGTAAATAAAATTCTTCTTCATATTATTATTAATCTAAAAATTCACCTGAAACATAATACCAGCGCTCATGCATTTTCTGAAAAACAGAAAATTCGTGATGAATTTGCGGATGACCATCCTGGTCTGTATAATAAGCCTTAAACTCTACATGGTTTAAGGTAGGAGTTTGAATAATTTCCAGTTTTGTCCATTCATTAATCTCTCCCCATTCCTGTAAATCCTGTTTGTTGTGGAATTTTCGTTTTCCTGGAAGGGTAGTTTCCATTAAATATTCACCGTTGGGAATAGCGAAGGCCGAAAATCTTGAACGCATCAATGCTTCAGCAGTAGGAGCATGTTTTTCTTCGGCGTGATAAGGCTTACAGCATTCTTCGTAGGATTTTCCTGAACAGCAGGGACAATTCATCTTTTTTATTTAAAATTTTATGCTGCAAAAATAAGGAATATCAATAAACAGACTTGATTTTTACCTGCTATAAAATTGTATGTTGATAATAATCGCCACGAATGCACGAATAATTTTATTTGTGAAGGTATGACTAAAAAAAGTTGAACTGCATAGAATACTCGAACCTAATATTAAAAAGTAAGAATAATATTCAACATTAAAAATTCGTGTGTTTGTGGCAAATAAAAGAAGCACTCTTAAAAGAATGCTTCTCATTGTATTATTTAATAAACCCTCTGTTTCTTAATAAAGGTTTAATGTCCGGATCATGTCCTGTGAAATCTCTGAACGCCTGATTAAGATCTACAGAATTTCCTACAGAAAGAATGTATTTTCTGAAACGGTCACCGTTTTCTCTGGTTAAACCACCATTCTTACTAATCCATTCCCATGCATCATTATCCAATGTTTCAGACCACAGATAAGCATAATATCCTGCTGAATATCCACCACCCCAAATATGTGCAAAATAAGGAGTATGGTATCTTGGTGGAACCGTTGCTAAAGTAAATCCGTGGTTTGTTAAAGATTGTTTTTCGAAATCCAAAACAGGGATAAGCTGGCTTTCATTCGTTACAGAATGCCAATCCATATCTAAAGCTGCTGCGGAAACCAATTCCGTAGTCATATATCCCTGGTTGAAGGTAGCCGCTTTTTTAATTTTATCTACTAAAGTCTGAGGAATCGGTTGTTTTGTTTGATAATGAACCGCATAATTTTTCATTACAATCGGATCCAATGCCCAGTGCTCATTGATCTGAGATGGGAATTCCACAAAGTCTCTCGGTACATTTGTTCCGGAAAGAGATGGGTATTTCTGGCTTGCAAACATACCATGGATAGAGTGTCCAAACTCATGGAAAATGGTTGAAACATCATCAAAACTGATTAATGAAGGCTTTCCAGGAGCAGGTTTCTGATAATTGTAGCAGTTTACGATTACAGGTTTTGTTCCCATAAGATAAGACTGTTCTACGAAGTTACTCATCCAGGCACCCCCATTTTTAGAATCTCTTGTATAGAAATCCAGATAATAGATCGCGATAGATTTTCCGTCATGATCAAAAACTTCATAAGTCACTACATCCGGGTGGTACACCGGAAGGTCAGTTCTCTTTTTGAAAGTTAATCCGTAGAATTTTTCAGCCGCGAAGAAAACTCCTTTTTCTAAAACGGTTGTGATTTCAAAATAAGGTTTAATCTCGCTTTCATCAAGGTCAAATTTAGCCTTTCTTACCTGTTCAGCATAAAAATTCCAGTCCCAAGGTTCTACTTTGAAACCTCCTTTTTGCTGATCGATAAGATCCTGAATATCCTTTGCTTCACGTCTTGCTGTTTCTACAGCTGGTGTAGCCACCTGATTCATTAGTTTCGTTGCCGCTTCAGGGGTTTTGGCCATCTGATCCTGAAGTTTCCATTCTGCGAAATTCTTTTTCCCAAGAATCTGAGCTTTTTTCAATCTGATTTTAGCAAGCTTTTCAATAGTTTCTCGTGTATCGTTCGCATCACCTTTCTCAGCTCTTGTCCATGAAGCTTTGAATAGCTTTTCTCTGGTAGCTCTGTTTTTCAGGTTTTGTAAAAGAGGTTGCTGGGTAGTATTTTGTAAAGCAAGAAGGTATTTACCCGGTTGTCCTGCTGTTTTAGCATCAGCTGCTGCCGCTGCAATTTCGTCAGCAGAAAGTCCGTCAAGTTCCTTTGCTTCAGAAAAGAATACTCCACCTTGCTTTCTTGCTTCCAATAATTTATTAGCATATTGAGTAGAAAGAGAAGCCAGCTCCTGGTTGATCTGCTTCAGTTTTTCTTTATCTGCAGCAGAAAGGTTAGCTCCTGCAATCTCAAAGTTTTGCTTGTAGTATTGTACCAATCTCTTGCTTTCAGGATCAAGTCCGTCTTCTTTGATGGATTTGATTCTTTTATAAAGATTTTCATTCAGGTACATTTTATCAGAATGTGCTGCAAAAATTGGAGCATATTCTTCATCCAAAGCCTGTAGAGTAGGGTTTGTATTTGCACTTGTCAGATTAGAAAAAACAATTTGAGTTCTTCTTAGTACTTCACCACTCTTTTCCAATGCAACGATGGTATTTTCAAAAGTAGGAGAAGCTGGATTGTTGGCAATCTTTTCAATTTCAGCAGCATGTTGCTTTAATCCGAATTCAAAAGCCGGTTTAAAATGTTCGTTTTTAATTTTGTCAAACTCCGGAGCTTCGTACTGAAGCTTGCTCTTCTTCATAAAAGGGTTTGAAGATAATGATGGATCGGGAGCAGGAAGTTCCTGTTGAGTATCGGTCTGTTTCATTGTAGTACAAGATTGATTGAACGCCAAGGCAGAAATTAATAATACCGATGAAATATTCTTCATAAATATAGTTGTTATTAAAGTATAAAGATATTAAAAACTTGTCTTACAGCTGATATTTTGCATTATGTATTTAATAAAACGGATAATTTGAACATTTTTGTGTAAAAAGAATATGACCTTTGTTTCATATTTTTTTTTCCAACGGTTGAGTTACAGAGACTAAAAGGATAATAATAAGAAGATGTAATATTTTTTATATTTTAGTTGTTATTAAATTATAATCCAAAAAATAATCTATAAAAAAAATAAACATGAAAAAAAGAACTCTTTTTATTTTTTCAGCCTTAGTGGTGTTGGCCTCATGTAATGAAAGACATGAGAAAAAGAATAGAGAAAACAATAATGGGTGGGTAGAGAAAGTCATCAATAAAGAAACCGGGCCTATTCAGCAGAGAGAATTCAAAGGAGATTTTGATGAAATTCAGGTTTCTCAGGCTATTGATGCAGAGGTTATAAAATCCGATGTAGAAAAAGTGATCATTTCGGCACCTCAAAGTATTATTGACGAAATTCTTGTAGAAAATAGCGGTGGAAAACTTCATATTCATTATAAGAAGGGAATCAGAGTAATGAATATCAGTAAAGTTACAGCAAAAATTTATACGAGAGACTTTACAAAACTGACTGCCGAATCTGCAGCAAGTATCAATGTAAAAGATAAGTTTACTCAGGAAAAAACAAGTGTGGAATTATCCAGTGCAGGGAGTGTTTCCGGAAATCTGGAGGCTAACGATTTCAATATTAATGCAGATAGCAGCAGTAATTTTAATGGAAAAATATGGGCTGTAAATCTTGAGATAGAATCTTCCTCAGGATCAAGTATTGATATTTCAGGAAAAGCAAAAAATGCGGATATCAATTCTTCTTCCGGCAGTAGTATTTCAGCTAAGGGTGTTATTGCAGATCATGTAGAAGCTGATGCGTCCAGTGGAGCCAGCATTCATATCAGTGCAGTTTCTTCGGTTAAAGCAGAAGCCTCTTCGGGTGGAAGTGTAGATATCGCCAGAAAAGGAGACCTTAAAAATATCACCAAGAATGAAAGCAGTGGTGGAAGTGTAAATATCGAATAAAATTAATCCTGGGATTCTTCTTCCTCCTCTTCTTCTGGAGATGAAGACGAAGAATCCCAGTTTTTATTATCAAAATTTAGATTATCATAAGCTAATAATTCCTCCTCACGCTGGAGGATTTCTTTTGTGGTAAACAAAGCAATCTCACTATCTTCCGTTGCCTTAGCCAACTTTCTGATAGAAGCTTTATCAATAGCCATAAAACGCTGCCCAAGACGTCTCGCTGCATATTTTCTCATCCCTGTTTCATGCAGGACATCCACAGCCATATCCACAGCAGTTCCCAAGGTTTCCCGATAAATATGATTAATGCCATTGTTAAGATATTCGTATGCGTCAATCCTGTTTTTGGCCCTTACAAAGATTTTTACCTTCGGATAATGCTCGCGAACCAGTTCTGCAATAAACATATTGTCATCCGCATCATCTAGACACAATACCAGAATTTCAGCATCTTCAATGCCTGCTGCTCTTAGAATAGGAATTCTAGTCGCATCACCATAATAAACCTTAAAGCCGTAGCTTCTCAACAATTTTACACGATCCGAATCTCTATCCAGAACTGTTGCCGATATTTTATTGGCTTTTAGAAGACGTCCCACCGTACTCCCAAAATGTCCAAAACCTACAATAATAATTTTTTTCTGACTTACATCACTGTCCAGAATATTATAATCATGTTCTTCCTCAGGGATTTCTTTAATAAATTTAGGGGTAATAAATTTATCGTTAACAATCAATAGAATAGGAGTAATACACATAGTGATTGCAGTGACAGCCATTAGCTGTGCATTCAGTTCCGGACCTAGAAGATAGAGATCCGAGGCATAATTTATCAATACAAAAGCAAATTCTCCCACCTGCGATAATGCAAAGGCATAGAAAAGGCTTTGTGGAGTATCTATTCTATAGAACTTTCCAATGGTATATAATACTAAAAATTTTATTGCCAGTACAGCAAATACGGTACTGAAAATAAATAATGGATCTTTTTGAATGATATTGAAATTTATCGTTGATCCCACACTCACAAAAAATACAGCGAGTAACAACCCTTTAAAAGGATCGATCTGTGCTTCAAGTTCGTGACGGAATTCACTGTTGGCCAACATGACTCCGGCAAGGAAAGCTCCTAATGCGGGAGAAAGTCCGATAACGATCATCAGTTCAGATACTCCAATAACCAGAAATAAGGAAGAAGCGGTCAGTAGCTCAGTCATTCCTGATTTTGAAACATAGCGTAAAAAGGGTACAAATACATACCTACCCAATAAAATCAATAGAGCTACTCCTAAAATCACTGTGCTGGCCTGAAGCCATTCCGGAAGTTTTTGGATCAGAATCTGAATTTCATTATCGTGATGCTTTGCTTTATAGTTAGCAATAATCGGAAGAATAGCCAAAATAGGAATTACAGAAATATCCTGAAATAATAAGGTCGAGAATGAAGCCTCTCCAGCTGTCGTTTTAAAGTTATTTTTTTCCTGTAAAGTCTGTAGTACAATTGCGGTAGAAGAGAGCGCAAAGCACATAGCAACAGCAATAGCCTTATCTATTCTCCAACCCACGCTGATGAATACCAGAAATAATAAAAAAATGGTCAGAAGCATCTGGGTAAGTCCCAATCCCATAATTTTCTTACGCATTTCCCAGAACTTTCGTGGTTCCAGTTCTAGCCCAACGATGAATAAGAGCATGATAACTCCGAATTCACTGGCATGCATAATATCGTTTACGTTATTTCCTGTCAGTTTGAGGACATAGGGACCAATAATAATTCCTCCTAAAATATAACCAATTACTGAACTCAATCCCAATTTTCTGGCCAGCGGAACCATGATAATGGCTACACCCAGAAAAATTAATGTGTTCATCGCTAAGCTGGACTCCATATATTATTGATTGAGCAGTTCTGTAAACTCTTTTTTATGTAAAATAATTTCTTTCTTAGACAATTTGTTGGCTTCGTAAACGATCTTGATGTGTTTAATATCAGCCTTGAAAACCTTTAAGGATACAATCAATCCACTGATAAGTTCATCAATAGTATATTGATAGGTTCCGGTCTTACTGAATGATCTTTCCTTTCCACCAGTGGTTACCAATATATAGACTTCCTTATTTTCAAGAGGGTTTTCTTTTCCGGGCTGTAACCAGTCACGATCGAAAACTTCATCAATCCATAATCTTAAGAGTGGAGGCATTCCGAACCAGATCAGCGGAAACTGAAAAATAAAGCGGTCATAATTAGCTAAACGCTTTCTTTCTCTGAAGGCCGCAATATGAAAATCAGGATATTCTTCATAAAGATCACGTAAGGTATAATGCTGATGACGAACGTAGAAATTGATGAGCTCTACATTCGAATTGGAGTGCTCCAGATAAGGGTGGGCAAATACTACCAGTGTCTTCTTCATAATCCTGTTTTCAGTAAATATACTGAAAAAATATTGAATAAAAGGTAGTTTTTATGTTGGTTTATTAATTTTTTAATATGTGAAAGTCAAATTAATGTTAATTAAAAGCAAAAAAACACTGTTATTTTAAGTTTTTAAATAAAAAATCAGGTCATTAAGACCTGATCTGTTGATATCTGAATAGAATGTTTGTAAGATTACCATCCTCCGGAAGCACCACCGCCTCCGAAACTTCCGCCACCGCCGAAGCCTCCAAAGCCGCCGCCGCCGGAACTGCCACCACCGAAGCCTCCGCCTCCAAAACTACCTGGGAATGGGAAGAACCCACCAGGATAATTTCTGCGTCCTCTTCGAGTGATAATTACATCATCATCGTCATCATAATTTCCACCTCCACCACGGCCACCACCTCGGTTACCAAAGAGAATAGCAATGATGATAAAAATAACAAAGGCGATAATAAGAACTTTAAGAGCACTGCCATCCCCGGAAGGAGCTGTCGTAGGAACAGGTTTGAATTTACCTTGGACAGCGTCCATAATGGCTGAGGTACCACCGTTGATTCCTTCATACCAAAGCCCTTTTTTGAAGTTAGGCGTAACAATATAATCCAGGATCTGTCCTGCAACAGATGCCGTAAGGTATTGTTCTACGGCACGTCCCTGTTGAATAGACATGGTTCTGTCTTCAGTAGCGATCAGGAAGACTACTCCGTTATCCACTCCTTTTTTTCCGATCTTCCATTGCTGGCCAAACATTGTGGCCAGAAAGTTGACATCTTCGCCTTTGGTGGACTTAATGATAACAACTTCAATTTCTGTGGAAGTAGAATCAGCAAATTTGATGAGTTTATTATTAAGCTCATCTTTTTCCTGTTGAGAAAGAAGACCTGCTTCATCAAAAACAGGGTATAAAACTGCTGGTTTTTCAGGAATGGTATATTGTGCTGATACAAAAGTGTAAAAGCAGAGTAGTAAAAATGAAAATACTATTTTAAGAGAATGTAATTTCATTCGGAAGTTGGTTTGGATTTTCTCCTTCTACAGGAAAATATTTTTTAAGTTCAAGACCTGTTTCAAGAATAGCACTTTTCAGGGCCTTATAATAATTTCCTTTGGCAAATTCAGAGGTGATATAGTCATGCAGATGATCCCAATACGATTGATTTACTTTTGCATGAATCCCTACATCTCCGATAATGGTGAGGTATTTTTTTTCAAAATTGACATGAAAAAGCACAGCATTCCTATCAGTAGTTTTATCCATACACAGTTCTTTGAAAACTTTGAATGCTGTTTTAGCATCACGGTTTTCCGTATTAGAGTCGATATGTACCCTGATCTCGCCTGTAGAATGGTCTTCTGCTGACTGAATCGCTTCCACAAGGGAAGCGATCTGTTGATTTGTAAGGAAATTACCCATTATTATTTGAATACTTCAGGGGCTTTCTGAGCACCTGCATCAGCCTTGAAATAAGGTTTTTCTTTAAAGTTGGTGAAATTCGCCAAAATATTATTGGGAAAAGTCTTGATAGAGGTGTTGTAATCCTTAGCAGCATCGTTATAATAAACAGTTTCTGTTCTGATGCTGTTTTCAATTGCGGTATACTCTCTCTGGAAGTTGATATACTGCTGATCTGCCTTTAAGTTAGGATAAGACTCTACCACAGCCATTAATCTGCTTAATGCACCGGATAATTCTCCCTGTGCTGCCTGGAACTTCGCAAGATCTGCTTCCGTCATATTGGTAGGATCAATGTTGATAGACGTCGCTTTAGAACGCGCTTCCACAACCTGAGTTAAAGTTTCCTGCTCAAATTTTGAATACGATTTTACAGTTCTTTCCAGATTAGGAATAAGATTGGCTCTTTTCTGATATACGGTCTCTACATTAGACCATTTTGCGTTAACGGTCTGTTCTTTGTTGACAAAGCTGTTATATCCGCTTTTTCCCCAGAAGAATAGGACGGCAACAATAATAAGGAGGGCGATACCAATAGTTCCGGCGCCCAGACATCCTTTATTTTTCATAGTTTATTTTTTTTTAATTTTTTGTGCTAATCAAATATACAAATTATGTGCTAATTTTGTAGAAAATTATATTTGAATGACAACAATAGTGGTGGCAATGGGAGAGAAGAACGAGATTGGTTTTGAAAACCAGTTGCTTTGGCATCTTCCAAAAGATTTAAAACATTTTAAGGACCTTACTTCAGGGCATCCGATTATCATGGGAAGAAAAACGTATGAGAGTATTGGAAAACCACTTCCTAACCGTACCAATATTGTTGTTTCAAGAAAGAAAGATTGGTTTGAAGAAGGGATTCTTATCGTAGGAAGTCTTAAAGAAGCTATGAAGTTTGCTAAGAAGATTGATGAAGAGGTTTTTGTTATTGGAGGCGGAAATATTTATGAGCAAACGATGGATATTGTGGATAAACTTGAGGTAACTCTGGTAAAAGCCGATCTTGAAGCAGACACTTTCTTCCCGAAAATTGATGCGAAAATATGGAAAAAAACAAATGAAGTATGCCATGAAAAAGACGAAAAAAATGGCTATGATTTTTGTTTCCAAACGTTTGAAAGAATCAAGAAAGAAGGATAAGAAGTCATTAGTCAGTTTTTGATTCATAATGCGGATAGTAAATTACCGACGGATATTAATAATTGACAAGCGCAGCGAATTGACCATTCACTATTGACTTTTTGAACTTTAACCTTTAAATTTATTATCTTTGCACTTCTAAAATTTAATAATGAATAAGAACATAAAAATTGCAGTAGCAGCACTTCTTATCCTTCTGGGACTTTATATGATGATTTTCACAAGAAATCTTGGATGGGGGATTGTTATTTTTCTTTTGGCTGCATTTCCCATTTTACTTTACTTTAAAAACGAGTATATTCTTTTGGCATTCTGGCAATTGAGAAAACAGAATATGGAAAAAGCTGCAGTATGGTTATCAAAAATTACCGACTATAAAGGACAACTTCATAAAACTCAATACGGATACTTCCATTATTTATTAGGCTTAACTCAAGCTCAGGATCATCCTACAAAAGTGGAACCTTTAATGAAAAAAGCTTTGGAGTACGGTTTGAATATGAAGCATGACAGAGCAATGGCTACTTTAAACCTTGCCGCATCTGCAATTTCTAAAGGAAGAAAGCAGGAAGGGCAAAAATTGCTGGAAGAAGCTAAAAGACTAGACAGTGCAGGAATGATGACCGATCAAATCAAAATGATGAAAGATCAGTTGAAAATGCCAACTATGCAGAAACATATGCATAATCCTAATATGAGACAGAGAGGTAAGTTCTAGTAAGAAACTACAGATAAAACCAAAAAGCACCTGAATAAGGTGCTTTTTTATTTGTTTTACATTGAGTTACATTTCCGAAGTCTGATCGTAGCCATAAAATTTAGGCATCTGCCAATGGTATTTAACGGCAAGTGTTCTGATCCCTACAATCAATAAGATGGTAAAGATCTGTATAAATGTGTAGGAAAGTGGAGTATACTTTGTCATTAATAAAAATGCAGATCCGCCTACAATACATGCTGTAGCATAGATTTCTTTTCTAAAGATCAGTGGAATTCTGTTCAACAATATATCCCGGATAATCCCTCCGAAACAGCCGGTAATAGTTCCCAATCCAATACAGATTAGAGGATGGATTCCAACATTGAGTCCTTTCTGAATCCCAATAATAGTAAATAATCCTAATCCAAAACTATCAAAGATAAATAAAGTGACCTTAAAGTTTTTTTCAAGGGATTTGAATACCATGGAAATAACGCTGGTGATAATAATCAGGGCACACATCAGAAGATCATGCATCCAGAATACGGGAATATCCAGCAGGAGATCCCTTACAGTTCCTCCCCCTACAGAAGTAACAAAGGCAATAATAAGAACGCCAAAAGGATCAAGCCGTTTCTGCATCGCTGCAAAACTTCCTGACATGGAAAACGCAATGGTTCCCAGTACTTCTATGGCAAAATTGAACTGTTCGTGCATATATTATGATGAGTAATGAATAATGAGCAATGAATAATAAAAATTATGCCACTTAAATTTGAGATAATTTATATTTGGCCATCACTTTTACAAGTTCTTCACATTCTGATTTTAAATGTAGAATTTTTTCTGGACTTATATATTCTAGTTCTTCAATAATTTCAAGCCAAAGTTGTGTCTCATCAATTTCCTCAACCACAATACAGATTTTAGCAAGCTTTTCTTTTTCAGATCTAGCCCTTGAAGTTGCTCTATAATTAGCAGCTACTGAAGTTGAAGATCTGATAATTTGTTTTCTTATTATTGAAACATCATCAGAATATGGCAATAGAGAAAATGCTCTAATGATATCATTAGAAAATTTCTTAGTCCTTTCACGGAAAATTTTGTTAAAATCTATACCATCAAAATTACTCATTGCTCATTACCTAATTACTCATTATATCTATCTCTCAACCCTAACGGAATCGGGAACCATCAGTTCATATTCGCCTCCGTGGGTAATAATTTCCCTTACGATGCTGCTGCTGATGAATGATTTTCCGGAAGAGGTTAATAAGAATACGGTTTCTAATTTTTTATGAGCTAATGTTCTGTTGGTGTGAGCTATTGCTTTTTCGAACTCAAAATCGGCAGGATTTCTAAGTCCTCTGATAATGTATTGAGCATTCTTTTCAAAACAGTAGTCTACTGTTAAGCCTTCGAATGAATCTACTTCTACATTGGGGAATTCTGCTACAGAGTTTTGAATGAATTCCATTCTTTTCTCAAGAGGAAACATATATTTCTTCTGGGAATTCTGCCCGATGGCAATAATTAATTTATCAAATAGCGGTGCCGCTCTTTCTATAATATCGTAATGTCCTAAAGTGATAGGGTCGAAAGACCCAGGGAAAACAGCAATTTTCATGTTGTATGAGTTATGATTTTGAGTTGTCAATGGAGGTTTGATTTCAAATTTTGCTCAATCATCAACCTCTGATTTCTAACTTTTATGATCTATTTTCTTTTATTTAAAGCTTTTTCAACTTCATTTCCACAAAGATCCATAATGGAAATTCCATAATGTTTGGCCTGTTGAGGAAGAATACTTGCCGGAGAGAATCCTGGGTTGGTATTCATTTCAAGCATATAAGGTATCCCATCCATTAAAATAAATTCACTTCTTGAGAATCCGCTCATTCCAAGAGAATTGTAGGCTCTTTTGGAAATTTCTTCTACTCTTTTTGTAGTTTCTGCATCAATTCTTGCTGGGGTAATCTCTTCAGATGCTCCTTCATATTTAGCTTCATAGTCGAAAAACTCATTGGTTGGAACAATTTCTGTAATTCCTAAAACGATAGTTTCTCCTTTAAAATCGATAACTCCTACAGAAACCTCCATTCCGTTTAAGAAACTTTCGATCAGGATTTCGTCATCTTCTTTGAAAGCAATTTCTGTAGCTGCGATGAGTTCAGATTTTTCCTTTACTTTAGAAATTCCCAGTGAAGATCCGGATTGGTTAGGCTTTACAAAAAGGGGAAGATTTAATTCTTCTACAATTTTATCTACATCGATGTTTTCTCCTTTTCTCAGATAAATGCTTTTGGCTGATGGAATTCCATATTTTGACAATACGGCAAGCGTATCTTTTTTGTTGAAGGTAAGGGCACTCTGGTAGAAATCACAACCTGTGTACTTTTGACCTATGGCATCCCAATAAGCCTGAAGAATACCATTTTCACCAGGTGTTCCGTGGATGATATTGAAACAAGCATCAAATTTTAATGTTTCTCCATTATCTAAGGTGACAGAAAAATCGCCTCTGTTGATCGGGTATTTTTTATCATTTTCTCCTAAAAAATACCATTCATCTTTAAGGACTACTACTTTATATACATCATACAAATTTCTGTCTAAGGAATCGTAGATCAATTGTCCGCTTTTTAAGGATACAACATATTCATCAGAATAGCCTCCCATTACTACGGCAACACTTTTTTTATTCATAACCATATAGTATCAATTAAGGCAAATTTAAACATTTTATGCAATGCAATACGGGAAATCGGGAAATTTTCAAATCAAAAATGAATTGTGTTAAATAAAAAGTCCATTCTAAAATTATTAGCTATATTTGCGGTTATAATTAAAGTATTTTTAAGTATGCTTAAATCACTTTTCAATTGGAAAGTTTTAGTCAATTTAGTAGTGGCAATCGGTGTTTTCGTAGGGCTTGTATGGCTTACGTTCCGTTGGTTAGAGTACCACACTAATCACGGTCAGGAAATTCCTGTTCCTAATGTTGTTAATAAATCTGTACATGATGCTGTTAAAATATTAGATGATACAGGGTTGGAATATGAAGTAGACAGTGCCAATTATGACCCTAAATACAGACCATTTCAGGTTTTACAAATCTATCCAGCTCCGGGTTCCCGTGTAAAGGATGGAAGAACAGTGCGTCTTAAAGTGAATCCTAGAACATGGGCTCAGATTGCTGTTCCGGATGTTATCAATAAATATTCAGGACTTGCATTCCAGAGATTGGATCAGGTTGGACTGAAAATTGGCGATACTATTTACGAGCCGAGTATTCAGAAAGATGCTCTTTTAAGAATTTTATATAAAGGAAATGCTGTAAATCCAGGTGCCCGTCTTCCTAGATTCTCCGTAATTGATGTTGTGGTGGGATCAGGGCCGATGAGAAATATTTCCATTCCTAATGTAGTAGGGCTTTCCGTAAAAGAAGCGAGAGCTGTCATTACGAAGAGTATGTTTGAAGTAGGATTGGTAGAACATGAAGATGGTGGTAAGGATGAATCTGATATTATCTATTATCAAGATCCTGCTTCCGGTGATGTTCGTGACCAGGGAATGCAGATTGACCTTTGGGCAAGTAAGAAAACCCCGGCAGAACTTAGAGCAAAAGTGGAACAGCTGAATTCTATTTACCGTATGAAAGTAGACACTTCTCTGCCGCCAGTACGATATGAAGAAGTTCATCATGAACCAAGTTATGAAGCTCCGGTAGTACCTGCACCCGCACCTAGGAGAGAAACTCCAAAGACGGAAGCTCCGAAAACTGAGACTCCAAAACCTCAGTCTACAACTCCAAAACCGGCAAGTACTGGGACAGAAAAGCCTAAGGCTTCTACAAGTACGCCTGCTACCGGAAATACTGCAAAACCAGCAGCTTCAACTTCTACACAACAGCCTGCTCAAAAGCCAAAGGCTAAGAAAGTAGTCGTAGAATAAATAAAGATTAATAATAAAAATATAGGCTTCAACTGCAAAATGTTGAAGCCTTTTGTGTAAAAAAATAAATACAATGTCAGAAGATAACGAAGATTTTTTAGACGAAGAATTATTAGACTCCAACAGTATTGATAATATCGATATTGATGAGGAAAACAAAGGTTTATATGAACATCTTAATATTACGGTTGATCCAGGACAGGAATCATTAAGAATTGATAAATTTCTTTTAATACACCGTCAGAATTCTTCAAGAAATAAAATTTCTCAGACCTGCAGAGCTGGAAACGTTATAGTCAATGGTGCTGCAGTAAAGCAGAATTACCGTGTAAAACCCGGAGATCAGATCTCAATACTACTAACCCGTCCGCCAAGGGAAAATGTAATTATTCCACAGGATATTCCTATTAATATAGTGTATGAAGATGATGATCTGGTAGTTGTAGATAAAGAGCCTGGTATGGTAGTACATCCCGGACATGGAAACTGGGATGGAACTTTAGTTAATGCTCTGGCATTTCATTTTGAAAAAAATGGCTCAAAATCTGATCTTGACAGGGTAGGACTTGTTCATAGAATTGATAAGGACACTTCCGGACTTCTGGTAGTGGCTAAAAATGAATATGCATTAAGCTTTCTGGCTAAGCAGTTCTTCAACAGGACTACCAAAAGGCTGTATTGGGCTTTTGTATGGGGAAATCCTCAGGAAGAAGAGGGAACCATCAGAGGACATATCGGAAGGCATCCTAAAAATAGAATGCAGATGTCTGTATACGAAGATGGCAGCCATGGAAAACATGCTGTTACCCATTATAAAGTTTTAGAGAGATTTAAGTATATGACCTGGGTAGAATGTAAGCTTGAAACGGGAAGAACTCATCAGATTAGAGCACACTTCAAACATATTGGACATACATTGTTCAATGATGAGCGCTATGAAGGGCATACGCCTTTAAGAGGTGTGAATCTTCCAAAATACAAACAGTTTATTAAAAATGTTTTCGAAATTCTTCCAAGACACGCATTGCATGCACATACCCTAGGATTTATACACCCCACAACAAAAAAGGAATTATATTTTGAAAGCCCAATGCCCAAAGATATGGAGGATGCTGTAAAAAAATGGAGAATTTATTTAGAAAACTAAAAATATATTGAGATTTTTTTTATATTTGTTGAATTGAAATCAAGATTTGTTATGAGAAAACTATATGCTATCGTATGTTTAGCTCTTTTGTCAAATGCATACAAAGCACAAGAATCACTACCATATTATCAACAGTATCTTTTGGATGGTGATTTCCTGTTCAACCCAGCTCAGTACGGTAAAACAGACTACGTACAGCTCAATGCCATTTATCAGAAGCAATTTTCAAAATTCAGCGAATCCCCAAATGTACAATCGGTGGGAATTAATGCAAACATTTTCGATAGAGTAGGTGCTGGTCTTACCATATTCAGAGACAGCAACGGAGCTGAATCTGCGGGTGGTATTACGGCGGGTGCTTCATATTTTATTCCTCTAAGTAGTGAAGGAGACAGAAAAGATCAGTTCTCATTTGGTACAAGTGTAAGTTTGTACAACAGAAATTTTGATTATACTAAAATCAACGTTGAAGAGCAGGGAGATCCTTTAGTAAAAGGAGATCAGCAGAATATTTTCATGGCTTATGCTAACTTCGGTTTGGCTGCCACTTATAGAAACCTTTTTGGAGGTGTTTCCGTAAATGATATTGCATTAGGTAATGATAAACCTATTGTTAACGGATGGGAGCCTTCTCCAATTAAGTTTTTCTTAAACTTAGGATATAACTGGCATATTGCAGATAACATCATGCTAACGCCTGCTGCCATGATTAATCTAAACACGAACTCAACAAGAGTAATGGACTATAACCTAATGGCTACCTTCAATAATGAAGTGAATGCATTCTCTGTAGGGGTAAGTTATAGAGCGGCTCAGAACAGATTTGACAGCCAGCAATTGGAAATTGCTCCGATTGTTAAAGTAAGACTGAACAAAATCATGATTGGAGCTACTTATAACCTAGGTTTGTCTGATATTCAAACGTATGGAGGAAACAGCTTCATGATCGGACTTGGGTATAACTTCGATAACTTTATTAATGTTCGAGGATATAGATATTAATCAATTTAATTTAAATAAATTTGAGCTCTGAATTTTTTCAGGGCTTTTTTTATGATATATATTCACATTCCGTTCTGTAAGCAAAAGTGTAGTTATTGCAATTTCCATTTTTCAACATCTCTTAATTTTAAGGATGAAATGCTTCGTGCGATGAAAACGGAAATACAGCTTAGAAAGCATGAGCTGAAAAGTAAAAGCTTAAAATCGCTTTATTTTGGAGGCGGAACTCCTTCTATTCTTTCAGTGGATGAAATTAATTCTTTAATTGATGAGGTTTTACACGGTTTTAGTTTCGAAAAAGATATTGAAATCACATTGGAAGCCAATCCGGATGATCTGGATAAAAATTTCTTAAAACAACTGGCAGGAACACCTGTTAACCGATTGTCAATTGGAACCCAGAGTTTCTTTGAAGAAGATCTTAAACTGATGAACCGTGCTCATACCGCTTCAGAAGCAGAAGGATCTATCAAACGTGCTCAGGATTTTGGATTTGAAAACCTAAGTATAGATCTCATCTATGGTTCACCTACTTCCAATCTGGAGATCTGGAAAGAAAATTTACATAAAACTATTGCTCTGGAAGTTCCTCATATCTCCTCTTATGCTTTAACAGTTGAACCTAAAACAGCTCTTGACAATTGGATATCAAAAGGGAAAGTTAAAAGTCCGAAAGAAGAAGAGCAGAACCGTGAGTTCTATTATCTATCTGACTTTTTAAAAGATAACGGTTTTGAGCATTATGAAGTTTCAAACTTTGCAAAACCTGGATTCTATTCCAGACATAATTCAGCCTATTGGAAATATCAGGAATATTTAGGAATTGGCCCTTCCGCACATTCTTACAACGGATTTGATGTGAGAAGCTGGAATATAGCTAATAATCAACAGTACATTAAAAAACTCGGTGCAAAGCTTCTAGCCAAGGAAGAAGAAATTCTTTCTAAGGAAGATCAGTTTAATGAAATGATTATGATAGGCTTGAGAACCATTTGGGGGGTAGATATGAAAAGCTTAAAAGAAAAGTTTGATGACCGGTTCATGGAGCATTTTAAAAATGAGATCAGGCATAAAATGGAAGAAGGTATTTTAATCATAGAAAATGATCATCTGAAAATTCCGGAAAAGCATTGGTTTATGGCAGATGGAATTGCCTCAGACTTATTTATGGTGTAATATGACAAGATGCTTCAACTTTACTCAGCATGGCATGTTTAAAATATAGCTGATGGTTGCATCCAGCATTGAAGCTTCTTAATTATATAGTATATTATACCATATAAATTCATTAATTTTGTATAAAATTTCAGTGTCATTTGAAAACTAAAAAACAAGATTATTCGCATCTTTCACGCAGCCAGCCTATCGGTATTTTTGATAGCGGAGTAGGAGGGCTTACAGTTGCTAAGGAAATCAAAAGGCTTCTGCCCAATGAAGACCTTATCTATTTTGGAGATACCAAGCATCTTCCTTATGGGGAAAAGTCGAAAGAAGCGATTATCGAATATTCGACAAAGATTACCAATTTTCTGCTGGAGCAAAACTGCAAAGCAATTGTAATAGCATGTAATACAGCTACAGCTAATGCTTTGAATGAAGTGATGCAGTCAGTGGCAGGGAAAGTCCCCGTTATAGACGTTATTAATCCCGTTGCTGAAAAAGTATCTTATGAAATTCATAATAATGTTGGAGTAATCGCTACTAAGGCTACTGTGAACTCCGGATTGTATAAAAAGAGTATCAGGAAGCACAATAAATGGATTAAGGTAGATGAATTGGCAACGCCTTTATTGGTTCCGGCTATTGAAGAAGGATTTAAGAATCATCCGATTACTCATGCGATTATTTACAATTATCTGAGTAATAATAAGCTGAAAAATATTGAAACATTAATTTTGGGCTGTACCCATTATCCATTGTTGATTGATGAGATTAAACAGTATTATGGAAACAGGGTTCGAGTGATTGATTCGCCTAATATTGTAGCCAATCATCTGAAGATTATTCTTGATAAATACAATCTTCTGAATGAAAATAATCCTAAACCGAATTACCATTTCTACCTTTCGGATCTTACCAAAAACTTTGAAAAGATCTCTAAAAAATTCTTCGGTAAAACCATTGATTTAGAATTCAAAGTATTATAAATAAAAAGTCTGCCTCATAAAGAAGCAGACTTTTTTTATTAGTCATTGCAAGCGTTGTAAAGCAGTCGCAATTACTGTATATTGCCATAGGTACAGAATAGTTTTAGGTAAGCTTATTATCTATGTTTCTATGTGGTAAAAAGTATCATACCACATAGAAATATAGATTTTAGAATTAAGTATCAATAAAAGATATTCATATTTTCAAATTATGCTTCCAGGATCACTTTCTCAGCGTTTAATCTTGATTTTGGATTGAATTGAGGCTGGTTGGCATCCGTATCCAGCTTTTCCCCGATTGCAACAGCAAATAATGTTTCATATTTATCATTCTTCAGAATCTCGTCATAGAGCTCAGGTTCTATTCCTTCCATCGGTGTTGAATCAATTCCCATATCTGCACAAGCTGAAAGGAGTACTCCTAATGATAAATATACCTGATGTCCTAACCAGGATTTAACAAAAGCATCTCCTTTGGGCTTTACTCTGGTTCTGTAATAGTTTACAGCACCTTCAGGCAGGTTTTCTTCGATTTGCTTTTCAAAATCTTCAGGATTTTTAAGAACCTGAAAAATAATCAGATGGCTGCAGTCGATTACTTTTTCTTTATTAATAAAAGAAACCTCTGCTAGCTGTGATTTCAGCTCACCACGATTTACAAAGATAAAATTCCATGGCTGACTGTTGATGGAAGATGGACTTAAGTTCAGGATTTCTTTTAGTTGAGAGATCTGCTCTTCACTGATATTGCCCTGTGGGTTATACTTTTTTACAGTATACCTTGTTTTCATTTTGTTTAAAAAGTTCATAATTTTATACTATCATTTTTATAGTTACAAAATTAATTTAAGTTTCTTAACTTTGCAATAACGGTTAAAAATGATAGTATAAAAAATGTATACAATTGATAACAAATCTTACCCTTGCTGTACGAGTGTAACCATGCGATTTATAGGTGGAAAATGGAAGGCTGTCATCTTACACCATCTTATTCATGGTGCCAAAAGATATAACGAACTGAGAAAAGATATTCCTACAATTACAGAAAGAACATTGAGTCTTCAACTTAAACAGCTGGAAGAGGATAATATCATTGACAGAAAAGTATATACAGAAAAACCACCTTTGATGGTAGAATATACCTTAACAGAATTTGGAATAACATTGCTGCCAGTTCTGGAAGCAATTACCCGATGGGGAATAGATGCTCCTGAGAATTCAAAAAAAATAACCAAGAACTAAAGTTCCTGGTTATCTTCTTTATTCGGATCAAAAAAACTGAAACTCACGTTTCCGTATTTTCTCGTGTCTATCAGGTTTGGATGTTCCAGTTTCATGCGGCTTTGATGCTCTACAATAAGAACTCCGTTTTCTTTCAGGAACTTATTATTCAGAACTAAAGAGATCAATTCATAATATTTTTTCTCTTCCATTTCAAAAGGTGCATCAGAAAAAACAATTTCGAAGGATCTTTTATTTCTGAATTTTTTAAGCCAATCAAACACATCTCCTCTCTGTACATTGATCTGAAGAGCCATGTCAAGTTCAGACGCTGTAGAATTGATGAAGGCTGTGTGTTTTGGATTCAATTCAACAGAAGTTACATCCTGGCATCCCCTGGAAGCAAATTCGAAGGAAATAGAACCGATTCCTGCGAAAAGATCCAATACAGAGATTGACTGCATATCGTATTTATTTTCCAAAATACTGAATAAGGCTTCTTTTGCAAAATCCGTGGTTGGTCTTACTTCAAAGTTCTTGGGAGCGGCAATTTTTTTGGCTTTCCATTTGCCTGATATTATTCTGAACATGTTGTATTAGGGTTTAGGGGATAGATTATAGGTATATATAAATTTATTTTATCTTACTACCTATCTCTAGTTAAGTATAAAATTCTTATTAGGAATATTGTCAAAAACGATCTTCAGGTTTCTTACAAACTTCTGAAGTTCAGAAATGAACGTTTCATTTTCCGTAGTTTCACCATAAGCGTAAAAGCTGGTTTCATTAATTCCGAAACCTATTTTACTTAATGTAAACATGATGAAATAAAGGAAATCTACCTCAGAATTCACATCAAGATTGTTGTAAAGGATGATTTTCTTATTATCAATGGCAAAAAATTCACACTGATTATGGTAAAGATTGATATGGATTTCCTTGTTATTCTTATTGTGGATAGAGCTTAGAAACTTTTCCCCTGAAAAATTAAAATGTACTGGTATCGCCAGCTCCTTTATTTTTTTATAATAGTGTTTAGGGAAAGTATAATAAAACTGAATATTGAATTTTTTGTTGATGGAAAGCATCAGTTCTTCTTTCTCTCTATCGGCAGGAGCGTTAAATGAGATCAAATCAAATCCGGCATCATGGTCAGAGAAACCTTCAGGCATCAATGTAAAATGATTCAGTGCAGAAATTACCTGAATTTCATCAAAACGCTGTTTGAGAAGAACTTCATCCAGCTTTTCCTCTATAAGGTTCGCGGGCGTTTCTTCTGTAACGAAATAAGATTTCTCCTCCAGAATGTTTTTGTTTTTAACAATCTGATAAATCAATCCGTCTTTGGTAAAAAGTAAATTAAGTACGTTCATATTTCAATTCCTGCAAATTTAGTGAAATTCTACCATTACCGCACCCGATTGATGGTGAAGTATTTCCTTATTATAAAAATCAATATTAACCTGGCTATCCAAAACATCCCGAACCATCCGTTGTAACGTTCCATCCCCAATTCCGTGGACGATTTCCAGCCTCTTTAAATTATTTCTTCTGCAAAATTCGATCACTTCAATCAGTTTTTCCTTTTGAATAAACAATCTTTCAAAACTATCATAATCATTAGGATTCTTTACCAAATTATGAAAATGCAGGTCTAAAACCAAATGATTTTTCTGATGTTTTTTAGAAATGATCTTTTTAGGCTCCGCTTTTTTTATTACCCGGATATTTTCATAAAGATCAGGATTCTTGGGGACGAGTTTTTCTTTAGGGTATTGATGAGTAAAGCCATATTCATCTTTGAAAACCACAATATTCCCCTTTACGGAAGTTACCACACCGTTTAAATCTTCATCCACTACAGAAACTGTATCTCCGATTTTCATTTTCTTATTTTATACTCTTGAACCAAGCTCAATCACTTCAAGATCTTTTATTTCTTCCCCATCCACTACAAAACGCATCATCGTCCTCACTTTGTGCCAACCTTGTTTTCCACAGGCTCCTGGGTTCAAGTGTAAAAGATTGTTCTTTTCATCATACATTGCTTTTAAAATATGGGAATGTCCTGAGATAAATAATTTAGGAGCTTTTTCCGCAATTTCCTTTTTGGTTAGAGGAGTATATTTTCCAGGATATCCACCAATGTGAATCATTAAAACTTCCAGTTTTTCACAGAAAAACCGGTTGATTTCAGGGAATTCAGATTGTATTTTTGAGTTATCTATATTTCCGTATACACCTTTTAAAGGTTTTATTTTTTCCAGCTGTTCAATAACGTCTATGCTTCCAAAATCTCCACAGTGCCAGACTTCATCGGCTTGGGATGCATATTCCAGAATCCGTTCATCGATATAGGAATGAGAATCGGATAGGAGAAGGATTTTTGTCATTATCTAAGGGTTCTTTGCGTAATGTTTTCGTCATATTTTTCTTTGAATATTGCAAGACGATCAGGATTTAGTTCTCCATCCTGATTGATCACTCTTTCTTTGAGTAACCACCTTACCAACTTTTCCATTCCTTTCTTGGAATTCATAAAATTGGCAATTTTTGCTAAGTCAGTAGATTCTACCCTGGTTTTTTCCGTTAGGAAGTTCAGGACAAAATAATCATCACTTACATATCTTGGCGTTTCATTATCCATGTATTTGTACATCAGTACTTCTTCATCATCTTTCATGGAGAAGAATGAATATTGCGTAAGATTGATCTTTTCTGCTTTTAAAATTTGTTTTCCATCCAGAAGAACTTTATCATCTTTAATGCTTACATCCTGCGATGAATATAAATTACAGCCCGCTATCAATAAGAAGAAAGCGAATAGTCTGTTTATTATCATTTTTTAATGTTTTAAATTACAAATATAAAGAAGCTTTACTAAAACGATTTTGATTGAATTTTATATGGCTACTTAAGGTCTAATAAGAAATATTCTTGGTTCTTCGTATGGAGTCGAGTTTTTTTTCTATGTCTGCACTGAAGACCTTTCTTAGCTTTAATCCGCTTTCAGTAAGCCTGGAAATTACAAAAGTTCCATTCATGCTGTTGTTTGAAGAAAATACAATGGCAATGGTGGTATCTGAAACTTTTTTCCAACTTCCCATATACCGTTCCATTTTTGAGGCTTTTCCTGGAAAATCTTCTTTTGTATCATAACCATTGGCTGATTTACTCAAATTTCCAATGATTTTTCCGTTTTTACTAAATTTTAAACCAGGGGTTTTGGCATCAAAAATATTCTGCTTTTCGTAAGTATAAATGTAGTCATCCAGCTTATTCAGTTTCCAGGTCTGTAAGAGAAAAGGGTCTGAGGTTTTGTCCTGGCTTTTCATAAAACCGGCTGCGAAGAATAACAACAAAAGAAATGGGATCGACTTTTTCATACTTTTAAAATGATTACACTTTAATATTGACAAAATTAAGCTTTTCAATATAAGGCTGAAAGTTTTCCGCTTACAATAAATTTGTCATAGTCATTTACTATTTTCAATAAATTCTCAAATTGAGACATTTGTTGTTTTGTTGTCATTTTTTTATTTAATTCTTAAAAACATTTTTTTTAAATCTTAAAAATTGATTCTTGCCTTGGAAATTGGTGATCGTAAAAACAGATGTATTCACTTTTTGGTGTATTAAATGGGTTTTATTTTTAATTTTAATTAACTGTTTATCAGTGTTTTGAATTGTTCATTTTCAGTATTTTAAATAATTTTTTTGATGATAAGAAAATATGTATATATTTGTCTTAATTTTTATTTAATCTAAACAAAAATAATAATGAGTGTCGGTTTATACTTATTGGAAAGCAAAAACTGGTATTATTTTGACCTTATACCAAAGTTTGATGAAGAGTTGTCAACGTTCATGAACGGTTGTTCTGAAAGTAAATTCATCCGAATTAATATTACAGGTAAAGAATCTTATTTAATTGTTCCTGTAAAGCATTTTTCTACTACCGGAGTTCATTACATAGGGAAAGACGTAGGGTATCGAGAAAAGAAAATGGGCGAAGTAGTTAAGATCAGTGCCGAAGAATCCTATAGATTTCTTACTTCTGTTTTTTACGATGGAAATATAACCTTAGAAAATCCGGAAGAGGCTTATGTTAAATTTTTCTCAGAAGAATTTAGTGAGTATTTTGACCAGGGAAATAAAATTGTAAATAGTACAGAGGCTGTTAAAGCAGGATCTATTTTTAAATTCTTTGGCTACGATAATGATAATTTATTGGAGTTTATTTCTAAGAATATTGCCTTAGAAACCAATTATGATAAGAAAGCAGCGATTATACGATGGTTTTCAGAATATACCCATTCGTTGCTAAAGACAGCAGTAGGAAAATATATTGAGGAAGGGATCATCTATAACAGCAATATCGAACATACCTTGATCCATCAGAATACTGATAAGGTAGATGTTAGTTTTGATGAATACAATCCGGATGGAGCTGCTATCAGAACTGAAAAGGCTCAGAATTTTATAAGAACCCATGTGGTTTATTACAATTTATATCCTGTTCTAAGGCATTTGGCTTATTTGGGTTCAATAGAAGAAGAAGTTCTGTATCAAATTATAGATACTGAAATTGATTCTTTGAGAGAGGTTTATGGTGATGCCATGAATTTTATTTACGAAACTATAGAAGCTAGACTTTTCCTGAAGCAGGCTTACAGTCTCAACCAGGACATCTGGAAAGAATATATCAGACAGCATAATTTCCTGATTAATCCTAAACATTATTCCAAAAAACTAATAAAGCCTGATTATGGTGAAATACTGCATAAAAGATATTTCAATAACGGGACTTTAGAAATCACTTTGAGAGCTTTTAATCCGGAAACGGATATGGAGTTCCTGCACGAGTGGTCTAATATGGAATACGCGAAGAAGTATTGGGAAATGGATGTGGATCAGCAGGAGTTCGAGGAAGCTTACATCAAACACATGGGAGTAGATTATTCTCATCCTTATATTGGACTTCTGAATGGCAATCCTATTTTTACTTTAGAACTGTATTGGGCAGTAAAAGATGAAGTGGGTAAATATTACCGTTTCAATCCGGGAGATTACGGCTTTCATATGCTTATTGCTCCTGCCAAAGAAAAAATTCCAAACTTTTCAATGAATGCACTAGCCATGTGTATGGAATATTTCTTCTCTTTCCCACAACTGACAAGAATGATAGGCGAGGCCTCTGCATCCCATAAAGGAACTCACAACCTGATTACCAAAGTAGGGTGTGAATTCAACAGGTCACTGGCCCTCCCTTATAAAACATCCAACCTGACTTTCCTTGACCGTGAGAAATTCTATGAAACCACAGAAGATATCTTTAAAAATTCGGTCCTGAAAATAAACATTACAACATAATACTTGAATACTGAAAAAGATAATTTATGAAATATGATATCATTGGTATAGGAATAGGACCATTCAATCTAAGTCTTGCTGCTTTGCTTGAAGAACATGACCTGAAAACCATATTTTTTGATAAAGCACCCAGGTTCGAATGGCACAGTGGTTTGATGATAGACAGGACAACCCTTCAGGTTCCTTTTCTGGCGGATCTGGTAACGATCGTAAATCCCAAAAGCCCTTTTACCTATATCAATTATTTAAGAGAGAAAGGTAAAATTTTCCGCTTCTGCTTTAAGGAAAGCTTTTATGTAACAAGGATGGAATATAACCTTTACTGTAAATGGGTAGCCTCACAAATTGAAAGCCTTAATTTCAGCCATACTGTTACAGAAATAGACTATAATGAAATTCATGAATGTTACGAAGTTTCAGTCATTGATCTTATTAATTGTGAAAAGAAAGTTTATCTTACCGATAAAATTGTACTAGGAGTAGGTTCAATTCCTAATGTGCCTAAAATCACAGAACGTTTCTCTAAAGAACATATTTTCCACTCTTCTGAATACTTACACAGAAAACAATATTTGAAGAAAGGCAGTACTATTACAGTATTGGGCTCCGGGCAAAGTGGAGGTGAAGTCTTTTTTGATCTTCTTACTGCCAGACCGGAATTAGACTTGAAACTAAACTGGGTAACGGCTGCGGATAGATTCTTTCCTATGGAAAATTCGAAATTCACGTATGAATTTACTTCCATGGATTATATTTCCTACTTCAACAGGCTTCCATTAAAGAAAAGAAGAGAAGTGATTAACAAACAGGATATTCTTTATAAAGGAATCAATGATGAATTGATAAGTACAATTTATGATGAACTTTATCATCAGCAGATGAAAGAAGAGCAACCACTTCCTGTTAAAATACTGACCAATAGTTTACTTGAAGAGATGTCATACGATGAAAGCTATACGCTAAATATGAGGCATTTGGAAGAAGAAAAAACGTTTTCAGTAAATACGGATTATCTTATCCTGGCTACGGGTTACCGATATGAGGTTCCCCATTTTTTACAACCTATTGAAGATCGTCTGAACAAGAGCCAAAATGACGGAACATTATTGTCTTCAGAAAACTATACGGTGGATGTCAATGACAATGAGATATTTATGCAGAACGGTTGTGTAGACTCACAAGGGATTATCACATCAGATTTAGGAATGGGGCCTTATAGAAATGCTACCATTATCAACAAAATATTAGGACACGAATATTATCCATTGGAAAAAAACATTGCTTTTCAGCATTTCGGAGCATTAGAAACTATATAAACTATGAAGCGTATATTTTTTCTGATCTCTGCATTTTCTTCCTTAGCATTGGCTGCCTGCCCAATTACCTTAGTTGTTAAAAACATCAAGAATTATAATCATGATGAAGTATATGTAGTCATTAACGGTGAAAAGAAAAAGATTTCAAAACAGGGAACTGTTGATTTTGCTGAGGTTTCTGATGGTCTTGTAAAGGTGTCTGTATTGTATCAGAATAAATCTGTTTATAATGATACAATACATATCAATTGTCAAGCACACCAGAAATACGAAATAGAGATTTCAAATGCGAACCGGATTGATGAAGTTTATATCAGAGGTAAAAAGAAACTTGAAAAATTAAAGGAAACACCGCTAAGTGTAAAAATCGTTGATATGCAGGCGGTAAAAAGCCAGGCAAACAATATTGGTGAAATACTGAATATGGCGACCGGAGTTAAGCTCCGAACTGAAGGGGGCGTTGGTTCCGCATTTCAGGTCAATCTTGGAGGGCTTCAGGGGAAAGCAGTCAGAATTTTTAGGGATGGTGTTCCCATTGAATTTTATGGACACAGCTTTAATCCTAATGTTTTGTCTCCCAATATGCTGGATAGAGTAGATGTTTACAAAGGGGTAATGCCTATATCGTTGGCATCGGACGCTTTAGGAGGCGGGATTAATTTTATCTCAAAGCCGATACAGAAAGATAACCTTGAAATATCTAATGAGATTGCGTCATTCAGTACCTATAAATCACATCTTAATGCTGTATTTATAGGGAAAAAAGACAGTTTATTTTATATAGGAACCCAGGCTAGCTATGTGTTTTCCAAAAATAATTATAAAATTCTTGGTGAAGTTATTGATACTGAAACGGCCAATCTTAAAAAAGTGGAAGCCAAAAGATTTCATGATGATACCGAAGCTTCTTATATGGAGGTTTACACTGGAGTAAGGAATAAAAGCTGGGCGAATGACTTTAGAGTAGGACTTATTTATTCTCATTTTTATAAGGAAATTCAGAATGACCTCGAAATGAGAAAACCTTACGGAGAAGCTTTCGCAAAGGAAAATAATGTGACAGGATATCTTCAGTATAAAAAAATGTTCTTTGATAGTCGTCTTAAAGTAGATTTGATGACTGCCTTTGCCAGATATAACAATTCTTTTGTGGACATCAGCAGACGAAGATACAATTGGCTGGGAGAATACACTTTCAGTAATGAAAACAGCGTTGGTGAGATCAATAAAGGGAATGATCTGAAGATGAATTACAATATGTTTCATACAAGGCTCAATGCCGCATTCAGAATCAATAATAATCATAGCCTGGAATTTGGAAATATGTATTTCTATCAAAGAAGGAAGGGAAGTGATCCTTATGGGGCTGTCAATGTATACGGAGATGATGTTCTTAAAACCCCGGCGGTTTATAACAAGAATATTGCAGCACTGGGATTGGTATCTCATTGGCTTGACCGTAAAGTAGAAACTGTACTTGGGGTAAAGAATTATTTCTTCAGTTCTAAAGGATATACTACTGATAAATATAATTTCGCATGGGATTCTGACCGGAGTAAGAATGCCTCTGGATATATGGCTGGTATAAGTTATAAGCCTAAAAACTTTATCCTGAAATTATCCTATGAAAAAGCGGTTCGTCTTCCTGATGAAACTGAAATTTTCGGAGATGGAATTTTAATCAAAGAAAATCTTGATCTGGAGCCGGAAAAAAGTGATAATGTAAATGTTGTTCTGGATTATACTTCATCGAATTATAAACTGAATACGAGTTTAAATCTCTTCTACAGAAACGTCAAAAACACCATATTCATGATACCAGATAATCCTTATGGAAGGTATCAGAACTATTATGACAACAGAATTCTTGGATTAGAGTATGAGATCAATTATCAGCCTATAAAAAATCTTCAGACAGGATTCAATTTTACCTACCAGGATATAAGGCTTAAAAACCTTTCCGGTTCTGAAAAGATCTGGGAAGATGCCCGACAGCCGAATATTCCTTACTTATTTGGGAATCATTATCTGAGAGTGAATTTTTCAGATATTCTGAAAATGAAGGATAAGGTGGAGCTGTACTACAACATTAATTATGTGCATCGTTTTCTGTTATACCCTGTACCGAAAAACCTTGAGCCGGGATTGTTTTCTAAAGCAACTATAGCTTCCAGTGACCTTCTGATTCCGAATGACGGGAGACTGGGAATGGTAGATGTAGGGGTAGGAATTACCTATTTCCTTGCAGATCCTAAGTTGGCCATTAATTTTAGCATTAATAATCTTACGAACGAAAGACTGTATGATAATTATAATGCACAGAAACCTACAAGATCATATCATTTGAAATTAACGTATACAATTTTTTAATATTATAATCATGAGAAAATCAAAATCGATTTCAATCATTTTATCTGCATTAAGCCTATTGCTTTTTACCCATTGCAGCAGCGATGACAGTATTGAAGAGCAGAAACAGCCAACCACAACAGCTAAAGACAGCTGGATCATCTATAACAGTACAGCAGGATGGGGAGGAAATATTTATTCATTCTCAGAACTGCCTCAGGGAGAACTTTCATTGGCTGATAAAAAGCCGTTCTACCAGATTGCTTATTCTGCAGGAGGGAAAGCTTTTGGAGAAAACATGTACAGATTGGGAGGAGCCGCTTCTTCAGAAGAAGGATTTTCTAAATTGACAGCAGATAATGCCGGAAATATTTCATCAAAAGGGTTTATTGCTACTCAAAATAATGGATTTGAACCTAATTATCTTGTCGTAAGTGATACAGAAGGATATTATTGGGATGGTTCCAGAGGAATGCTTAAAATCCAAACCTTTAATCCGGGAACCATGCAGCGTACAGGAGAAATTGACCTGTCTTCATTAGCGCAAACTATTGATCCTGCAGTGCTTGAACCAGGAGAAACAGCTTATCAGGCTGCCGGACAATTAATCCTAATAAAAAGAGATGATAAATTGTATCTTGATTTACAGATTGGTAAAAAAGGATCGAACTGGCAGATCAAACCTGTTGTAAAAGAAGTGGCAGTTGCAGTTTATAACCTGACTTCAAAAAAGGTGGAAAATGTTACAAAATATCCTAATACTACCAACTTGGGACTTTTCACTGACCATGTTCTATGGAGTATTGATGAGGTAACCAAAGATATTTATATGGTAGCAGCATCAGATATGAAAGCTCAGGAATCAGCATATTCATCAAAGATTTTAAGAATAAAGAACGGGCAAACTGTCTTCGATGCTGGTTTTGAAATTGATATGAAGAATTATGTACAGCCGGCAGAGTTTAACAGAATCTTCGCTTATAACAATAAAATTTATACTACCATTCCTTCAACAGGTGCATCCTATTATGCAGGAGGCCATGGGGTAAGCTACAGAAATGATATCTGGTTCTGGAACGAAATTGATGTTCAGACGAAGAAGGCTGTAAAACTGGATATTCCGGTAGATAATTTCTACAACTATCAAAACCCATTCTTGTATAAAAACAGAATCTATTTCATGTCTAATAATAAAGCTGATAACTTTTCAGGCTTAAGTTCTTATGACCCGGTTTCTAAAAACACTAAAGTTGAGTTTAAACTTAAAGGAAGCGGAAGATTAATGGGTGTGAATGTCATTTCCAAAAAATAATTTCTTTTTTGTTAGTACAATAAGATCATTTGATTTAACGACAGCCGGGAGAGTTTTCTCCCGGTTTTTTTGTGGCGATAAGGAAGGATGCGTAGGGCTGAAAGCTAGGCGTTATCATACCCCGATTATTAAAATTCAACCTGAACTACAAGCTAAGTTTCTAATAACTTCCTTTTATTTATAGTTTAAGAGTATTTCCATCTTTCATCCTTAAGCTTCCCATCATATAAATCACAATTTTATTATTCCATACTCACTTATTTACTAAATTTGGGAAAATTAAAAAAATAATGAAGCAGAAATTTTCTTTTTTCATTTTTCTTTTAACCGTAGGATTAGCAAATGCACAGGTTGAAGAGAAAAAACTGGATGATCTGATCCAAAATACTTTGAAAACTTTTGACGTTCCGGGAATGTCGGTAGGAATTGTAAAAGATGGAAAAATTACCTATTCCAAAGGATTTGGAGTACGTTCTCTTACCTCTAAACAACCAATGGATGATAGTACTTTGGTAGGCATTGCTTCCAATTCCAAAGGTTTTACCTGTGTAGCATTAGCAATTTTAGCAGATGAAGGAAAATTGAATTGGGACGATAAAGTTTCAAAATACATCCCTGAATTTCAAATGTATGATCCTTACGTTTCTCAAAATATTACGATCAAGGATCTTATTACTCACAGAGCCGGACTAGGATTAGGACAAGGAGATTTAATGTTTTTTCCGGAAGGAGGAAGCTTAACCGTTAATGATATTGTTCACAATGTGAGATACCTGAAACCAGAAAACCCTTTCAGAACAACTTTAGATTATAATAATATCATGTTCATCGTTGCCGGTGAAGTAATCCACAGAATTTCAGGATTAAGCTGGGCCGAATTTATTGAGCAGAGAATCATGAAACCAGTAGGAATGACTTCCAGCTTTGGAAGCTACAACAGAGCGAAAGCAGTAACAAATAAAATTGATGCCCACGCTCCTGTAGATGGAAAAGCGATTGCCGTTCCTCACGACTGGAACGAAACCGGAAATGCCGCCGGAGGAATCATGAGTAATATTAAAGACATGACCACCTGGGCAGAATGTTTACTGAATAATTTCACCACCAAAGACGGTAAAAAATTAGTTTCCGATAAAAATGTTCAACAGCTTTGGAGCTTACAGATTCCGGATAAAGTAGCGGCTAAAAACCCTTATGATACAAGTTTCTACGGATATGGGTTAGGTTGGTTCTTAAGTGATGTAAAAGGTCACAAACAAGTACAGCATACAGGTGGATTGATTGGAACTGTAACGCAGTTTACATTAATTCCTGATCTTAAATTAGGAATCGTGGTGTTAACCAACCAACAGTCGGGAGCAGCGTTCAATACCATTACCAATACGGTTAAAGATTCTTACCTTGGAGTGGCAGACAGAAACTGGCTGAAAACGTATGGAGACAGAATGGCAAAAGTGAATACAGAGTACGATAAACAAAAGAAAGAAGCTTTTGCAAAATCAGAAGTCTTTAAAAAGGAAAAAGGGCTTCAACCTAAAGCAGAACAGTTTACAGGAATGTACAACGATGTTTGGTTCGGTGATGTAGACATTGCCCAGCAGGGAAGTATTTACAGAATTTCATGTAAAAATTCCCCAAGATTAAAAGGAGAGTTGCTTCCTTATTCCAATAATTCATTCATCATTAAATGGGATGACAGAAGCTACGATGCTGATGCGTATATCATATTTGATTATGATGAAAACGGAAAAGCTCAATCAGCAAAATTAAAGGCAATTTCCGATGTCACAGATTTCAGCTTTGACTTTGACGATCTGGATCTGAAAAGAAAGTAGATTGTAAAATCAATGAATATTGAAGAACGGACTTTGGTTCGTTCTTTTTTATTCTTGTAGCTCTCATTGGATATATAAATAAGGCTGCTGTAACAATCCAAACTAGATTTACCCAAGGTTTCTGTGAAATCTGTGGGAGATATTACCATCCATCAAAAAAAATTGTCAACCCTTCGGAGGAGGGGAATATAAAATGTGTAAAATGAATGTAGTTTATTGGAGCAGATTGATATCCTGCTCAGTACGGGCAAGTTCTGAATTGAGATGATGTTTTTCAAAGAAATTTTTTAATTCAAGCAATCGTTTTTTGTTATCATAGGGAATACTTGAGTTGAGTTTTCTCTGGCAGAGAGAACAGGCCCTTGCATAATGAAAATCCGTTTCAGTAAGAGTATTGGTTCCATTCATTACACAATTAGCATTTAGACAATGACTGATCCCAAACATATGTCCAATTTCGTGGGAACTGATCTTCATCAATCTTGTAAGACTCTCATTAAAATTAGAATCTGTAAGATGCCCGTTGGCAAATCGATAGATTGAAGTAACACCCACTCCATTTTCATAGGATGCAAATCCAAAAACATAGTTCCATTCAGGCTTTGGAAAAAGGTCTCTTTCTGTGATTCCCATAAGTACTATAGCATCTTTTGGCTTTCTTTTCATTAAAACACTATCCAATACATATCCGGCTAATACTTGTTCTTGCTCATCCTTGAAAATTCTTTTTACAGTTTTTGGGAAAATACTGTTGGATACTATTGGTAATATTTTCGTTTCTAGTTGAAAATAAATTTTTAAATATTCTTTAGTGAATTCAATTTCTTTCTTCTGTAATTCAGTGAATCCACCAATAGGCTGAAGATAAATGGTATTTTTTCCAGGTTCCGGCTTTATCTTTTTTGACCTTTGAAAATCTTCAAATTGCTGAAATTTTTCATCATGATTATACCTCCAGCTTCCAGGTTTGGGAGTGGTAGACAGCTTTACATCATTGATGGCAATTGCTTCAAAATAGGTCTTATTTTTCTTCTGACATGAAAAAAAAAGTATAAAGACTATGACATAAAAAGGGGTAAGGGTGAATTTATATTTTCCCTGGCTCATAAAAGAACAAAAGTTTCTTTCTGGCTCCATCAAATTCAGACCAGGAATCGCAGTCTACTTCAAAACCGGCAACTCCACAGGTTGGAAAATGAAAAATATCTTCAGAAATGGAATTGGCAAAATTGGAAATACCATTATTATGAGAGAAAAGGGCAACTGAATTTACATTGTCATCCAGATCATAAATTACAGATTCAAAATTTCTTTCCGAGGGATTATATAATTTTTCATTCGTAGAACAGTTCAGTTGATACGTTTGATTAAAAATTTTACATGTATTCAGTGCACGGACTGCCGGGCTGGATACAAAATGATCGATAGAAATATTATTGTTTTTCAGGAATCTGGACATGTTCATAGCATCTACCAGGCCTTTGTCTGCCAAAGGTCTGTCAAAATCATCCGTTTCTTCTGGCCAGTCGCTCTTCGCATGTCTTACGAGGATGAGTCTCTTCATATATCTGTTTTTTGGAAGATTAAAATTATAAAAAAAAATATGGAATAAAACATGATTTACATAAAAAAACTGCGTAATGAATAAAATCAGTAAATTTTACTAAATTTGCAGACTTATGGGACAAATCCTTGCAATAGACTACGGAAAAGCCCGTTGCGGCATCGCTGTAACGGATGATATGCAGATTATAGCCAGTGGGCTGGAGACTGTTGAGAACCGTATTTTAATGGAATTTTTGAAAAAATATTTTAGTGAAAATAAGGTAGATGAAGTAGTGATTGGCCTTCCCATAGATTTGAAAGGAAATATTTCGGAGGTGGAAACCGATATTTTAAAATTCATTGAAGAATTTAAAAAAGAATTTTCGGATATTGCAGTCCATCGTTTTGATGAAAGGTTTACTTCCAAAATGGCTTCATTCTTTATTTCCCAAAGTGGAAAAAGTAAGAAGAAAAGACAAGAAAAAGGATTAATAGATAAAGTAAGTGCAACCATCATATTGCAGAATTTTTTAGAACAAAGATTAAGATGATATTACCGATAAGAGCTTTTGGGGATCCTGTTTTGAGAAAAGTGGGAAAAGATATAGAAAAAGATTACCCCGGATTACAGGAACTGATAGATAATATGTTCGAAACGATGTACAGCGCAAACGGAATTGGTCTTGCAGCGCCTCAGATCGGTTTGGATATCCGTATGTTTGTAATAGACGTTACTCCTCTTGCGGATGATGAGGATTATGAGGATATTAAGGATGAATTGGCAGAATTCAGAAAAGTATTCATCAATGCCAGAATCCTTGAAGAATCCGGTGAAGAATGGAAGTTCAATGAAGGCTGTCTGTCTATTCCGGATGTAAGAGAAGACGTGAAAAGAAAAGGGACAATCGTTATTGAATATTATGACGAAAATTTTGTGAAACATACAGAAACTTTTTCCGATATTAGAGCCCGCGTAATTCAACATGAATACGACCACATTGAAGGAATTCTGTTTACCGATCACTTAAGTGCCTTAAAGAAGAAGCTGGTAAAAGGAAAACTATCAAAGATTTCTCAGGGAGACGTAAGTATTGGTTACAAAATGAGATTTCCAAAGTAATTTAAACAAGGATTAAAAGAAACAATAAAAAGCAAAAAGCTTAACGCTGATTGCAGAATTTACAAAAAATAAAATTATGCTGTTAGAAAAAATAATTTCAATTTCTGGAAAACCAGGACTTTACAAATTAGTTTCTCAATTAAGAAACGGATTCATCATTGAAGATGTTACCAACAAGAAAAAAGTAAGCATTGGAAACTCTAGCCAAGTAAGCTTATTAGATAATATTGCAATGTTTACATTTGATAAAGAAGTTCCTTTGTTTGAAGTTTTTGAAAATGTAGCTAAAAATAATGATTATAAAGAGACGATTTCTCACAAATCTTCAGATGCAGATTTGAAAGATTTTATGTTAAGTTCTCTTCCTAATTATGATACTGAAAGAGTATATGCTTCTGATATCAAGAAATTGGCTCAGTGGTATAACATCCTTCACAAAGCAGGATATATCACTCCTGAAAGCTTCGTAAAAGCAGAGCCTGAAACTTTAGATGGTGAGCCTGCAGAAGAAGTAAGCCTAGATATTGATGCTAAAAAAGCTGCTCCAAAAGCAGAAAAGCCGGCTGCTCCAAAAGTAAAAGCTACTTCAGCTGCAAAATCAGCTCCTAAAAGCACACACAGAAAACAAGGATAATTCAATTCTGAATTAACAATACAAAGCCTTGTCAGGAATTTTCTTGACAAGGCTTTTTTATTACCCGAAAACCTAACAGGTTTCGGAAACCTATTAGGTTTAAACCATCACGAACCCCGGATCCCGAAACTTTAATTCTTAACGTTTGTAATGGTGTCTGAATAACCCTTACCTTTGTATAAGATTGAATTTCCAATTACTATGAATACAAAACAGGAAAAATTAGAAGCTTTCGGGAGATTACTGGATATAATGGATGATTTACGTGAGAAATGCCCATGGGATCAGAAGCAGACGCTACAGTCTCTTAGACATCTTACCCTTGAAGAAACCTATGAACTTTCCGATGCTATTTTACAGGATGATTTGCAGGAGATTAAAAAAGAATTGGGAGATGTACTGCTTCATCTGGTTTTTTATTCTAAAATAGGATCAGAAAAAGAAAGTTTTGATATTGCCGATGTAATTAATTCCCTTAATGAAAAACTAATTTTCCGTCATCCTCATATCTATGGAGATACTGAAGTGAAGGATGAAGAGGAAGTGAAGCAGAATTGGGAGAAATTAAAACTAAAAGAAGGAAACAAATCTATTTTAGGAGGTGTTCCGAAAAGTCTTCCAAGCTTAGTAAAAGCGTATAGAATTCAGGATAAAGTAAAAGGGATTGGTTTTGAATTTCATGACGCGGAAGATGCCTGGAAAAAGGTAGATGAAGAGATTCAGGAATTCCATGCGGAAACAGATGTAGAGAAAAAAGAGCAGGAGTTGGGAGATGTATTTTTTTCGTTAATTAACTATGCAAGAATTTCAGGAATCAATCCGGATTCTGCACTGGAAAAGACCAATATTAAATTTATTTCAAGATTCCAGAAGATGGAAGGTCTGGCCGAAGAACAGGACTTAAAACTTGCAGATATGTCTTTGGAAGAAATGGATGTTCTTTGGGAAAAGGCCAAACAGTTATCATAAATTCGAGGTTGGAACAATTAATGCTACCTATATTCAGTTAAAAAAAATAAAAAATACATATGCTACGTTTTCTTATACTTCCTGCCATATTTCTATTGAGCTGCAATCCAAAAGCACAGAATTCACCTGCTCAGAGTAGCGATCTGAAACCACAATTTTCTTTACCTAAAAAATTAAAGGAAGTTTCCGGTATTACGCTGTCTAAGGATAAAAAAACAATCTGGGTAATAGAAGACAGAGGAAATAAAAATGCGGTATATGGGCTTAGTGATCGTGGACAAATGATGGCTAAAGTTCCGGTTGAAAATGCTGAAAACACAGACTGGGAAGATATTATATCCGATGCCCAGGGAAATATCTATATCGGTGACTTTGGCAATAATGATAATGACCGAAAGGATCTGGCAATTTTAAAAACAGATCTGAAAGATATTACTCAAACCACTACAAAAGTTGTTCAAACGACTAAGTTTCACTATGAAGGGCAAACAGAATTTCCACCCAAAAAATCCAACCTTCTGTATGACTGTGAAGCTTTTGTAGAGATGGACGGCAATTTCTATCTTTTCACGAAGAACAGAAGCAAAGGTTTTGACGGAACATTTCTTGTATTTAAGGTTCCTAATAAAGAAGGGAACTTTGAGGCCAAACTGATTGGGAAATTAAAGCTACAGGGCGGATATAATGATGCGGCTATTACTTCAGCAACCATCAACAGTACCAAGGATAAAATTGTTCTGCTAACGCACAAAAATGTGCATGTTCTTACAGGATTTAATGCTGATGATTTCAGTGGTGTAAAGATCAATAAGATTCCTTTACATCATAATTCACAGAAGGAAGCGATTGTATTTCTTAATGATCAGACTTTAGTGATTGCAGATGAAAAAGGGAAAGATGAAGGCGGGAATGTATATCAGTTTTCTCTTAAACCATAATCTAAGTACAGCAATATTAATGATGTGAAAGTCTATTGCAGTATTTTCACAGCAAAATAATACATCAACTAAAAACCACAGATCATTCTGTGGTTTTTATATGTAATAGTAAAGCTTTTATTCTTTTTTAGAAGGGCGGATTTTACGGTACAATGCCTCTAATTCTTTGGGAGGGTTGCCCGAATCAAAATTGGCAGAATTATAGGTAGTTCCGTTACTTGTTATCATAATATTAGCTATCATAGCCTGGTCAGAATGTCGTCCTGTAGTAGGAGACTGTAATGTTGATATTTTGGATAAATCAATAGCAGCAGCCTGCTGTGCGATATATTCCCATTCGGAAGGAGATAGAGGAGAGGTATTTTCCTCCCCATTAAAAGAGGTGGTTTTAGACTTAGGAGTGAGGGTGATCGTTGTTTGAAAACCTCTGGTTTGTTCTGTTAATTCTACTTTTTCAATTTTTGCCTGTTGTGTGTTTACAGTTAAATTTTTTTCAATGTTTCCATTTTTGCTTTGGTTCTGACAATGAATACTTGATAAAACTAAAATAATATTAAATGAAATAATGAGTGTCTTCATTGGAGGTGCTTTTTTAATGATTATGTATTTTGTGATTTGCTGATGAGCTAAAATATAAAAACGATATGTAATGCTAAACTATTATGTATGTTAAAAAAATAAAACTCAGGGATTTCCCTGAGTTTTTTATTGATTCATATTTTATTTAAAATTTCATTCCTATCCCGGCAGAAATTCGGCCGCCATCTGAGCCATAGAAATAATTGAGTCTGGCAGACATCATTTCCACAATGCTTAGCCAGACACCAGCGCCTACAGACTGATGCCATTTTCTGGAATATTCACCGTCATTCCATACACGGCCGATATCATACCCAACAAGAATTCCCAGATTGGCAGGAACAATATTGTTTCTGATTCTTCCAAAATCCCAACGGATCTCCGAATTATTGGTAAAATATGATCTTCCAGAGAATCTTTCATTTCTGAACGCTCTCATTCTATTATTACCTCCGATGGCTGCAGCCTGATAGAACTCAAAACTATCATTGTTGATCCACATGGCATTGCTGGCATTGGCAAATACGAAAATTCCCTTTTTATCAATTCTGTGGTCAATAGCGAATCTTCCTTTTACCGTCAGGAAATTTCTGTTGAAATTGGAAAAAGTAGCTTTCCAGTCGGCATTCAGCATCAATTCCATTCCCAGGGTTGGAAAAGCGGGATTGTCTGCATTTTTATAACTGAAAGTATAATTAGCCCCTAAGAATTGTTGGCTGTCAAATACTTCAGGCCTTACATCCGGGGAAGTGTTGATAAAACGCCCGTCTTTTCTCTGTACTTTATTATCTTCAAAAGTAAGCTGGAGTTGATGGTTAAAGTTCATCCAGCCTTTCTTTGAGATGGAAGGAGCAACATTAAACTTAGAAATTCTTGCCCTGTTGTATTCTCTTTCCGTATTTTCTTTATCATAAGGACTGTCGTTGGAAAGCCCAAAGAAGTTCTGGGAAAACCTCGGAGTGGTATATGCTGCATCAATATTAAAATCCCATCCTGAAATTGCCTTCTTGAAAATTCCTTTATAAATAAGGCTGAACCCTGCAGTAGCAGTATAAAAGTTGGCTTTTAAACTATGCTTTTGGGTAAAGGGATCACGGATGAAATTATTCATCGTATAATTAGCTAAAACACCAATAATAACCCCGTCATCAGGGTTATAATCAATATTCGGATATCCTGCGAAAGCATTGTACTTCGGATGCTTGTAATTATAAGTATTTATTTCATAATCATCCGCAATATTTTTAGTAGCATTTCCTGCATTATAAGTGTTTTTTTGAGACTCGAAGTCGTAGATCTTTACTTTCCTTCCGTCTGCCACATTATATACATCATGATTATATCCACCAATTAGCCTGATGTTCATTTTGGGACGCCCTTTTCCTACTACTTCATAAATATCATCATCTTCTAACCCGTAGATCCAAAGTTCTTTTGTTTTTGAATCATGATAAGTCTTTTCAAAAACCAGTTCGTTTTTATCTTTGTGTTTACCTAATTTATATTGTTGTACAAGAACAGAATGACCATTTTTGGTAATCACAAATTTATCAGGTCCTATAGTTCCGGCCAAAGGAACTTTTTCCTGTAGTACATTGTAATACTCGGATGCGTATGTCTGTAATTTTGTTTTTCTTATTTTCAGTTTTCGCTGAATATCAGCGATGGTCTCATCCTGAACTTCTTTAGGAAGATTGTGGAAGGCATCATCAATATCAGCGTCTGTTAAATGTTCCTGGATATATTTAGCCTGGGCTTCCCATTCTTCCTGGGTAGCACCTTTTAAAAAGACAAGATCCATTGGATAAGGTTCCATAGCCAGCCATTTCACACTGCTGATATCTTCCGTGAAGGTTTTCATGTGACGGATGGCCGGAACATTCATAATAATTTTAAAGGCCGCGCCGTCATATTTACTGAAAGCCTGATCTCTATCCTTTGGAATCGGTTTATAGATAATTTTATCTCCTTCTTCATATTGTGCCCATTTCCATTGATCTGAATGTCTGTCCCAGTCACCAATCAGCATATCAAACAACCTTGCTCTGATGTAAGACTCTTTGTCTACAGAATATTTGTAATTCTTGGTTAAGTTTTTCAGGACATCATCAGTAGAAACGATATCTTTTGCATGATTAAGGTAAGCCAGTGTCTTAGGGTCTGAAGAAAAACGTTCCTCAATCATATACATTTCATCCCCGTAGTTTTGATTATACTTTCCTAAAGCCTGTTGCTTGGGAATATAATATAACTTAGGATTGCTATGGAAAATATTCAGTTTTTCTGACATATTTCCTATGGTAAAGGGTGTGAAAGGATGGTTGGTAGTATAAAAGTCTAAAAGAAACTTCTCCGGAAAGCTATTGGTAAGTTCTTCACTCAAAGTACTCCTTGTGAAAGCCATATTATTAAGAAACCTAACCGCGCTTTTTTTCACTCCACGCATTACAAATTCCTGCCCGTCATTTGCTTTTAGTCTTAAGCTGTTGGATTGGTTTCCGCCTCCTTCTCTGAATGGGGTATAACCACCATCCAGCTCTGAAAGATTGGCTGTAGGGGCTTCAATAGACATCCCGTAGTATTTTCTGTAATGATCTCCCCAAAGCCATCGGTAGAACCCTCCTTTCTGCGTAAGCGGTACCGGATAGATGGTTGAAGACACTGTAGCCGGGAATGTATTGGGAAAATTATTCACAAATACATCTGGTTTGGATATGACAGATATTTGTGACAATTTCTGCAGCTTAGCATCCTTTGTGGAAAAAAACTCCACATCGGTACTCTGATCTTTTCTGATATTGAGGACAGCGAAGCCACTTCCCCCGTATGAAAAGTCTGTTTTTTCAGTAATGGTAGATGGATTTGTTTTGGAACCTGCACCACTGATGATCTGTCGTATGTTTCCCTCTTCATGATATTGTAAGTTGTGATCGTGACCGGAAACGAAGATCACATTTTCTTTATCCTGAACTATACTCTTCAGCCTGTTGGCTAGTTCTGCATAATGTTGATTGTTTATATCCGCAGGACTTATCCCCGAAGAGCTTCTGAGTATATTGATGGCGCTGGCAACTCCGGGAACCGGGATTTTACTGTTAAGAGGAAAAAGGTGCGATTTTGCCGAATGAAACCCTGCATGGGTTCCGCTGCTTATGATGGGATGATGTAAAGCTATAATGATTCTTTTACCCTGATTTTTGATGATAAGATCTTTAAATTCGGTATAAAAATCTTCACGGGTTTTGATGGTACAGCCTTTATTAATCCCAGGATAGTTATCCCAGTTTGTAATAGCCCATTCCGTATCAATGGCGATCAGTTTAATATCTTTGGTAATGCTGATATCATCAATAGGACATCCGTTTTTGGGTAAAAATGCTTTTTTATCATCGAAGTATTTTTTCACCAATGATTCCTGAGCATTTAATCCACTTAAACCACTGTACCAATCATGATTTCCAGGGATGACAAGGGTTTTTCCTTTAAAATTTTTAGTAATGGTAAACTGATCCTCTAGTTTTTGTTTTGCTAAAGCATAGCCTTTATCCGATTCTTTAGGCATTCCGTTGGGATAGATATTATCTCCGAGAAAGATAAGCATTGAATTACTGTCTGCAGAATCAAGTTTGTTTTTAAGTAAATTCAGTGTTTTTTGTGCCTGAGGTTCATCTGCGTTTCCGGCATCTCCAATCAGGAAAAGTTTAAAATCATTTTCAGATTTTATTTCAGAATCTTTTACTTCAAATAAGTTTTTGCCTTTTTGTACGTTATATGTTGCGCAGGAATACATGACTCCGGCGGACATTACTGTTCTCAGAACAATAGAAGTATTTTTTAGATGAGTTTTAAAGGATAAATTCATAAATTTACAATAACAAAAATTCAGGAATGAGCATTCTAGACAAAGCTAAAAATTATGTTGAAATCTTATTCAAAGATAAGTTATCTTCAGTATATTTTTATCATAATTTTATTCATACTGCCTATACGGTCAATAAGGCTGAGGAGATTATGAAGCATACCCCTGTTTCTGAAGAAGATCAGGAAAAAGTACTTGTGGCCTTGTGGTTTCATGATACGGGATATATAGAATGTGCCATGAATCATGAAGAAAGGGGAGTGGAGATCATGAAAAACTTTCTTCACCAGGAAAATTATCCGGAAAGCTATATTGCAGATGTGGAGAAATTGATTTTAGCGACTAAAATTACCTATGTACCTCAGAATTTATTGGAAAAAATTGTAAAAGATGCTGATTTCAGTCATTTTGCAGGTCATGACTATAATGATATTTCTGATGCTTTAAGAAAGGAATGGGAACTTACCAATGTAAGATGTTTTTCCAATGAAGAATGGAATGCCGGAAATCTTGATATGCTTAAAAACAAGCATACTTATTATACGGATTATGCCCAGGAAAATTGGGAACCTTTAAAAAAGAAAAATATCAAGAAGATTGAAAAGAAGCTGGAAAAAGAAGATGAAAAGAAAGCCAGCGCGGATAATAAAGATAATAAATCTGACAACAAAAAAGATAAAGAAAAGTCTGACAGAAGTGTAGATACTTTATTTAGAGTAACGCTGAACAATCATACAAGGTTAAGTGATATTGCAGACAGTAAGGCTAATATCCTACTTTCTGTTAATGCGATCATTATTTCAGTATGCCTTTCTGTGTTGGTTCCAAAATTGGATGCGCCTAAAAACTCTCATCTGATCCTTCCGAGTTTTATTTTATTGTTATCTAGTGTACTGACAATTATATTTGCGATCCTTTCTACAAAACCGAATGTAACAAAAACTACATTTACCTCTCAGGATATTGCCAATAGAAAAGTAAATCTGTTATTCTTTGGAAACTTCCAACAGATGCTTTTTGACGATTATCATAACGCGATGAGAGATCTGATCAAAGACAGGGATTATATTTATGATTCTATGGTAAAAGACCTGTATTATTTGGGGAAAGTTCTTGACAGAAAGTATAAGCTTTTATCTATAACTTATAAAATCTTTATGGCTGGGATTATTATTTCTGTGCTATCTTTTGGATTTGCATTCCTTAGTCTGTAAAAAATATAAATAACGATATTCAGCCAATTTTAATATTGGTGATTTTTTTATGAAGTAATAAAGTTATTATTTTTCAGACTCATTCTGACTGATTGAAACCCTGAGTGCCAGCAACCCTGTAATTCCCTGGAGATCCTCTACTTTTAGAAACTCCACATCATGTTCCAGAATACCTTTTTTCTGGAGTTTAGTAACATATTCCAGGTATTCTTTCTGGTTTTCCATACCGAAATAGACAATGGTAATCTTTCCGGGAGCTGTAATTCGTTCTGACGAATCTTTTACATGAGCTTTATCCAGACGTTTTTTAATGATCTCGTAGTAAGAATTATAGGCTCCGTCTACATCGAAACGTTTTTCATCCATTCTGAAACGGATGTCTATTTTTTCATTATACACAAAGATCAAAGATGCTATATCCAGTGGAATAGGAAGGTCTTTTTTAAAGGACTGAAACTCAATCTCCATCTTGCAAATGGTTTTCAATTGCGAGTATCTCAGTTTATGAACTACTTTTGAAGTATAATGAAGATCGGGAGAAATAGATTGCCCAATATAGAGGTTATGCTCTACACCATCAGATTTAAATCTTTCATAGTAATGCGGAAAAATTTCCTGTGCTTTGATCTGGCTTTCATCCAGCATATCTGCAAGTTTTCTGTTGACAAGCGTAATAGAATCATCCAAATTTTTTCTATGGCTGTAAAACAGATCTGTTTGGGCCAGTACCTGAGAAAAATAATCCTGAATTTTAGCCTTCACTGGTCTAGGGGTTCTCACCTCTAATTTTCCTTGTAAAAAAGGATGAATTTCCTCTCTCAATACTCTTTGGAAGCGTTGTTCTGTATCGGCTTTTATTTCATTATTTAATTCATTTTCAAATACATCCAATGCCAATATGAATTTTTCAGAATCAGAATTGGTGAGAGTGAATATATCATTAAGCCATTCAATCTGATGGTTGAGGTCTTTAAGCATCAGGTTAAAACGTTTTTCAGATGACGAACGGATATCTGATACTCCAAACAAGGGAGTCAGATTTTTGAATGATATTTCCTTTAAAGTATGTATTTTTTTCCCAAGAGAAGCGGTAAAATATTTCTCTGCTTCATTTCTGAATTTCCATACCACACTATCGTGAATGGTCGTATATTCTCGCTGTATAATGGCTTCTATCTGATAATTTTTTTCAAAATAGAATCTGCTGAGAGAGAACAGGACCATATCGGTAAAAAACTCAAGTTTTTTGAGTTTTAAACCATTGAAACTGCCGGCGATAGGAGAAGTAAACTCCATAATAGCAAGAAGTTCATTATCTTTCATGATAGGAATGACCATGAAGCTGTTGACATTATTATCCTTTAAAATAGTAAAGGACGGAAGCTGCCTGACATTCTCATCCAGATTATCCACATTGGAAACTACAATGGATTTTGAATTGTGGCTTAAATTGTTAAAAGTCGTTTTACGGGTTTCTTCGTCAAATGTATTGATCCAGAAATCCAGAATATGATTGGTGAGCAGGCTTTCATAAATCGGAAGTTTATCAAGCTTCTGTTCTTTTTTGTTAAAGGTCATCAGCCCGAAACTGAGCTCCGGGACGTCAAAATAGGATTTGAAAATTTCTGTCAGATTCTCATTCGGATTTAAATTTTCAGGATCAATTTCGATCATGCTTGATTTAAGATCAGAAAGGGCTACTTCAGAGGTACAGTCTACCAACGAGATGATGGTAAAACCTTTCAATATCCAGGATTGCGATGGAAAATATTTCTTCCACAATTTAAAATCATCCAGATTTTCCAGCAGCATATCCATGATTTCATCGGATGGTATTTTAGCATCCTCTGTAGGATAAATTTCTGTAAAATCTGAATTCACCGTTATCTTGTAGTGTTTCATGATTCCCAGTTTATTCGGGATATCATAATAGAACGGGATGGTGCTTCTGATATCTTTTTTAAAATAGCTCTGAAGAATCAGGCAGCAACAAAACACATAAAATTCGTTGTCACTGATATTTCTAAGTTCAATTTCAAAATCTTTTCCTGCATCTTTAAGAATATCCTTAAATCTCTCCGTATAGTTGAACGTAATATTGGAAAGAGGGATACTTGCTGCTTTTATTTCATTTCGGGTAAGTCCTGTAGGGAAAAGATCGGTGAGCAGTGATCTGATAAGGTCTTCATTTTTTTCCAGAATACTTATATCCTGAAAGCCTTCTTTAAGTTCTTGAAAATTCCGGGTTTGCTCGATCAGGGATTCTGCATAGTTTGCCCTGTATTCCAGACGGTCATTATACCGGATATGTTCCAGTACATCCAAATATTTTTTGAACGAGATATAAACCTGAAATGGAGAGTCTTTTTTGTAAAGATTAGCCAAGAGCTGAAATTTAAAGTAAAGTTATGAAAAAAAGACTATTTATAAATATGCTTTGTATTAGTGAAAATAATATTTTGTAGCTGTTTTATTCTATTTTTTTGAATGAATTCCTAAAAATAGATCTTCTATTGTTAGATTCTGTATTTCTTTTTGAAAATATGAATGTACCAGCAAAATTTTAATAAAAAAAGCACAACTGAAAAGTTGTGCTTTTTTATATTTTAAAATTCAGATCTTACAGTCCGAACATTTTTGCAAACAGATCCGGGAAAATACCCAGGATAATAATAGCTACAATTACAAATACTGCAACAATATTGTAAGTAAGTGTTACTTTCTCTGATGACTTGAATGTTGATTCTTTAAAGAAGAACATGGCGATGATCAATCTTAAATAGTAAGCGATCGATAGGGCAGACCCTAAAACTGCTACCAATACTAAGAAAGCTGCACCGTTCATTGCCTGAGAGAATAAAGCAAATTTCCCCATGAAACCAGCTGTTAACGGAACCCCTGCCATTGAAAGCATAGAGATCGCTGCAGCTGTTGCCAATAAAGGTTCTGTTTTTGCCAATCCTTTGAAAGCTCCGAAAGAAGTTTCTCTTTTTAATTTCTCTACCCAGATCAGACACATGAAAACTCCTACTGTAGATAAAGCATAAGCGAATAAATAGAATGCTAAGTTATAAGTAGAAAGACTTGTCATTCCAAAGAATACCAATCCGATGTATCCTGCGTGAGAAACTGAAGAGTAGGCTAACATTCTTTTTGCATTCGTCTGAGCAAGACCCATAACGTTTGCTAATAATAAAGTGATGATTAAGAATACTCCCAAAACATTGATCCATTCATGAGTAACTCCGGCAAAACCGATCGTCATCAATCTGAACAGTGCAAAGAATCCGGAGATTTTTACTACACTCGCCATGAATGCTGTAATCAATGAAGGTGATCCTGCATATACATCAGGGCTCCACATATGGAAAGGAGCTAATGCTACTTTAAATGCCAATGCACAAAGGATAAGCAATACTCCTAAGATGAACATTACGTTCCCTGTATTCGCTACTCCAAAGTCGTGAATTTTATATAGATCAAAACTTCCTGCACTTCCGTAGATGAACGCAATTCCGAAAAGTAGGAAACCTGTTGCGAATGCACCCATTAGGAAATACTTGATTGAAGCTTCATTTGATCTTAGATCAGTTTTGTTAGCACCTGCCATTACATATAATGGAATAGAAAGGATTTCAACACCTAAGAACATGGTTACCAGGTTCTGGTATCCGAAAAGTACAATTCCTCCACATAATGCAAATAACATCAATGCATATAATTCTGATTGGTGGCTTCTGTGGTTGCTGAATGCAAAACCTCCCAAGAAGAATAACAATAAGGTTGTTACAATGGATAATTTAGTGAATAATGCAGTATTGGCACTGTATTCATACATATGCTTGTAATGATCGAAGAACGAACACTCAGGCATAAAGCTTACATACAATGCGATGATTAAACCCAAAATCCCAATGTATCTTGCGAATTTTCCTTGTTCGAAAACTCCTGAAAATAACGCAATAACTGCCGTTAGGAAAACAATAATTAAAACACTCATAATATAGATTTGAGATGTGAGATTTAAAGTTTAAAGTTCAAGGTTTAGAGTGTAAAGTTCCAGGTTCAAAATTTCCCGTCTCTTATCTCTTCGTCTTTATCTTTATGCTCTCTAATCTCTTATTTTTTTAATTTTTAAATCTTTTAATTTTTTAGTTAGCCATCGCTGTGTAGATAAACTTCACTGAACTACTCACCATATCGATTACCGGTTGTGGGAAAATACCAAGTAAGATCACAAAAACCGCTAAACTAGCCAATACAGAGAATTCTACAGCAGATAAATCCTTTGCTGTGCTTAGCACTTCTGCATTTCCTTCTCCAAACATTGCTTTTCCATAGAATCTCAATAAGTACACTGCACAAAGAATTATCGTAAGACCAGCAATTACAGCTGCTGTTCCATTGAAATCATATACTGCTTTTAACAGGATAAATTCTCCGATGAATCCATTCGTCAATGGAACTCCCATTGAACCTAATATAATAATCAGGAATAAAACAGCAAACTTAGGTGCTACTTTAGCCAAACCACCCATTTGTCTGATGTCTCTTGATTTAAATCTCTTGTATAAAATATCACAACAGTAGAATAAACCTACTACATTGATACCGTGAGCGAAAGTTTGTACCAATGCTCCTTCAGCACCTTCAACGTTGAAAGTTCCTCTTAAAGTAACTACTGCTGAAGCGAAGATACCAGCTACCATCAATCCTACGTGAGAGAAAGATGAATAAGCGATGATTCTCTTCATATCCGTTTGGATAATAGCGATCAATGCTCCATGTACAATTCCAACGATCGCAAGGATAATTACAATCTGTCCTGAAATTCCGGCAATCGGAAGTGGAGTGATTGGAAGTAAATAACGCATTACACCGTACACTGCCATTTTAAGCATGATACCGGATAATAACATCGATCCTTGAGTAGGAGAGTAGGTATAGGTATCAGGCTGCCATGTATGGAAAGGGAATACTGGTAATTTCACTGCAAAAGCAAAGAAGATAAACCAGAATACCACAGTCTGTTGTGTTTCGTTCAGTTGTGCATTGTATAGATCAGTTAAAGCGAATGATGCAGAGTGGTTGTACACATAGATCAATCCGGCTAACATAAATAAAGATCCCACGAATGTATATACGAAGAATTTCGTAGTGAATTCAAACCTTTTATTCTCTTGTCCCCAAAGTCCGGCAATAAACCAAATTGGAATCAAAGTAACTTCCCAGAAAATGTAGAACAATAATCCGTCTAAAGAAGTAAATACTCCTACAAGACCGAATTGCATCAACAGAATCAATCCATAGAATGTATTTCTGTAGTTTACACTTTCATTGAAAGATGATAAAATGATAATTGGCGCTAAAATGTTAGTCAGCAATAAAAGAAGCATACTCATCCCATCGATACCGAAGTGAAGAGAACTCTTCATAAACTGTGACCAAGGATAATTGATCTCGTGCTGCAATACGCTGTCTACTGTCGGAGTAAAATCAAAATCCGAAAGTATATAAAACGTAAGAAGCATTTGAACCAATGCAATTCCCAGTGCCAAATATTTGCTGGAATTACTCTTCCACGCAAAAACTAATCCCGAACCTACTAGAGGTAATAGTAATAATGTTAATAATAAACAAGACATTATTATTGTAATAAAAAGTTAACAATTAATATAATTCCCACAGCTAAAGACATGATAAGAATATACGTCTCTACATTTCCGTTTTGTACACGCTTCATAGCTTTTCCGCTGTCTTCAGCACCATCACCTACAAAGTTTACAAAACGGTCTAAGATCCCCTTATCAAACATCTTTCCTCCGCGTCCTAATCCTTCAACAGTTTTTACAATCAATGCGTTGTAAAGTTCGTCTACATATAATTTCTTAGCAGAAAGCTTTTCCCATCCGGTATAGCTCTCTTCTGCCACAGCCATTTTTTTCTTTTTCACATAGGTATTTCTTACGATAAACCATACAGAGAAGAACATTAATACTGTTGCTGCTAATAAGATCATTTCAGTGTTGAAAGGTACTCCTGAAAGAGTAGCTTCCATTTGGCTGTAGCTTTGTTCCGTAAGAACAGGCTTTAACCATTCCATCAGTTTAGCATAGTGTCCGTGACCGATGAAGTGTGGCAGGTTGATGAAACCTCCGATTACAGAAAGGATAGCCAATACGATCAATGGTAATGTCATATTAGATGGGCTTTCGTGTAAGTGATGTTTTTGCTCTTCAGTACCTCTGAATTCTCCGTGGAAAGTCAGATAGTATAGTCTGAACATATACGTTGCAGTCATTGCCGCTAAAACAAATAAAATTACCCAATACATTGGATTTTTAGCGAAAGCTGCTACTAGAATTTCGTCTTTAGAGATCATCCCTGATAATAAAGGGAAACCTGAAATGGCTAATGTCCCGATAAGGAAGGTAGCGTGCGTAAGAGGAATATATTTTTTAAGACCTCCCATGAAACGCATATCCTGCTCGTTGCTCATTGCGTGGATTACAGAACCTGCACCTAAGAATAACAAAGCTTTAAAGAAAGCGTGCGTCATTACGTGGAACATGGCTGTTGTATAAGCACCAAGACCTAAAGCGATGAACATGAATCCAAGTTGTGAAACAGTAGAGTATGCCAATACTTTTTTGATGTCGTTCTGACGTAGTGCATAGAATCCTGCTAAAGCTGCAGTTAAGAATCCGATGAATAAAATTCCTCCTTGTACCGTTGGAGCTAAAGTAAATAAGAAGTTAGATCTTACTACTAAATAGATACCCGCCGTTACCATCGTTGCCGCGTGAATTAATGCAGAAACAGGAGTTGGTCCAGCCATCGCGTCTGGTAACCAAGTATATAATGGAACCTGAGCAGATTTACCGGTAGCACCGATGAATAAACTCGCTGTGATAAAGATAATCACTGTTCCGTCTAATTCAAATTTTGAAGCGTTTTCTGCTACAGAAAGATAATCTACAGCATTGGTCTGAGAAGCGATCATGAAGATACCGATCAATAACGCAAGGTCACCAATTCTGTTCATGATGAAAGCTTTTCTTGCCGCTTTACCATATTCTTCGTTAGTGTACCAGAATCCGATCAACAGGTAAGAACAAAGACCTACACCTTCCCATCCAATGAATAAGATAAGGTAGTTGCTTCCCATTACTAAAAGTAACATTGAGAAAATAAAAAGGTTCAGATAAGTAAAGAACTTATAGAATCCTTTGTCATGACTCATATATCCGATAGAGTATAAGTGGATCAGTGAACCGATACCCGTGATGATCATGACCATCATTAAAGATAGCTGATCGATTTGGAATCCAAAATTGATTTGAATACCATTAACTCTAAACCATTCAAAAGCTTTTACGATTACGGGCTGGCTTTCAGAATTAAAATTCATGAAAAGACTTACAGCAATACAGAATGATCCGAAAACCATCGCAGTTGCCAAAGAACCCACCACTATTTTTGGAAGATTTTTTCCGAATAAACCGTTTATAAGAAACCCTAAAAGTGGTAAAAGTACTATTGCATATACTAAATTCTCCATTCTTATCCTCTTAATTTATTAAATATACTCACATCTACAGAACGGGTATTTCTATACAGCATAGCAATAATTGCCAGACCTACCGCTACTTCCGCAGCAGCAACCACCATAATGAAGAACACTAAAAGCTGTCCGTCTCCGTTGCCTTTATATGCTGAAAAAGCAGCCAATAAAAGGTTTACAGAATTAAGCATAAGCTCTACACAGCCTAGAATCACAATAGCATTTTTTCTAAGCAATACGCCCATCACTCCTAAGCAGAACAATACTGAACAAAGGATAATGAAGTAGTCCAAAGGGATGCTTTGTATAAATGTATTTACTTCTCCCATAATTTTATAAATCTTTTTTACCGATTAATACCGCACCTACAATACCTGCTAAAATCAGGATAGAAGCAAGCTCAAACGGTAAAACATATTCATTAAACAAAAGTCTACCCAGATTTTTAGTAAGACCAACACCTCTGTCTACATTCTCTACCACAATATGGTTTTGCTGAACGCCTCTGAATACTCCTAAAACTCCTACTAAAAGAAGACCTGCAGTAAAAACTCCAATAAATTTTAAAGTATTACCCTTCTTACTTTCGTCTGCTTTATTAAGGTTAAGCATCATTAGAATGTAAAGGAAAAGTACCATAATAGCACCTGCGTACACTATAATCTGGATAATTGCTAAGAATTGAGCATTCAAAAGAATGTACATTCCGGCAATTGAAAACATCGTAACAATTAATGACAAAATAGCATATAAAGGATTTTTTGCAAACACGAAGTATACCGCACTTGACACTGCTAAAAACGCCACCAAGAAAAATAAAAACTGATCCATTATTTTACCGCATTTTTTTGTTTCTCGGATTGTCTTGTCGTAATGTCAATCCTTTCATTTATTTTTTCAACTAATTTATCTTTTCCGTAAATGAAAGAACCTCTGTTGGTTTCTACGTCTACCAATCTGTCAGTAAGATAAATCGCAGATTTAGGACAAGCCTCTTCACACATCCCACAGAAAATACATCTTAGCATATTGATTTCATATACTGAAGCATATTTTTCTTCTCTGTAAAGTCCTTTTTCCTCTTTAGTTCTTTCAGCAGCAGTCATCGTAATGGCTTCTGCAGGACAAGCTACCGCACAAAGTCCACAAGCTGTACATCTTTCTCTGCCTTCCTCGTCTCTTTTCAAAACGTGCTGACCTCTCCAGATAGTCGTTCTTGGCTTCTGTACTTCCGGATACGAATATACTGCGGGAGCACCCTTTATCACGGTTCTTACAGCATGCTTAAATGTAATCCCCATCCCTGTAAAGATCGCAGGAAGGTAGATTTTTTCAGCAAGGGTCATTTCTTTATTGGAAACAACTTTTGATCTGTTTGTAAGTTTCATTTAATTATAGATATTAGATGTTAGACACCAGATTTTAGACTAATCTTGTCTGCTATCTTAATTATTTAATATTGATGATTGAATATGATAGGCTAAAGATAAAACTTTGATTTCATTATCAAATTTTCAAATCAGCTCATTTTCAAATTTTCTTAGTTTGCAAATGCTAAAATTACAGCTCCTGTAATTAATAGGTTTACCAATGCCATCGGGATTAATGTTTTCCATCCTAAGTGCATTAACTGGTCATATCTGAATCTTGGAAGCGTCCATCTGATCCACATGAAGATCAAAATTCCGATGACAGTTTTCGTTAAGAATGCTACGATACTTAAGATTCCTGCAACGTTTTCTCCCCAGTTCTGAGTTACCCACTCAATCCCAGGATAGTTATAACCTCCGAAGAAAAGAACCACCATAAAAGCATTAGAAATAAACATATTCACGTATTCCCCGAACATATATAAACCTAACTTCATGGAAGAATATTCTGTAGAGTATCCTGTTACCAATTCAGATTCACACTCGGGTAAATCGAACGGGTGTCTATTTGTTTCTGCTAAAGCTGCTACAAAAAATACAAGGAAAGCAACCGGTTGGTAGAAAATATTCCAGTTCATTCCGGAAACCCAAGGAATAATTCCCCATAGTTTTCCGTGAGTCTGGTTTTCTGTGATTACTTTTAAGTCTAAGCTTCCAGCCATCATAATAATAGAAAGAAGCGCTAATCCCATGGCCAATTCATAAGAAATCATCTGAGAAGAAGCACGGATAGCACCTAGTAATGAGTATTTGTTGTTCGAAGCCCAACCTCCGATCATGATTCCGTAAACCCCAATGGAAGCCATTCCGATGATGAAAAGTACACCAACGTCAATGTTAGCTACCTGAAGATCAAAAGAAGTACCTGCAATATTTAAACTTTTACCCCAAGGAATAACGGCTCCTGTGATTAATGAAATAAACATTACTAAAGCCGGTCCCAATACGAAAAGGAATTTTTCAGCATTGGCAGGCGTAAAATCTTCTTTAAAGAAGAATTTTCCACCGTCAGCAAGAGGTTGCAGTAATCCGAAAGGTCCTGCTCTGTTAGGACCAATTCTATCCTGCATGATAGAGGCTACTTTTCTTTCTGCCCAGGTAGAGTAGGCTGCAATCGTTAACGATAGCAGGAAAAGTGCTAGTACAAGTATAAGTTTAAATGTAAGTAAATCCATTTTTGTTTTAAAGATTTTTAGATGTGAGATGTCAGATACTAGATATGAGATTAAGTCTGATGTCTTGTGTCTGAGATCTAATTGTCTTTATTAAAATTATTTTTCGTCTTTTTCACTGATTTCCTTAGCACCAGGATTATCAATCATTATCAATTCGTCTTTTGGCTTCTGGTAATGATTCAGTGAAATTACAGAGTGTCTGTCGATATGTCTAGGACCTTCGATATTCCAGTCTGATAATGCTTTTCTTTCGAAACGGCATGTATCACAGATGAACTCTTCAACTTCGCCCCACTGGTCTTTTCTTGCAGTTACTCTTACGATTTCATCACCCTTCATCCAAACTACAGTTTTTCCAGAACACTTATCACATTTACAAGAAGCGTTCATTGGTTTTGTAAACCATACTCTGCTGGCAAAACGGGATGTTCTGTCTGTTAATGCTCCTACAGGACAAACGTCAATAACGTTTCCGATGAAGTCATTGTCTAAAGCTTTATTTAAGTAAGTAGAAATTTCAGCATGATCTCCTCTGAAAAGAATACCGTGCTCTCTTTCACCTGTTAATTGGTTAGCAGCTAATACACATCTTGCACAAAGAATACAACGGTTCATGTTCAGTTTGATGTGCGGACCAAGATCATCAGCTTCGTAAGTATTTCTTTCGAATTCTGTTCTTGTCTCAAGGTTTCCATGCTCATATCCAAGATCCTGAAGATGACATTCACCAGCTTGATCACAAACAGGGCAGTCTAGCGGGTGATTGACCAATAAAAATTCGGTAACCGCTTTTCTTCCTTCCTGAGCTTTCTCAGAAGTAAGGTTTTTAACTTCCATACCGTCCATTACATTCGTTCTGCAGCTTGCTACCAATTTCGGCATAGGACGTGGATCTGCTTCAGATCCTTTAGAAACTTCTACAAGACACGTTCTGCATCTTCCTCCACTGGTTTCTAATTTGCTGTAGTAACACATAGCGGGAGGTACAGATTTACCACCGATTTGTCTAGCCGCTTCCAAAATAGAAGTACCAGGCAAAACTTCAGCAGTCTGTCCGTCTATCGTTATTTTGAATTTTTTAACTTCTTCGCTCATATTGTATGCTTTAAGCTTTATGCATTAAGCAATAGGCTTTGTTATTTATATTTCTTTGTATTAAATGTATATCCAATTCCAGCCATCAACTGTCCGAAAACAAAATCCTGCTGTGCTTTGTCTGGCTTGTTATTCAATGTAGTTTTAATATCCCACATATTGATGTAACCTGCTTTTCCTTCTACTCTTACCATCACATGGTTCCAAAGTACTAAATTAAGACTGGCTCTTACATCAGTTCCCATACCTGCAACGTGAAAACGGTCACTTCTTTCATTTCCAAAAAGCTTTACATTACTTTTGGGGAACATAAATCCGATACCGGCTCCATACGACCAAACCAAATCAACATTTTTCTTGTTAATAAGACTTTGGTATTTTTCAAGACCTAAATTTTCATAGTTAAGTCCGTCTGTGTGTTCAAAAGTAAGGAACTTCTCATCTGCAAGGTTTACTTGCCCGTTCTGTACCATGGCTGCATATTCAGGATCTGAAATATGCCCTTTAAAGTTAACGGTTTGATCCTGGTCCATCACATATTTCATGTGGTCAATTCCTAAAACAAGCGCTAAATTATCTTTAATAAAATATCCTATTCTGAAATTATACTGCGTTACAGTAAACCAACTTGGATCAAAATAAACAAGACCAAATTTGGTAGGTCTATCCTGAGCGGTTACATTATTCAGTTGAAAATCATATCCATTTCCTTTAAAACGAATATCAGAATTACTGAATGCTGCTCTGTTCCATCCATAAAAAGCGAACATCTGACCTTTTTTGCTTAAAGGTTCCGGTTTCTTAGAAACAGGAGTTTTAAACAAGTCTGCATTATTTTCTACAAGTAAAGAATCTTTTTTCTGTCCGAAAACAAAACTCGACATCATTAAGCCGACAACCAATAACTTTTTCATTTTACCTACGCATTCTTTTCAACTGCTGGGATAGGATCTGCATAATGTGCCAATCCATAATTTTGGGTCTGAGATAACTCAGGATTTTTCACATGCCACTCAAATTCATCTCTGAAGTGACGGATTGCTGCTGCAACAGGCCAAGCTGCTGCATCTCCCAATGGACAGATTGTATTTCCTTCGATTTTTCTCTGGATATCCCAAAGTAGATCGATATCTTCCATTTTTCCTTCTCCTTTTTCAATTTTCTTTAAGATTTTATGCATCCATCCTGTTCCTTCACGGCAAGGTGTACATTGTCCACAACTTTCATGGTGATAAAATCTTGCTAAAGTCATTGTGTGATCTACGATACACTGATCTTCATCCAACACGATGAAACCTCCTGAACCCATCATTGTTCCGGTAGCAAAACCACCATCAGCTAATGATTCATAGTTCATATATCTTGGCTCTCCGTTTACTGTTCTCAACAATAAGTTAGCAGGAACGATAGGAACAGAGCTTCCTCCAGGAATACAAGCCTTTAATCTTTTTCCGTCTTTAATACCACCGCAATATTCATCAGAGTAGATGAACTCTTCTACGGTAATGGTCATGTCAATTTCGTATACCCCTGGTTTGTTGATGTTTCCACAAGCAGAAATCAATTTCGTACCTGTAGATCTTCCTACACCGATTTTAGCATACTCAGCACCTGTAATATCAATGATTGGAACAATTGCTGCAATAGACTCAACGTTATTTACCACCGTTGGTCTTTCCCAAAGACCTTTTACAGCCGGGAATGGTGGTTTTAATCTTGGGTTACCTCTTTTTCCTTCAAGGGATTCAAGCAATGCAGTTTCTTCACCGCAAATATAAGCTCCACCACCTCTCTGTACATAGATTTCAAGATCGAAACCAGTTCCTAAAATATTTTTACCTAAAAATCCTGCTGCTTTAGCTTCTTCAATAGCTTCTTCAAGGATATCCGGGATCCATGAATACTCTCCACGGATATAGATATAAGAAACATTTGAACCTAAACAGTAAGATGAAATTAGCATTCCTTCGATCAATAGGTGAGGAAGGAACTCCATCAGATATCTGTCCTTGAATGTTCCAGGCTCAGATTCATCCGCATTTACAACAAGGTGTCTTGGAACGCCTTCCGGTTTTGCCAAAAAGCTCCATTTCATCCCTGTTGGGAATCCAGCTCCACCACGTCCTCTTAGTCCTGAAGTTTTTACTTCTTCAAGAATTTCATCAGGAGTCATCTTCAAGGCTTTTTCAGCTGCTGTGTAACCTCCCTGTTTACGGTACGTTTCAAAGTAGCGAATACCTTCTATATGTGCGTCTTTAAGTAAAAGTTTTTTACTCATTGTTTATTATGCTTTTAGCTATTGGCTTTTGGCTTCTAGCTTTTTATAATTATTAAAAAAATTAACTGATTTTAAATTCGGGATTTAAAATCTTTATTAGTCTAAAGCAAGTTGTCCCTGTCTGCAAAGATCAAGGATTTCATCTACTTTTTCTATCGTTAAATTTTCATGAAAGAACTTTCCAAGCTGTAGCATTGGTGCATATCCGCACGCTCCAAGACATTCAGCAGGTTTTAGGGTGAACATACCATCTTCAGTAGTTTCTCCATCTTTAATGTTCAGTTTCGTTCTGATATGGTCAAGGATTTTTTCGCTTCCACAAACCATACACGGTCCTGTTCTACAAACCTCCAAAACATATTTACCTACCGGTTTCATATTGAACATCGTATAGAAAGTTGCTACTTCATATACTTCGATCGGTTTGATACTTAATAGTTCGGCAACATAATCCATCACAGGAACATCTAACCATCCTCCGAATTCTTTCTGTGCCAAGTGAAGTACAGGAAGAAGAGCAGATTTCTGTCTTCCTTCAGGATATCTTGCGATAATTTTGTGTACCTGTGCTAAACTTTCCGGTTTAAAAGCTATTGTTTCGCTCATTTTATTTAATGTATTATTGTACAATGTACAATGTACTAATGACTTATTTATTTTAATCACTGCAAAATCATGAATACATTTTACAATGATACTTTTTACAATTTATGCGTCTAATTCTCCCGCAATAATATTCATACTACACATCGTTACAATAGCATCTGAAATTACAGAACCTGTAATCATTTCTGGATATGCCTGATAGTAGATGAAACATGGTCTTCTGAAGTGAAGTCTGTAAGGGCTTCTTCCTCCATCACTCACAAGATAGAAACCTAATTCTCCGTTTCCACCTTCTACAGCATGGTAAACTTCTCCTTTCGGTACATCAGTTTCTCCCATTACAATTTTGAAGTGGTAGATCAATGCTTCCATTTTCTGATATACATCTGCCTTTTCAGGAAGATAGAAGTCAGGAACATCCGCATGGAATGGCCCTTCTGGAAGGTTTTCGTATGCTTGTTTGATAATTTTAATGGATTCCCAGATTTCCTGTTGACGAACCATGAAACGATCGTAAGTGTCTCCTGAAGTTCCTACAGGAATAATGAAATCGAAATCTTCGTATGATGAATAAGGCTGTGCAACTCTCACGTCGTAATCTACTCCTGCTGCACGTAGGTTTGGACCAGTGAAACCGTAGCTTAATGCTCTTTCGGCAGAAATTGCTCCTGTACCGATGGTTCTGTCCATGAAAATTCTGTTTCTCTCTAATAGCGTACAGAATTCTTTGAATCTTGGTGGGAAAGTCTTTAAGAAGTCTTGTAATAACTCATGAAACTTAGGAGTGAAATCTCTTTCGAATCCTCCGATTCTTCCCATATTCGTAGTCATCCTTGCCCCACAGATTTGCTCATACATATCATAAATACGTTCTCTTTCGATGAACATATAGGTAAGACCTGTAATTGCTCCTGAGTCCATCCCGGTTACCCCATTACAGATCAGGTGGTCACCGATTCTTGCCAGTTCCATTAGGATAACACGCATATAATCTACACGCTTTGGAACTTTTACACCAATCAGCTTCTCTACTGTCATATGCCAACCCAAATTGTTGATTGGAGCAGAACAGTAATTCATACGGTCGGTAAGGGTAGTGATCTGAGAATAGTTTCTTCTTTCAGAAATTTTCTCAAATGCTCTGTGGATATAGCCTACCGTTTGCTCAGCGTGAAGGATTCTTTCTCCATCCATCGTTAAGATATTCTGGAAAATCCCGTGAGTGGCAGGGTGGGTAGGTCCTAGATTCAGGGTATATAATTGTCCGTCAATCTGTTCCTTACTTTCGTACTGGTTTAGTATATTAGATAATGAGTTATCTTTCATAATGATTGCTTTTAGCTATTTGCTTCTGGCTATTGGCTAGCCGCCATTGGCCATTCGCTTTTTATCTTCCGAACATATTATCGTCCTTGTCGGTTCTTGTACCGTCTTCAAGTCGATATTCCTTCAACATTGGGTGGTATCCAAGATCTTCCATATTCAGAATAGGTCTAAGATCCGGGTGTCCTTTAAATTTAATCCCATAAAAATCAAACGTTTCTCTTTCCATCCAGTTGGCACCGGCATATAATTCTGTAAGAGAATCCACTTCAATATTTTCTCTGGACATAAAGATTTTTAGGCGTAATCTGAAGTTAGCCATCATATTATGTAAATGATACACAACACCTATTTCCTTCTCTGGGAATTCAGGATAATGGATTCCACAGATATCTGTAAGGAAATTAAATTCCAGTGATGAATCTTTAAGATAATGAATGATCTTCTTGATATCTTCTTTCTTCACTTCAATGGTCAGCATTCCATAAGGTTCTGAACTTGAAATAACAGATTCCGGAAATTCTCTGGTGATTGCTTCTAATACAAATTCGTTTGTCATTTCCGTTTAGTTGCTTATGTTGTAAGAATCTAATAATTTCTGATACTCAGGCATATCTCTTCTTCTGATGCTTTCACTTTCTGCAAGAGCCTGTACCTGCATTACTCCTTCAATGATTTGTTCTGGTCTTGGAGGGCATCCAGGAACGTAAACGTCTACCGGAATAATTTTATCAATTCCCTGAAGTACAGAGTAAGTATCAAAAATACCCCCACTAGAAGCACAAGCTCCAACTGCCACTACCCATTTTGGCTCAGCCATCTGAGTATATACTTCTTTAAGAACTGGTCCTAATTTCTTGGATATAGTTCCACAAACCATCAGCATATCTGCTTGTCTTGGAGAGAAAGAGTTTCTTTCCATTCCAAATCTTGAAGCATCATAAGTAGGGTTCAGGGTAGCCATAAACTCAATACCACAACAAGAGGTAGCAAATGGCAATGGCCAAAGTGAAAACTTTCTTGCCATCCCGATTACACTGCTCAGTTTTGTTGCGAAAAACCCTTCTCCTTCATAGCCTTCGGGAGCAGGTGCATCTGTTCTTATTACTGGTTTTTTATCTGACATTTTAGTAAATATTTAAAGATTAAAATATTTAAAGATTAAAAAAATAAGACCTTCACAATCTTTAAATTACTTAAATAAATTCAATCTTTTAATGTTGAAATTTATTTATCCCAATCTAACGCACCGCGTTTCCAAACATAGAAAAACGCCATGAAGAAGATTGCTACGAATGTAAGCACTGCTAAGAATCCTTCCATACCGAATTCTCTGAAGTTTACCGCATAAGGATAAAAGAATACGATTTCAATATCGAATAGTACAAACAATACCGCAGTCAGGAAGTACTTGATAGAAAATGGTGTTCTTGCGTTTCCTTCACTAGGAACTCCACATTCCCAGCTTTGGTTTTTTACAGAGTCTCCTTTTTTCTGCTTAGGACCTAAGAAATGTGCTCCAAGTAAAGAAACAGCTACAAATCCTACTGCTACACCAGCCTGGATAAGGATTGGAATATAACTTTCAGGTAAATTCATTTTTGCATTATTATCTCAATTTGCAAATTTAACGAATAAACAAGAAAGCATGAAATTTATCAGCTTAAAAGTAGGATGAAAATAGAGAAAACCTACAATTTAGAATCAATAAAAATAACGAGTTATTTCTTCATTTTTTTAAGAAGAGCGTAAGCCATAAAGGCAATATATCCAAAAAGAACACTGCCAAAAACAATGTTGATTACCGTATTCGTTCTTCCGTCTTGTGACTGAAAAAAGATATTATAAGCAATAAATCCTGCGATTAAAACAGCGAAAATGATAAGTTGTGGCTTCATGAGGTAAGAGTGTTTGAAGGTGGGAGAGTTTTAGAGTGAATGAGTGAGATTGTGCTCATTCATCATTATCATTTATCTCAAGTGAGTATGTTCTCCTTCTCTTATGGTTCACAGGGTTATAATCCTGCCATAAAAGCTGAATGTTTTTGTTTTCTTCAAGTTCGGGATTCGTTTCCAGGTATTTTACTCCCTTTTTTCTGAATATTTTCCAGATTTCTTTGAAAATGATAGAGGTTACTCCTCTTCTTTGATAATCAGGATGGATACCAATCAGATAAAAATTAGCTCTGTCATTTTTTCTGCCTGCTTTCAAAAAATGCCACCAACCAAACGGTAGTAGTTTTCCTCCGGACTTTTGCAGTGCTCGGGAGTAAGAAGGCATCGTAATCGCAAAGGAAATAAGGTGATTGTTTTCATCCACGATGCAAACAATGAAGTCTTTGTCAATAAGCTTAAAGTATTTTTCCTTGTATGTTTTACGCTGTTCGTCAGAAATAGGAGTGTAAGTGGAAAGATGTTTGTAGGTTTCATCTAGAAGATCAAACATTGGATCCACATACTGAATGATTTCTTCTTTATTGTTAAATTTTAAAACGCTCAGTTTGTATTTCTGAGAAATAAGCTCGTTGAATTTGTGGATTTTTTCTGGTAAAACTTCAGGGAAAATAATCTCAAATTCTACCCATTCCTTTTCTTTTATCAATCCCAGTTTTTCAAGGTGTTTTGGATAGTAATCATGGTTGTAGATGCCAATCATGGTGGCCAGCTGGTCAAAACCTTTAATCAGCATTCCGGCTTTATCAAGATTGGTAAAGCCCATTGGGCCCTCGATCTTATCAATATTCTTTTCATGGGCATAATCAACCGCTTTCTGAATTAATGCCTGTGAAACTTCTTCATCATTAATGAAATCTATCCACCCAAAACGTACTTTACGGATCCCTAATTCTTTTTCCTCCTTGTGGTTGATAAGAACAGCAATTCTCCCTACAATTTTGTCATTCTTGTATGCTAAATACTGTTTCGCTTCAGAATATTTAAGTGCGGGATTTTCATCAGCATTCCAGATGTTGATTTCGTCATTGATAAAGGATGGAACATAGTACGGGTTATTTTTGTACAGATCCATAGGAAATCTTACGAATTGCTTGAGTTGACCGGGAGTTTTTACTTCAATAATTGAAACTGTTGACATGTTTTTTGAGAGTAATTTGAGGACAAATATAAATAATAATATCTTATACTTTGGCACAGTTTTTATATCATTATGCTTAAAAATTGAACACAAAATCTAAATAAAATGACGGGTTATTATATCATTATTGGTATTTCAATGCTGGTGAGCTGGTGGGTTTCGTCCAGGTTGAAATCAAAATTTGAATATTATTCCAACGTACATCTTCGAAATGGCCTTTCGGGGAAAGAAGTAGCGGAAAAAATGTTGAGAGATAACGGGATTAATGATGTTCAGGTAATATCAGTTCCCGGACAGCTAACGGACCACTATAATCCGGCAGATAAAACAGTAAACCTTTCTGAAGGGGTGTACATGCAGAGAAATGCAGCAGCGGCAGCTGTAGCGGCTCACGAATGTGGACATGCCGTACAGCACGCGGTAGGATACTCAATGTTGAACTTACGTTCAAAATTAGTTCCTGTTGTTAATATAAGTTCCAATCTGATGCAGTTTGTTCTTATTGCAGGTATTGCGATAATGGCAGCTACCAGAACAATAGAAAATCCTAATGGAAATACAGCGATTCTGGCTATTGGTGTGGCTATGTTTGCCGTAACCACTCTTTTTGCATTTGTAACGTTGCCGGTAGAGTATGACGCTAGCAACAGGGCAATGAAATGGCTTAAAGATACAGGTACTGTAACTGCTGAAGAATTTGTAGGAGTTCAGGATAGTTTAAAGTGGGCTGCAAGAACATATGTTGTAGCGGCTTTAGGGTCTTTAGCTCAACTTCTTTACTGGGGGTCTTTGCTTCTCGGTGGAAGAAGAGATTAATCATTAAATTCAAATGAAACATATTGCATCTCAGATAATTTTTCTGAGATGCTTTCTTTTTGTACCAGTTTTAATGAGGCGGTAAGGATACAATTTTCATTAGCATCAAAATTAACTACCTTGGCATCAAATTTTGAAAGCAGAGTAAAGATGGTATTCTGTTGGTTGAAGTTGAATTGGATCTCAATTTCTGTTTCCAATTCTCTTGTAATGATATTGGCTTCTTCTAAGGTGATCTTAGCAGATTCTTTATAAGCTTTTACTAAGCCGGAAACCCCAAGTTTGGTTCCTCCATAATAACGGACAGAGATAACAAGAACATTGGTTATCTCATTTGCCAGGAGCTGGTTGTAAATAGGTAACCCGGCACTTCCTGAGGGTTCTCCATCATCATTAGCACGGTAGTTTTCACCATTTAATCCCATTCTGAAAGCATAGCAGTGATGTGTTGCCTTTGGATGCTCTTCCCTGATCTTTTCCAATGCAGTTTTTAGTTCCTTTTCATTGGTAACAGGAAAAGCAAATCCGATAAACTTACTTCCTTTTTCCTTTAATAAAGTATTTTCTATGGGTTTTTCTATGGTTTTGTATTCGAACGTCATGCTGTACTCCTCTTTATTTATGCAAAAGTATTAAATGCTTTATAAACTTGCACCCTTATTAGAAAAGAAGCTGCCGGAATTCCGACAGCTTCTTCAGTATTTTTAATTTTTTATTATTTTTTGGGTGAACCATTTTCCATTGGATTCAAATTTCACAAAGTAAACTCCGGGTTTCAGTTGTGAGATATTAATTCCGTTATTCTCTTTTGTAAATGTCATTATTTTTCCCTGAGTATCATAAACCTGAACTTTATCTAAGGCTACTGGCGTTTTAAATAACACTGAAGATGTAGTAGGATTAGGATATATCTGATTATTTGGACTGTCTTTTGTTTTTTCATTTTCATTGGTTCCAAGAGCTTGATCAGGGAATTCCACAATGAAAATATCTGAAGTTGTTCCAACAGCAATAATTTTATTTTTAAAAAATTTTATGTCATTAATTGTTGCCAGGTTAGAATTAAAATAGTTAGTACTCGGAACAACAAGTTGTGATGTTAGGCCTCCGTCTGCTGTCCTGTATATGTCCCAACCAGAATCTATACGATAGCCTATAAGTTCATTAATATAATGATATTGATCATCATCTGTATTTTCGGTCCAGGTAGAACCAGCATTACTACTAATATAATGCATGTTATTATTTGTGCCTATCTGTATCTTGTTTATATTAATAATATTGATATAAGTTATTGATGTTGGTACGGTGTAAATGATATTCCAGGTTATTCCGCCGTCTGTTGTTTTATAAAGCTTTTGGTATGTTCCGGCATAGCCAATCATATCATTATAAAATTGGATTGTTTCAACCTTATCAGTTAGAGTAAAATAAGAGGTATTGGATGTTGTAAATAGGTGTATTCCATTATTGGGTGAAACATAGGGGGATGCAGTTCCTAGTAAGACATCACCATTACTTTTAAGCCAGTAAGGAGATACAAATGTGGGATGATTGATTATGTTTGAATTATCCCACGTCTTACCAAAATCTGATGTGAAAGAATGGTTTCCGTTACCAATAAGGACTCCTTTGCCATTTTCTCTTATATGTGCACCTTTGAAAGCATCCAGAGTGAAGGTTGCTTTTTTGTTGGTCCAGTTGTACCCTCCATTTTCAGTATAATATACTACACTATAGCCAGTTTGATTTCCTACGATAACTCCTTTGTCATCATTACCGAAAGATATGTTTTTCAAGTTAGATTGATATATACCGGGCACCTGGATAGTCCAGTTTGTACCATTGGTAGATTTATAAATATTAGCATCACCGCCTACCAAAATATTACCATTTACAAACCCTATAGAATAGAGACTGTTATAGGGGAAGGCGTCAATCAGTCTTTGCTGTGTCCAGGTCTGTCCCATATCTGAAGATTTTAATAACCTGTTATCTTGGCCTACGGCATACAATTTTCCAGCATTGTATTTAATATCAAACAAACGATATTGGGTATTGGTGGTTAAAGCTGTCCAGCTGTTTCCTTGGTCTGTTGTTTTGAAAATTCCACCGTTATTTCCTGTTATATAACCTTCATTATCATTAATGAAAAGGATTTTGTCAATTCCGGTTGTATTTAGAGGAGTTGGGATCCATGTTGCTCCTTGATTGGTCGTTTTATATAACGTTCCGTTCTCTCCAGATACGAATCCTATATTCGGATTGATAAAGAAAACATCATTTAAGGTTGTATTGATAGAAAGAGATACGGAGGTGAAGCTCGCTCCTCCATTTGTTGTTTTATAAATTACACCTGTACTACCACAGACAAAACCAACAGATTCATTAACAAAATACATGTTTTTCAAGAAATCACCACTTACAGGGTACGGTGTGGAGGTAGCAAAAGCATCTGTAGTTTTAAAAATCTGATAATCTTTTAAAACGAAACCTACATTATCATTAAGCATTTGAATGTCTAAGCATCCAGATCTGAAAAGTTTTCGCCACGTAATTCCGCCATCTCTGGATGAAGAGGCAGCCTTGTCTTTGTCTACAATGTATAGAGTTTGATTGGGAGTAACTTCTAAACTTTTGATTATTGAATACCCTTTTACAGGAGTTAAAAATTTCCATTCCTGAGCTTTCATAAGCGATACTAAGCTCAAGAAAAGTATGGAGAAGTATTTGTTCATTATTATTAGCTTTTTGCAAAGCTAATCATTTAATTCAGAAAAGATATAAGCCGTCAAAATTTGACGGCTTATATCTTTTCTGAATGTAAAAAATCTCTTTTAAATTCCATCTCCGCAAAGATCCATTGGAATAAGACACATATAACTTGTTGGTCCACAAAAATCCTGTGGACATTTATCTCTACATCTTGTAGGTTGGCCGTTAGGTAATATACATGTTACAAAAACAGCACTTCCCTGGATTGTTCTTAATCCGGCTCTGGATACTTTTTTTAAGTTTTTCATGCTCATATTTTTAGTTTAATTAATTTGTACGATATGCTGATATTAACATGGGAATGATCCATCTGCCCAAGGCGGTGGGCAGCTCATACTTGACGGCGTTGCACAACAGTGTTGTAATGATGGAGGGTAAAATGAACAACATTCAGGTGCTATACCTCCCTGTACTTTTTTTAAACTTTGTCTTGAAACTTTTTTTAAATTTTTCATAATAATATTTTTTTTGAATATTACTAAGGTAAATAAATTATTTCATTTCAAGGTGATAAATGGGCTTATTTTGATTTAAAAAAGGAAATGGTATTATCTCTGTAGTTTTCTGTTTTGTAAGGAAAATGCCTGAATTCTGGGGTTTCTGTCCCGTTTTCTAATTTTAGATTTTCATTTTTAATGACGATGGCTTCGTCCCAAAGACCAGCATCAATGAATTGTTGTAGTGTAAAGCGGCCTCCTTCAATAATAATAGATTGAATCTGTTCTTTATATAAAGCTCCCATCAAATCAGGCAGGAAGTTGTCTTTTTTAATTTTAATAAACTGGATATGACCTTCTGTTTCTTCTTTTACAGTATTTAAAACTATTGTTCTGGCTTCGTTGTTGTAAATCTTAAAGTCATTCGGAACTTTCAGATCAAAATCAATTAAAATACGAACAGGATGAGTTCCTTCAACGTTTCTTACAGTGAGACTTGGATTATCGGCTAAAGCTGTTTGTGTTCCTACCAGAATAGCGTGTTCATCTGCTCTAAGCTGGTGGACGAATTGGTTGACCAAAGCATTAGAAATAGCAGTTGGCTTAAAATCTTTATCTAAGAATCCATCCCCAGATTCTGCCCATTTTAGGATGATGTAAGGTCTTTTCTGTTCATGATAGGTAAAAAATCTTTTATTCAGTTCGATACATTCTTTTTCAAGAATTCCTGAAACAGCTTCTATTCCTGCATCCTGAATGATCTTTTTTCCTTTTCCATTGACCTTATCATGAGAATCCATAGCACCAATGACTACTTTTTTAAAGCCTAATTCTTTAATTTTTAAAGCACATGGAGGAGTTTTCCCATAATGAGCACAGGGTTCTAATGAAACATAAATCGTTGATTCTGGAATCAGGGTTTTATCTTCCACTGAATTGATCGCATTGATTTCTGCATGGTTTTCCCCTGCTTTGTGATGGTATCCTTCCCCAATGATTTTACCGTTGTGAACAATTACACTTCCAACAAGAGGGTTAGGATAGGTTTTGCCAAGCGCTTTTTGAGCTAGCTCAATACATCTTGAAATATATAGTTCGTCGTTATTCATATTTATAAAAAGAAAAAGCGAAGACAAATTGCTTTGCTCCGCCCTTATTTATTTTGTTAAGATTTATTCTCCGGCAATAATGCTGTGAAGATTTTGCTTTAAAGTTTCAAGATGAGCTTTCTTTTCATCAATAGTGTTGTAAGTATCTCTTAACAGAGGATTCTCTCTTGATGGTTTATTAAAGAACGAAAGGTTATTTTCAAGCTTAACGATTTCAGCTTCAAGATCAGAAATCTGATTTTTGATTTTTCTTGCCTTGTCGGTAAGCTGATTTTCAGATAATCCTTCTTCTTTCAATTCAAGTTCATTGATCTTATTGATCTTCAATTTCTCTCTTAGAGTCTTATTGAACTCAGAATTGATTGAAATTTTATCTCTTGGAACTTTTCCAATGGTATTCCACGCTGTTTTAATGGCTTCGATTTTTTCAATACTTCCTTCATCGTTGGAAACCAATTTCAATTCGTCAAGAAGAGTTTTTTTATTCTTGTAGTTTTCTTTCCAGTTATCGGTAGAAGTATTGCTCTTTTCTCTGTAATTGTTAAAGAATGCATTACAAGCGTCACGGAATTCATCCCAGATTTTATTGGTCATGCTCTTTGGAACATGCCCGATTTTTTTCCAGTCTTCCTGAAGCTTTTTGAACAATGGAACAGCGATATCCCACTCTTCGTTATTCTGATTGTCCTGAGCAGTTTGGATCAGTTTTAGTTTTTCTTCCAGATTAGCCTGCTGAGAACCTTTTAAAGATTTATAATAGTTGTTTTTTGTTGTATTAAATCCTCTAAGGGTTGTTTTGAAATCATTCCAGTTCTGGTTGGAAAGTTTTCTTGGAACACTTCCTGTTTTCAGGAAATCGGAACGAAGATCTTCAACTCTTTTGATAGCGTTCTGCCAGTAATTATGGTTAGGCGTTTCAGAAGGTTCTGAAAGTTTTTTGATTTCAGCGATAATCTGAGTCTTCTTTTCAAGATTGACAGCCTGTTCTTTTTCAATAGACGCTGAAAGTTCAGATTTTCTTTCGTGAATTTTATTGGAAATCTCTTTGAATTCTTCCCATGTTTTTTCACGGAATTCTTCTGCTACAGGTTCTGCTTCTTCTTTCCAAAGTTTATGAAGATACTGAAGTTCATTTAAAGCCTTTTGGATAACGGGTTCATTCTCCAATTCCTGAGCACGGGCAATGATATGTTGTCTTTTTTCAAGGTTGTGGCTGTATTCCTGCTCCAAAAATTCTTTATTCAGATCCAGCATTTGATAAAATTGATTCAGATGGTGGAAATAATTATTGTTAAGAATTTTGAATTCAGATTTAGCAACCTGTCCGGCTTTTGACCATTCTTCTTTGATCTCACGAATGGATTTGAAAAGATTGACTCCAGGTTCTGAATTGGTATATAGATTTTTTAATCTTTCAATAATAGTTTGACGGTGTTCCAGATTTTTCTTCTGTTCTTCTTCCTGTCCTTTTTGGAATTGATCATGCTTTTCTCTGAAAATATTGATTAAAGCAGAGAGTTTAGCTTGTGAAGGATGCTCATAACTAAAGGTTTCAGTAGCATTTCCAGCTTCTGCAAACTCGTGCTTTTTATCTTCCACTTCATCATGGATGTGATGACTTGCTTTTTCTTTTAGCTGATTGAATCTTTTGGAGTTTTCACCGGCGTTAGGCGCGTTGATGATTTTTTCCATTTCTTTCAGGGCATCAGCCAGAGAAATCTCAACATCTTCATGTTCTTCCAGGTGTTCAGCATCATCTCCATGAGGATGGGCATCATGAGAAACTGTGTTTTCCGATGTCTCCTGTGGTACTTCGTTAGGATTTTTCTTTTCTTCGTTTTCAGAAAGATTGTTTTCTGTAGTCATAGCAAATCTTTTATGTGAGTGGCGTTAATATCCTTCAAATATAGCTGTAAGGCCAATTAAAGTACTAATTTATGTTATTTTTTTTAAAAATTCCAAATTTCCCAAGCTTTTTCTGCTTGCTGTTCAAGCATATAATAACCGTTTACTGTTTTTGCTCCTTTTTCGGAAGCATTGATGATAAATTGCGTATAGTTGGGGTTGTAAATTAAATCAATAACTAAATGTTCCGGGGAAAGCGCATCAAAAGGAAAAGCCAGGCAATCTTCAACATTCGGAAAAGTACCTACCGGTGTACATTGAATAATAATTTTGTGTTCCCGTACAGTTTCCTTATCAAGGTTTTCAAAATTGATTTCCGTACTTCTAGAAATGGTTTGTGATGGAATATTATGTTTATCCAAGACATACTTTACTGCTTTTGCTGCTCCACCGTTTCCTAAGATCAAAGCTTTATCCTGCGATGATTTTTTGTGAAGAAGAAGTGTCTTTTCAAAACCGAAAGCATCCGTATTGTAACCGGTTTTTTTACCGTTTTGAATTAAAACACAGTTCACGGCACCAATTTTTTCAGCTTCATCACTTAATTCGTCAAGATAACTAATGATCTGTTCTTTATAAGGAATGGTAACATTAAAACCTAATAACTCAGGTGAGGAAAAAAGGTTTTCTACTTCATTGATTTCACTCAGGTCAAAAATATCATAGGAAAAACCTTTAAGCATAAGCTTTTGGAACTTATTTTCGAAGAATTTTTTAGAAAAGGAATAGGAAATATTTCGTCCTATCAATCCTAATTTTTTATTGGAATCCATACATCAAAATTATAAAAAAAGACCGGATAAATCCGGCCTTTAGTTTGAAATATTTTATAATAATTATTCTACAATAAATTTAGTAGAGAAATTATCTGTTTTTAAGATGTATGTTCCTTTTACTAATCCTTTAAGATTGATTTTATTTGAATTTTTAAAAGGATTGGCAATCGTTTCAATTACTTTTCCTGAAAGATCATAGATTTGAGCTTTTGAAATTTTGGTAAGGTTTTCCCCTTTTACAAACAGTTCATTGTTTCTTACCGGGTTAGGGTAGATGGTGAACTCTGCTTTGTCTTTCTTCGTTTCAGAAGTTGCCAGCGATCCGTTGTAGCAAGTCCATTTAAGATCATCTATTGCCACTCTGTTATTGTTGCTAGGGTTTACGATTTTAATAACAGCGTTTCCTGTAACATTCACATTGATTGGTGTTGTTGTTGCTGTTACGCTGTAAGGGACTGTTCCTACTAAATTATCATTGACAAAAACATTCAGGTTGCCATCTGATCCACTGAATTTAAGTTGAGTAGTTACGGTTAATGTCTGAACTCCGCCAGGTACGTTGGAGCTAGTTAGATCACCTCCTTGAATTGTTATTGCTTTACCATTAATAGTTTGGTCTGTTCTTGCAAAGGTTGCTGTCCAGCTTACATTATTGTTTGTCCATGTTCTGGTTTTATAGTCACTTGCATTTGCCGGAATATTACTAAAGTTCTCATCACCACAGTTTCCTACGTTTACGGGTCCGTCAAGGGTAGTTCCTGTTGCAATATTACTTTGTGGGGAATTATTTCCAAATGCATCTTTAGCAATTACATAGAATGAATATTGGGTAAGAGGTAATAATCCGGATACTGTAGCTGTAGTTGATGTTCCGGATACAGTAGATTTAAATGTATTATTTACATAAATATCATAACCTGTTACTCCAACATTATCTGTAGATGCAGTCCAACTTAATGAAATAGAATTTGAAGTTGGAGTGTTTGTGGCTAAATTGGTAGGTGCTGTAGGAGCTTGGTTATCAATTGCGGTAGCCCAGATTAAATCTACATAAGCGGGATTATCAATGAATGGGTTTCTATTCCCCTGGAATGTGAAGGCTGCGTTATTTCTGTTTATTTCTTCAGGAGATACAGGGTCCATTGCATTCCATGCTAAAAGTTGCTGAAGTTCCCACGCCTGCAAACCTGGAAATGAGGAGCTACCTAATATATCACCACTACTGAACGTAGAAAGCTTATCTTCATATCTTGTTACAAAATAAAAGATCATTCGGGCTACATCTCCTTTGAAAGCATCAATAGGTTCAAATACTGTTCCGCCATAGCCCGGAGAAGTTGAATTTCCTAGCTTAGAACCATTCTGTGAAGTATAAGTAGCAGATCCTACTTTACCAAAAGGATAATTAGATCTCATCCCATTTACCTTCCCATCAGTAGGACGGATAAAGTGAATATCTGCAACCATTGGTGAAGCTTGATTGAATAAACTTTGAGGAATTATATGCTCTCTGTTATAACATTTACCTTCGTTAACGTATGTTCCGCATTGGTTTGTACCTATAGTATAGTTATAAGGATCTGGTCCATTTGGATTCTCAGAGTAAATGTCTAGTACTGTACCATCGTTTTCAAAATTTGTGTTTGTATCACGATCGGTTGTGTAATAGCCTGTCCATAAGCCTCCATACCCTTTGTCTTGGTGACCTGAAGTAATAATGCCTTTCAGTGCCGTTTTAAGGGGAGCTCCCGTTAAACCGTTAGCTGCATTATAATAACCAGCAGGTGCCTGTGCAAATGCATTAATGAATGCAAAGCTTAATAGGAAAAAAGATAAAATTCGTTTCATTTTTTTAAAATTGGGGCGTAAAGGTACAAAAAAATGAAGCGTAAAAGGGTTTTTGATGTTAAATGTGTAAACTTGGTATATTAATTTTTAGTAATATACTCTTTGCTGATCTTGGAAAAGAACCAAGAGATTGTAATTCCAAATACAGATGCAGTAAGAGCAACGATAAAGTAGTTTTTTCCTACAATTTTTACCGGGAAAGGAAGCACGTCGTTGGCTCTGAAGAATTCCGTATACAACTGAAAGTAACATAATGCGGTTCCGCAAATTAAACCGGTAATCACTCCGGAAATTACAATAAGAAGTCCCGTATAGAAGTAGGTCATTCTCAGGTGACTTAAAGGAAAGCCTAATGAAATAAGAGATTTTGCCTGTTCTTTTTTATCAAGCTGTAAGATAATGATAGCTCCGGCAAGATTAAAGGTGGTGATGAAAATAACCAGTGCAAAAATCAGGTATATAAATAGCTTTTCAGTATTAATCATCTTCCAGAAAGCTGCATTTTCCTCTTCTTTTGTTTTTATTTCAATGTTTTTGCCAACAGAAGAAAGTAGATTTTGTTTCACAGCATCAGCGTTTTCCGGATTTCTTAATTTAATAACAATCTGGTAAGCTGAATGTTTTGGAAGGCTTAATAATTCCTCGGTAAGTTCGATAGGGGAGATAATATAACTGTCCAGTTGATCCTTTCCTGGGAAAACTCCGGTTACTGAAATATCTCTTTTATTGTAAATATCTTCTTCTTTACTGATGATCCCTGTTCCTGGCTTGGGCATAAATACCGTTGCATAATGATTGGAAGAATCTACCGGAATTGACAATCGGTTATCCAGACTGTTTTCCATCAATACCTCATTAGAGTATTTGAAACTTGGATAAGTTCCATAAAATACTTCCTTATTGATAGGATTTACTTTTGTATAGGCAGAGTCAACACCTCGTAAATAGGCAATGTCACCTTTTCCGTTAAAGCTGATATATACCTTTTCCTCAATAACACGGGAGTAGTTAGCAATCTCTTTATTACTGTTTAAAATTTTATTAACCTCATCCAGGTTTTTAATGGTTTTACCTGATATACTTTTTAAAGTCAGGTCAGCATGAAGATTGGAGATTAAGTCTTTGTTCAGATTTTCAAGCCCTGAGAAAACTGAAATAATAACGAACATTGCAGCCACAGCAACCGTCATGGCACCTACTGAAAGCCACGTAATAAAGGTAACAGCGGTACTGCCTTTTTTAGCCAAAAGGTATCTGGATGCTATGTAAAATGCAATATTCTTCAAGATCTATAAAACAGGATTGTCGCCTTCGCCTCTTAATTCTCTTTCCAGCTTTTCAACATCATCAAGAGCAGTATCTAAGTAAAAGTTAAGCTGTGGAATGATACGTACCTGTTTTGCCATTTTCTGGCCGATAAAGTTTCTGTATTGAGGTTTGTTTTCTTCAATTTCCTTCATTACCGCTGTACGGTGTTCTTGAGGGAAAATACTTAAATAAATTTTTGCAATACCTAAATCCGCCGTTACTTTTACATCTGAAACGGATACCAATATACTTTGTTTGCTGTCAGCAGCCTGCTTGCGGAAAAGTTCTGCGAAGTCCTCCTGAATAATCTGTGCTACTTTTCTTTGTCTGTTACTTTCCATAATTTATGCAAATTTACTACTTTTGTTTGAATTGATACTTTGAAATTCAGCGATCGTATCAAATTTACGAATTAATTATATTTATTAGTATTTATGAAGCTAGAACATATCGGTATTGCCGTAAAGTCTTTAGGAGTTTCTGACGAGCTTTTTGCTAAACTATTAGGAAAAGAATCCTACAAACAAGAAACAGTGGAAAGAGAAGGAGTGGTGACTTCTTTCTACGGAACAGGAGAAAGTAAAATCGAACTTTTGGAAGCCAGTAATCCCGAAAGTCCAATCTCAAAATTTATCGAAAAAAAAGGTGAAGGCATCCATCATCTGGCATTTGGGGTTGAAAATATCCTGGACGAAGTAAAAAGATTAAAAAAAGAAGGATTTCAATTTATCTCTGAAGAACCCAAAGAAGGTGCTGATAACAAATTAGTTGTATTCCTTCATCCTAAATCAACAAATGGTGTGCTGGTAGAACTTTGCCAAGAAAAGCAATAAAAAATTTTGTAGTGAAAGAAATTTTACTATTTTTGCAAACACAAAATTTAACCAAGTTTTGAGGTCCTATAGCTCAGTTGGTTAGAGCACCTGACTCATAATCAGGTGGTCCCTGGTTCGAGCCCAGGTGGGACCACAATAAAATCAACCACTTACATAATGTGAGTGGTTTTTTTATATTCTTATAAGAATTGATTCTTCATAATCTTGAAAAGAATTATAAAGATTTGAATTAGAATAAAAAATGAACAGTATGCTGATACTATTTTAAAAAATACTATGTTAAACATACGTTTAAAAAAACCATAAAGAATAATTAAAACTCAGTTAACAGCCTTCTTCCTCAGATCCCGTTGCTTTGCAGAAAAAAGTAATGATGGAAAATAACAATCTGCTTAACAGAAGAAGGTTTCTTAAGAATTCACTATTAGCAGCTGGAGGAATCTTTATTGCTCCTCTCATTGAAAGTTGCAGCGATCAAGACTTTACCGAAGGCGGAACGGTTCCTAATGATCTTAAAAATTCAGGTTTTGATACCGGAGTAGCCAGTTTTGATCCTACCGCAACAGGAGTTATTATATGGACAAGATATTCTGGAGGAGTAGATGCTGAAATTACATGGGAAATAAGCAAAAACAGCAATTTTTCTGAGGTTTTAAGAAGTGGAAAAGCTAGTGCTGCAACCATTAATGACTTTACTGTAGCGGTAGATGTACAAAATATTCCATCCAATACGAAATATTACTATAGATTTTATAACCTTAAAACAAAGGAAGTCAGTGTAACAGGGGAAACGATTACCTTACCTTCTAAGGCAGATTCCGTCAATGAAGTGAAAATGGCGGTGGTATCATGTTCGAATTTTCCTGCGGGACTTTTCAACGTATACGGAGCCGTTGCCAAATCTGAAGCTGATGTAGTAGTACACCTTGGCGACTATATCTACGAATATGCACCGGGAGAATATGGAACGAATCCATATACCAACCAGCTTGGAAGAGCTCATAAGCCTGCGAAAGAAATCCTAAACCTGAACGATTACAGAGAAAGATATAGACAATACAGAAGTGATAAAAACCTTCAGCTGGCCCATCAGAAAAAACCTTTTATTTGTGTATGGGACGACCACGAATTTGCAAACGATACCTATAAAGGCGGAGCAGAGAATCATCAGCCTAACGAAGGTGATTTTCAGGTAAGAAAAATGGCAGCATTTCAGGCTTACAGTGAATATATTCCGCTTAAAACAGGGAAAGATCTGAAAATCTACAGAAGCTTTACCTTCGGAAATATTGTTTCCCTTTATATGATGGATACCAGAGTGATTGCAAGAGATAAGCAACTAGAGTATTCAGATTATCTGGATAATGCAGGAAACTTCGATCAGTTGAAGTTTAAAACAGATTTTTTAAATCCAAGCAGAAAACTGATCGGGAGCGAGCAAATGGCATGGTTAGGCTCCCAGATCAATTCTGATTCTACAAAATGGAAGGTATTGGGACAGCAAATCCTGATGACCAAAATGATGGTTCCTGCAGAACTATTGATGCTATTGAATAAGATTTTAGCAGAAATAAAACAGTACGGAAGCGCACAACCGGCTACGATGCAGGCACTTCAGAATACCATTGCCCAACTGATGGTCATAAAAGGCAGATACAAAGCTCAGGATCCCACGCTTACTCCACAAGAAATAGCAAGGATAACCACCACTTTACCTTATAACCTGGATGCCTGGGACGGATATTTCATGGAAAGAGAACAGCTGTATTCTATGCTTGCGGGTAAAAATGTTGTTGTGTTGGCAGGGGATACGCATAACGCTTGGTTAGGGACATTGACTAATGCACAAGGGAAGGTTATCGGAACCGAATTAGCCTGCAGTTCCGTTTCTTCACCAGGCCTTGAAGGCTATCTCGGAATTACATCAGATCCTGGTCAGGCAAGCGCATTAGCTCAGGCATTTTCATTACTGATCGACGATCTGGAGTATGCGAATCTTTACAAAAGGGGGTATCTGCATGTTAAATTTACTTCAGGAAATTCAGTAGCAGAATGGAGGTTTGTAGATAATGTGATTTCCGACCTCTATAATGTTACTACAGAAAAAGCACATACAATTTCATAGTTTCAAAGAACATATCTTATTTTCAATTTTGTACAAAGCTATAGGCCATCCTATGGCTTTTTTATTATTATTTTTTTCCGTATCTTGAACAGATGCAAGAGGATTTTAGAAAAGAATTTTTACCATTAGCCTCCAAACCTAGCTGGGTAATCACATGGCTGATGAATATTTTCTTTGGATCAGTGTTGTTGTTTATGTTTACAGTACTTGCTGTGTTTCCTTTTTTGGTTTCGGGGAATATAAAGGTATTTGTTGTAGTAGCTGTATTATATTATCCTGTTTGGGTTATAGGTATGTATCGGTTTTTTCGTTATGTGAAAAAATCAAAAAGGTATATCCGTAACAAAAATTATGGTAGATGATAAAGGCATTCATTTTTATAAAAAAGACGAAAGCATAGATGCTATTCTTTACAATCAGTTAGGAACGTCCCTTCGTTCAGATGACTATGAGGTTTACCTGACAATGAAAAGAAAAACATGGATACTCACTGTAGGAATCAATCGTAATGAAACTAAAGTTGTATTTGACGGAACAGACATTGGAAGTACTCATTATATCAAAAATGGAAGAGCTCTGCGTGCCAGGTTCATAGAAGGAATTGTTCGCTTCAGGCCAGATTTGAAAATAGATCCGTTTGTTTTTAAGGAATTCAGTATCCATCCCGAAAAATTCACATTTGACGGAAAAAGATACCTGAAGCATGTAGGCGAAGCTGCTATCATAGCCGGTATTATAGTATTGCTGAGTTTAGGATTAATGCTCTTAGTTGTAAAAATGTAGAAATACAAACCGTAAAATGTATCCGTTTTTCCTTAATATGTATCATAAGGACACTGTTCAAAATATTTAATTTTACCCATTATTGAAAGCCTGTACAATGAGTATAAAAATATTAAATATCCCCGGATTCTGCCAATACCTGAATGTTGGCAATCTGAAAAGTGATGATCTTCACATCGTAGATTTTGAGACGCAGAATGATATCAGGCTAAAATCTGAGCCGGTAACCATTGATTTTTATCTTTTAGCTATCAAACCACCGATGGAAGTCAAGTTTGTTCCTCACCAGCTTCTGGAAGATCAGTCAGACTCTTCCTATATGTATGTGGATTGTCCGCAAAATACGTTGGAGTGGGAGATTGCTCCACCATTTTCAGGGTTATGTATTATGATGGGGGCTAAATATCTTGAGAAATATGCCAAAGATTATAGCTTTGTACATTATAACAATCATGAAGCTCTTTTCCTCACTAAAGAAGAAGAAAGTATTTTGTGGGATCTCTTCAGAAAAGCAAACCACGAATTTCAGAAAGAATATTATTCAAAAAAGGTTATCATTTCTTATGTCAACCTGATTCTTACTTACGTTAAAGATTTTTATGACCGTCAGTTTGATACCCGAAGTGAGATTTACCACAGGGTAATCGATGAGTTTTATAAAAATCTGGATCATTATTTCATCGATAATGAGAATCTCGCCGGACTCCCTTCTGTTGCTTATTTTGCACAAAAAAGTAACCTTTCACCTAATTATTTCGGAGACCTCATCAAGCACTTTACAGGCAAATCACCATTGGATCATATTCATGATTACGTTGTAAAGCTGGCAAAAGATAAACTCAAGAATACAAGCCTTTCTGTAAGTGAAATATCCTACAGTCTCGGGTTCGATTATCCCAATTATTTTGCACGGTTCTTTCGTAAGAAAACAGGACTTTCCCCAAAAGTTTTCAGGAATCAGTAAACAGTTTGAACAATATAATAAAAGGCAGCTCCGCGAGTTGTCTTTTGCTTTTTCAGGAGCTTTTCCGGCTATTCACTCATACTCCTCGCGCCAGCGCATCCCAGGCTTACCTCCCTAGCTTTCCAGTTTAGCTGCGGGGTAACCGTTACTATCCGGGCTAATGTATGCGTAATGCGTAATAAATGATGAGTAATATTAATTCTAAACCGGTGTTTTGTTTTCAATAATATCTACAAACATCTGTGTAAATCTGAGCAATCTGTGGGAAATAAAATTCTGCAATCTAATAAGGATTGTGCCTAACCACAAAAGTCACAAAAGATTTAAACACTTAAGGGATTTTAAGTTAAAAGCTTTGTGGAGAAGAAGTACACGCAAGTTTTTGAAAACCTATGATTTTCATATCCGCAATCATCTGCGAAATCTGTGCGATTTACGGGAGATAAAACTTTAGCAGGTCTGAAAATACCCAAAAACATCATCCGGCTCTAGCCAAAATTTACTATAGAAGTACCCAAAAATACAAAAAGGTAAAATGTATCTGTTTTCAGGTAATGTGTCTCCGTCTCAAGAGCGGGTCCCTTTCTACCTTTGATTTATCAAAATGAAAGAAGAATAGAGCTGAAAAAAAGTAATCAAAAAATAGGATACTCTTTTGTTCTTCCAGCTTTCATCAAAATAAATAATAACAAATAAAATACAAAGTCATGTCACAGGAAAAGATCAGTATCAAAAACACAAACGCCCAGGAAATTATCCTGTCAGCAATCATCAATTTCCCTGAAGGGTTTGATCAGAACAAAAAATACCCGGCAGTCGTAGTGTCTCATCCGGGCGGCGGAGTAAAAGAGCAGACCGCAGGTCTATATGCTAAAAAATTAGCTGAATATGGATTGATAACTATTGCGTATGATGCTTCTTATCAGGGAGAAAGTACAGGAGAACCACGCCAATTGGAAAATCCTTATATCAGAACAGAAGACATAAGTGCAGTAATTGATTACCTTACAACCTTATCTTATGTAGATGCTGATAAGATCGGAGCTATGGGAATCTGTGCAGGAGCAGGATATACAGCCAATGCAGCTATCAACGATCATAGAATTAAAGCGGTAGGAATGATAAGCGCAGTAAATATTGGATCGATGTTCAGAAACGGATGGGAAAACAATGTAAAAGATGCCGACGCACTACCTTACTTAATAGCTGGCTCTAACGCAAGAACAGCAGATGTCGGGAGTACAGAAATCCAGACGATTCCGTTAGCTCCAACGAGAGAAGAAGATGCACCCAATGAAGAATTAAGAGAAGCCTGGGAATATTATCATACAGATCGTTGTCAATATCCTACAGCACCAGGTTTTTCTACAACCAGAAGTCTGACACAGCTTACTTCTTATGATGCCTATAATAAAGCAGAGGTTTTCTTTACGCAGCCGCTGCTTGCAGTAGTGGGAAGTATAGCAGGAAGTGCCTGGATGAGTGATGATCTGCTTGAACGTGCTGCCTCTACAGACAAAAGAAAATATACTATTGAAGGAGCCAATCATATGTCTTTATATGATAGAGAAAATTATGTTAATGAAGCCGTTGATCAGTTGGTAGCATTCTTTTTGGAAAAATTAGCCTAAGAAACCTGATAAATACAGCCATACAAGAATGTATGGCTGTATTTATTTACAATAAAATGGTAATACCGGATGAAAAAAATGCATTCTTAAGCAATATACTTGAAAATTAGTTTCTACTGGAATTGAAAACTAGATAAAAAACAAATCATATTTATCAAAATTTATATAAATTAGATTCACACAATTAATTGAAAAACAAATGGTGGAGAATTTCATTTATTATCTCGGACTGGTTCTGGTCATTATTGGGTCCATTATGCTGGCCAATCGCTTAAGAGTAGCATATCCTATAATATTGGTAATTGCTGGTCTTTTGATAAGTTTTATTCCTGGATTACCACCCATAAAAATAGATCCGGAACTTATATTTATCATTTTTTTACCACCATTATTATACGAAGCGGCATTTGCCGTTTCATGGAAAGAAATCTGGAAAATGAGGCGGATCATCACCAGCTTTGCTTTTATTGTAGTGTTTCTTACAGCTATATCAGTGGCTTTTGTTGCCAATTTCTATATTCCCGGGTTTTCATTAGCATTAGGTTTTGTACTGGGAGGAATTGTTTCTCCACCGGATGCGGTGAGTGCAGGAGCTATTTTAAAGTTTGTAAAAGTTCCTAAAAATCTATCTACCGTTTTGGAAGGGGAAAGCTTATTCAATGATGCTTCCTCCCTTATTATTTTTAGATTTGCGATGGTAGCTGTTGCAACCGGACAGTTTATCTGGCAGGATGCAGTGGTAAGCTTTGGATGGATGGTTTTCGGTGGTCTGGGAATAGGGGTTGTACTGGCAGTTATTTTTCTCAAAATCGAAAAAATATTTCCTACAGATGTAAACATGGATGCTATTCTTAGTCTGGTAGCTCCTTATGTAATGTATATTGCCGCTGAGGAAGTGCATTCATCCGGAGTATTGGCCGTGGTGAGCGGCGGATTGTTTCTTTCGATCAGAAGACATGAAATCTTTAGAACCTCAGAATCAAGGCTGAAGGGTTCCAATGTATGGGAAAGTTTCGTATTTCTGATTAATGGGATTGTGTTTTTATTAATAGGGCTGGATCTTCCGGAAATTATGGTAGGGTTGGATAAAGAAGGAATAAGTCTTTCTAATGCGATTGGTTATGGGGTATTAATCACAGCAGTACTGATAATTGTACGATTTTTAGCTTCTTTTGGAGCGGTTTTCGTAACATTAATTATGCGTAATTTTATCAATGTAGCCGATAGAGATCCAGGGACGAAAGCTCCCATATTGATGAGCTGGACCGGAATGCGTGGGGTAGTTTCATTAGCCGCCGCTTTATCCATTCCTGTCGTGATGGAAAACGGGCAGCCTTTTCCCCATCGTGATCTCATACTCTTTATTACTTTTATTGTAATTTTGGCTACCCTTATTATTCAAGGGCTTACATTACCTGTGTTGATTAAAAAACTTAATTTATCTGACATAGGACGTGGATACCTGTCCGAAGAAGAATCTGAACATTATTTAAGAAAAGGAATGCGTAGGGTTGCTTTCAGATATCTTGATGAAAATTATAAAGAGCGAAGAAATGAAAATGAATATTTTAATAAGCTGATGGACCGCTGGGAGCAGGAAGATAAAGAAGGTTCCACCCATAAACTGTCGGATGAAGCCAAGGAAATTTATTTCGAAACTCTGGAACAACAGCGAATCTGGCTTCGGGAAGAAAACAGACAGAATCCGAATATTGACGAAGAATATATAAGACATTATTTAACAAGGCTGGATCTTGAAGAAGAAAGGCTGAGAATGTAAAAAATAAGGAAATGAATTTAGTAAAACAGCTCGGACAGTTTCCTGATGAAAAAAGAAAGGAATACTTCAGTACACTTCCCAATTACCTCAACGGGAAATTTCAGAATATACTTATTACTCCAGCTTTATTAGAAGGAGAAAGTATGACAAAAGCCCTCCTTAACAGTTTGTGTAAAATAGAAAATACCTCCCCAAAATCTGCCCTTCCATTTGTTGTCACAGATTTGAAAAACCTTCCCCCGGAAGAAAACGTTTTGGTATGGTTTGGACATAGTTCGTATTTTATACAAGTGGATGGAAAAAAAATCCTGGTAGACCCTGTTTTCAGTGGAAATGCCTCACCAATGCCCGGATCTATAAAAGCATTTCAAGGAGCAGATTATTATAAACCGGAACATATGCCGGATATCGACTTTTTGTTGATTTCCCACGATCATTGGGATCATCTGGATTATAAAACCGTACAGGAATTAAAAGATAAAGTAGGAAAAGTAATCTGTGGATTAGGAACAGGCCAGCATTTTGAATACTGGGGTTGGGAACCGGGGAAGATTATTGAAAAAAACTGGTGGGAAAGCATAGATCTTGCCAGTGGATTCAGAATTACCCTTACTCCGGCAAGACATTTTTCCGGCAGATTGTTGAATAGAAATATCTCTCTCTGGACTTCATTTGTTTTAAAGACTCCAACCAAAAACCTGTTTTTAGGAGGTGATAGTGGTTATGGAAATCATTTTGCTGAAATTGGTGAAAAGTATGGCCCATTTGACCTTGCAGTGATGGAATGCGGACAATACAACGAAAAATGGCCCTATATTCATACATTGCCGGATCAGCTTATAG